>JAAANZ010000015.1 GCA_009909065.1 Alphaproteobacteria bacterium | reverse complement strand
CACAGCCTCCGCTGAACCACTGGTATCGCGTAAGCCTGCCAGGCAAGGCTTGAGGATTGATGAAGATTGCCGGCAATCCGGGCCGGCGCTTTATTCCTCGTCCGCCTCGGCTTCGGCGCGTAGCTGTGCATTGGCTTCATCGAGCCGGCGGTCGAGATAGCCGGACAGCTTCTCGATCAGGCTGTCCTGGCGGTCGGAATAGAAATGATTGGCGCCCGGGACCTGGTCGCGCTCGATACTCTCGCCCTTCTGGACGCGCACCTTCTGCAGCGCGCGTTCGACATCCTGGGGCGTGGCAATCGCATCATTGTCGCCGATGATGATGAGGCCCGAGGCCGGACAGGGCGCGAGGAAGGACAGGTCGAAATGATTGGCCGGCGGCGAAACGGCGAAGAAGCCGTCGATTTCCGGGCGCCGCATCAGCAGCTGCAGCGTGATATAGGCACCGAAACTGTAACCGGCACACCAGACATAGCGCGGGCTTTCCGCCAGGTTTTCGAGATGGTCAAGCACATAGGCGGCGTCTTCCAGCTCGCCCACGCCATTGTCATAATGGCCCTGTGTGCGCCCAACCCCCCGCGAATTGTAGCGCAGCACGCCGAAGCCGCGCGCCTCGAACATCTGGTACATGCGGATCGTGATCGGGTCCTGCATCGTCCCGCCGGCCTTGGGATGAGGATGCAGGATGAGCGCGATCGGCGCGCCGGGCATCGGCGGTTCGGTGTAGCGGGCCTCGATGCGTCCTGCGGGGCCGGAAATGATGAGTTCGGCCATGGCGGCGCCTTCCCTCGTGCTGTCATGGGGACGTGAATGACGAAGCCGGCGATGTAGGCGATCGAGGCCCGTGAATGCAAGGTTTTCCTTTCGGGCTGCAGACACGCCCGCCTTGCTTCTTGCCGCCGGGGGCGAGCCAATGCACATTCAGGAGGCAAGACGACAAAGCGGAGATCCCTCGCATGCGTATCCTTATTCCCCTGGCGGCTGCGGCACTGGCTGGCGCCACGGGCTGCGCCAGCCTCGAAGCCAGCGCGGGCCCGGACGCGCAAAGCGAGCTGGAAGCTTCGCTGGAGGGGGATTACCGCGTCTCGCCCGCCGCCATGGCCACGGCTGTGCGCGGGCCTGACGGCGCGCCTGTCGGCCTTGCCGCTTATGAGCGGCCCGCAGATGCGATAAAGTCCGGAGACCTGGCCGCCTTCATCGCCATGGTACGCATGGCCGAAAAGTCCGGCGACGGGCCGGACGCCACCGGCGCAGTGATCCTCGCCATCGACCGCATGGCCGCCGCCGATTATGACGGCGCGCGCAAGCTGCTCAGACAGAGCGATGGTCGCGGTGAGGCCGATCCGGTGATCCGCTTCCTCGATGCCTGGCTCCTTGCACTGGAAGGCAAGCCGGACGAGGCGATCAAGGCCCATCGCGAGGCTGATGCCGGCCTGCCCGGCCTGACCGCGGAACTTTCCCTGGCGGCGATGCTCGAAGCCATGGGCCGCAATGAGGAGGCCCTCGCCGTCTATGCCTCGATGACACCTTCACGGATCGAGGCGCCCGAGCACCAGTTTGACCCCAAGGGCATCCTGTTCGGCCATGTCGAGCTTGTCATCGCCCGGCGCACCCTGCTGCTGCGCCGACTGGGACGCACAGAGGATGCCAAGGATATTTATCGCAAGCTGCAGGAGGCCCAGCCCGAACAGGCCGCACGCTTTGAGGCGGCCCTGGACTCGCTGGAAACCGGTCGTGGGATCGAGCTCGACGCGCTGGACCTGAAAGGCGCGTTCGCCCGCTCGCTCAGCGACCTGTCCATGTCGCTTTACCAGGCTCGTCTGATCCGCGGCGCCATGGTCGGCCAGCGCCTGCGCGGGCTGGACGAACAACGCATCACGCTGGACATGCTCGCCATGATCTCCGATCCGGCCGATGAGGGGCTGCGCGAAAACGTGATTTCGCAGCTCTATGACGAGGCGCTTTATGAGGCGGCCGCCCATATCGCCGCTGTTGCCCCCGAACCCAGGGCGGGGCTGTCCCTCTCGGCGGCGCAGGCCTGGCTGATGGCCGGTGAAGCCGCGCGCGCGCGGCAGGCCGTGGAGGAGGCCGTGCGGCTGGCCGGGGATGATGACCGGCTTGGCATACTGTCCGGCGCGGTGGGCCTGCATGCCCTGATGGGCGACGAGGAGGAGGCCGTCGGCCGGGCGCGAAAGGCCCGCGATCTGGCCACCAACAATGCCGAACGCGCCAGCACGGCCGCGCTTTACGCCGACACGCTCAAACAGTTCGGCCGGGCGGGCGAAGCGGTGCCCTTTGCCCGCGAGGCCCGCGAGCTCGACAATACGCATGACCGGCGCATGCAGCTCGCCAACATCCTCGGCCAGGCCGGCCGTGTCGAGGAAGGGCTGCAGATGATCCGGCGCGAGCGGCTGAAGCGGCCGAATGACCCGTACATGCTCAACACGCTTGGCTATTACCTGATCGAGAATACCGACCGGCTCGAGGAAGGCTACAAAGTGCTGCATGCGGCCAATGCCATGGCCCGTAACGACGCCTATATCGCCGACAGCCTCGGCTGGGCCTATTACAAGCTGGGCCATCTCGACGACGCCCTGCGGCTGATCGAGAATTCACGCCAGGAACTTGCGCCGAAACGGCACTGGGAGATCGAGGATCATTATGGCGATATTCTCTGGCATCTCGACCGCCGCGAGGAGGCGCGCGAGGCCTGGTCACGGGCACTCGAGGAGTTTCCCCCGCACGAGACCGAACTGAGCATCCGGCGAAAGCTGGAAGACGGGCTTTCCGGTCCCGCGCCCCGCCAGCGGGACCTTCCGCGTATCTCGCTGGAGGACGAGGATGTGCGCCAGCGCAAGACCTGACAGGGTTCTTCGCCGCGAATCAAGACAGCGCAGCAACGAGAACAAGCGTGCGCGAACGACAATGAGGGAGGAAAGGCCGGCGTGATGATAAGGCTCACGGCAAGAATCTCTGCCGCCCTGGCGGCACTCTCACTCGTCAGCTGCTCGGCCGGCATGCGCCTGCCGCAAGGCCATCCGCTGGCCGGCAGCCAGCCGCCGCGCCCGGAAGCGGCCGACAGCTACAGCGCTTTTCTGGTGGCTCGCTTCGCCACACTGACAAACGATCCGCGCACGGCCCTGGAGCGCTATCAGGCCGCTCTGGACACATCCGGCGGTGCCGGCGAGATCGCTCAGCGCGCCGTCTTTGCCGCACTGCTCGCCGGGGGTTTCGATGAAGCCGAAACCATGGCGCGCGAGGCTGACCTCGTGGACCCGTCCGCTCTGGTTCGCCTCACGCTCGCGGTGGGCGCCATCCGCGAGGGAAAGCCCGCGGCCGCCGATCGCTGGCTGGATGGCGGACGGTTCGGGCCGTTCAACCGTATGACGGCGGTCAATCTGCGGGCCTGGTGCGCTCTGGAAACCTCGGGCCCGGACGCGGCCCGCGAAATCCTGCTGGCCGGGCAGGCTGACCCTGATCTCCTCGACAGTGTCACGCTCTACATGCTCAGCCTGATCGACATCGCCGCCGGCGAGGATGGCCGCGCCCTGCAGACGCTGGAGACCGTCTGGGCCAATGGGCCCCGGCTGGCGGTGGCCAGCGATGCCCATGCCCGCCTGCTCGCCGCGGCCGGCGAACGGGAGCGCGCCCGTGAGATGCTGCTCACCTTTCGCGAGGAGATCGGTCCCAACCCCTCACTGGACGCTCTGCGCCGGCGCATCGCGGCCGGCGAGGATGTGGCTGTCAGGCGCATGGACCTGCGCGAAGGGGCCGCCATGGCGATCTATGCCCCGGCCGCAGCACTCTCGGCGCGCAGCGATGGCGACCTGGCCGGCGTGTATTTCTCGATGGCACTGGCACTCGACCCCCAACTCGATATCGCCCGCACACTCTGGGCCGATGCGCTCGACGAGGCCGGCCGGCGCGCTGATGCGATCGCCACATTGCGCGAAGTCGGCGAAGACTCGCCCTTCTATGCTACCGCACGCGGTCAGATGGCCTGGGCGCTGCGCCGCGAGGGGCGAAATGAGGAGGCGCTGCAGGTGGCCGGGGATGCCCTCAGCCATGCGCCGGACCGCGACCTGCGCGTCCAGCTGGGCGACCTGTTCGCCTCGCTCGAGCGTGATGGAGAAGCCGAGGCCATCTTCTCCCAGATCATCGCCGGGGACGAAGCGCGCGGCAGGCCGGACTGGCGCTTGTATCTCGCCCGCGGCGCGGCGCGCGAACGTCTTGGCCGCTGGCCGGAAGCCGAGAGCGACCTGATGCGCGCACGAGAGCTTGCCCCGGACAATGCGCAGGTGCTCAATCATCTCGGCTATGGATGGGTCGATCGCGGCCTGAATCTCGATGAGGCCATGCAGCTGATCAGCCGCGCCGCCGACCTGGAACCCCATAATGGCATGATCGTCGATAGCCTCGGCTGGGCGCACTATCGTCTCGGAGAGTTCCAGCGCGCCGTCATCCATCTCGAACGCGCGGTCGAGCTCGAACCCGGCGATCCGGTGGTCAACGACCATCTCGGCGATGCCTATTGGCGGGTGGGCCGGCGCCTTGAAGCGCATTTCCAATGGAAACGCGCCCTCTCGCTGGAGCCGGGAGCCACTCGGGCAGAGACCCTGCGCCGCAAGCTGAGCGAGGGGCTGCCTGAAGGTCCGAATTATGCCGGTCGGGGAGCGGACGGGCGGGGCGGCGTGATGGTTCGGCCCTGATGCCGGCCGACGCGCTTACCGGACTTGCGCCGGCCAAGATCAATCTCTTCCTGCATGTCGGGCCGCCGCGAGGTGACGGGCGTCATGATCTCGATTCGCTTGTCGTGTTCGCCGGCCCGGAAGCCAGTGACAGGTTGGATGTGCGGCGCGCGGATGGACGTTCAATGACGGTCAGGGGTCCGATGGCGGAAACTGCCGGGCCGGACAGGGACAATCTCGTCATGCGCGCGGCAAGCGCTCTCGCGCCCCAAGCCGGACTGCATTTCGAACTGGAGAAACATCTCCCGGCGGCGGCGGGACTCGGCGGCGGCTCGGCCGATGCTGGCGCCGCATTGCGTCTGGTAACACGATTGCTCGCGCTCGACCCGGCCCTTGCCCGCACCGTGGCCCCCGCGCTTGGCGGCGACGTGCTGGCCTGCCTGCATTCGGTGCCGCTGATGATGCGCGGGGATGGTGAGCGGGTGACACGCCTGGGCGCGCCCCTGCCGGATCTGCCGGCGCTGATCGTCAATCCGGGCCTTCCCTGCCCCACCGGCCCGGTTTTCCAGCGTTTCGACGCGGTCGGTGGCCGTTTCGGCCTTGCGGAAACGGTTCGGCCCGATGCCAGCGACGCGGCCGCCCTGACCGACTGGCTCGCCGCCGAGACCCGTAACGACCTTCAGGGCCCGGCCATCACCCTTGTGCCGGAAATCGAGACCTGTCTGGCTCAACTTTCGGCGCTGCCCGGTGTGCGCCTGTCGCGCATGACCGGCTCGGGCGCGAGCTGTTTCGCGCTGTTCGACGGCCTTGAAACCGCCCAAGCGGCCGGCAAGAGACTTCTTGAAACGCACCCGGACTGGTGGATGCGTGCAACCATGCTGGGCGAGGGAGCCACCGCGTGTTCCATGTGACAATGCCATGGACGGCCCTGCTCGCCGCTTTCGTCCTGGCGCTTGCCCTTTGCTGGCTGATCATCCGGCTTGGCGTGAAAGACGCGCCCGATGGCGGGCGCAAGGACCAGCCCCGCCCTGTCGCCACTCTGGGCGGCCTGGCCATTGCGGGCGCACACATACTGGTCGTTCTCCTGTTGACGACGCTGCCGCCGCCCCGCCTCAAGTGCGGCAACACGTTATGGGCGCCGGGCAGTATCGCTTCGTATTGGCCTTTCATTCCGGCTATGGGCGTCCTCCTGATCGGCACGCTGGATGATCTCAGGCCGGTTCCTGCCTCTGTGCGAATGATCGGACTGGCGGCGATCTGCCTTGCGACCTGTGCTGTCGCCGTCCACTCCGGATATTCCTACCTCCCTGACCTGCCAGGATGGACGCTGGCCGGACTGGTCGCGGGCGGCGCGCTCTATATTTT
Source organism: Alphaproteobacteria bacterium (assembly GCA_009909065.1). Lineage (GTDB taxonomy): Bacteria > Pseudomonadota > Alphaproteobacteria > Caulobacterales > Hyphomonadaceae > UBA5336. The sequence goes on along the minus strand of JAAANZ010000015.1, from coordinate 71,578 downwards.
CGTGCTGCTGAACGCGACCAATTTCATGGACGGATCCAATGGGCTCGCCATGGGTTGCGCAGCGATCATGCTGGCCGTGCTCGCCTGGCTCGTCGCGCCCCCGATCTGGATACTCGTTGCCGCAATCGCCGGTTTCCTGGTCTTCAATCTCGCAGGTGTCCTTTATGCCGGGGATGCCGGGGCGCTTTATGCCGGCTTCTGGATCGCAGCGCTTGGCCTCTGGGGAACGCCCCATGCCTATTCCATCTGGATCCCCCCACTGATCGCCCTGCCCTTCCTGACCGATGTATTCATGACGCTGATCTGGCGGGCGGGGCGCGGCCAGAACCTGATGCAGGCGCATCGCGACCATGCCTACCAGCTCTTCTTGCGCACCGGCTGGAGCCATTTTCAGGTAGCCGCGCTGTGGTGGACGATGACGGCCGCATGCGGGGCGCTGGCGATATGGGCGGTCCGCGCAGCACGCCCCGAGCCGTCACTCCATCCACTGTTCTGGATCGAATTTGCCGCCTTTGCCGGCGCCCTCGCCTTCAGCCTTGGTCTCTGGCTGGTCCAGCGCGCGGTGCTGGGCCCGCGTGTCAGTTCAGCCGGCTGACACAGTAATCGGCCAGGTCGCAGAGGGCCTGGCGATGCGGGCTTGGCGGCAGGGCGCCGAGTGCCTGCCTGGCAAGACCGGCATAGGCCTGCGCTTCGGCGATGGTCGCCTCGGCTGCGCCGGTCGCGCGGATCAGCCGGATCGCCCGGGCAAGGTCGCTTTCATCCTGCCTGGCGGGATCGAGCGCACGGTCCCAGAACGCCTTGTCCTCCGGCGAGCCGCGCCGGCGCGCAATGACCACGGGCAGCGTGACCTTGCCTTCGCGGAAATCATCGCCCACCGACTTGCCGATCACCTGTGTCGTGCCGCCATAATCGAGCACATCGTCGACAATCTGGAAGGCCAGGCCGAGATTCTTGCCATAGGCCGCCAGCGCATCGGCCGCCGTGGCCGAACCCGATGACAGCGCCCCCGCCCGCGCGGCCGCCTCGAACAGTGCCGCGGTCTTGGCCTCGACAATGGCGAGATATTCCTCGGTGGGCAGGTCCAGCCGGCCCTGGGCGGCAAGCTGGCGAACCTCGCCTTCGGCTATCACCGTGGAGGCATGCGACAGGATATCGAGAATTTCGAGGCTCCCGGTCTCCACCATCAGTGTGAATGCCCGCGCGAACAGGAAATCCCCGACAAGGATCGAGGCGGAATTGCCCCAGACCGATTTTGCCGCCGCCTTACCCCGACGCAGTTTACTTTCATCAACCACATCATCGTGCAGCAGCGTGGCAGTATGGATGAACTCGACCGCGGCGGCGAGCGCATGTGTGCCCGGACCCACGCCGCCGGCAGCGTGAGCCGAAGCCAGCGTCACCAGCGGGCGCAGCCGCTTGCCACCTGCGCTGACGATATAGCCGGAAAGATCCGGGATCATCGCGACAGGACTGGCCGCGCGCGCCGCCAGCAATTGCTCGACCGCCGCCATGTCCTCGCTGACCAGCGCCTGAAGGCGTTCCATGACAGGCGGGGCGGCGAGGCGCTTTTCAGAAGGTCGGGTTTGGGACACAAGCAATCCTGTGGTCATCTTGCGAATGGCGCGCAATATACATAGGCCGGACCCCGCGACCAGACAGACGTGGCGCTGAGCCGCAGGACGAGACGCTTCAGGAGAGCCCGCCCCGCATGGAAGAAGTCTTCCGAACCAATGATCCCGTCAAGCTGAGCTATGTTCAACATTTGCTGAACGAGGCCGGTATTTCCTATTTCGTGGCCGACAAGCATATTTCCGCGATCGAAGGCAATATCGGCGCCTTTCCGCGCCGCGTGCTCGTCGGCGAAGCCGACCTGGCCCGCGCACGCTTCGTCCTGAAGGATGTCGAGCCGGGGTGAGGATCAGTCGGGACACACTGCTTGGCGGGCGCGTGCAACTTTTCCAGCCGGAAAAGGGTTTTCGCGCCACAACCGACAGCCTGCTCCTTTCAGCTGCGCTGCCGGAGGGTCGCACGCGGGCTCTCGAGCTGGGCTGCGGCTGCGGCGGCGCGCTGCTTCCGGCCGCCTGGCGTCTGACAGGGACTTATTTCACCGGCCTCGAAATCGACCCGGAAGCGGCCGCTCTCGCCCGGCGCGGGGTCGACGCCAACCGGCTGGGCACGCGCGTGGAGATCATCGAGGGCGATGCTGCAGGCCTTCGCGAGGAATGGGAGAACCGTTTCGATCTCGTTTTTGCCAATCCGCCCTATTTCCGCCCCGGAGAGATTTCCGCGCCCGGAAAGGGCAAGGCCGCGGCCTATCTGGAGAGCCTTTCGCTTTCCGGCTGGATCGCCGCCATGCTGTTCGCAGCGCGCCCGAAAGGCATGCTGGTCCTGATTCACCGCGCAGCGGAACTGCCGGCTCTCATGGCCGCGCTGGACCGGCGCGCCGGCGAAATCACTGTCATGCCCGTGCGCGCCCATGCCAGGGCCGATGCCGGCCGTGTCATCATCCGTGCGCGCAAGGGGCTGCGGCCCGGGCCTGCGCGCCTCCTGGCCGGCATCGATCTGCATGAGGGAAAGGCTGGCCCAGTCAGCGAAACGATGCGCGCCGTCAAGGCCGGCCAGGGCCTAGACTGGAGCCGGCGAGGTTAAAGCGGCGTGGGCTCGAATGGAAACAATGCGCCACTTTATGTCTTTGTGCTGACGCGCTTCCCGAAAACGAACAGGGGGCCTGCCTCGCCAAGAAGTGCGCTAATCTCCTGGCGGGGTGTCGAGGCGCCTGGCCACGCCTTCCCGGCGCGGGTCGGCGCCGCCCTCGAGTCCATCCTCGCGCACGACGATCACGTGCAGGCCGGAATTCTCCCCGGCGCTCTCACGCACATCATATCCGGCCTCGCGCAGCATCCCGGCCCAGGAGGCGCCGCGTTCCACGCCGGTTTCGACCCGGACGCTTTCGCCGCGCGCGACGATATTCGGCAGGGCGACCGCTTCCTGCGCGCTCAACCCCCAGTCCAGCACGGCGACCAGCGTCTTGGAGACATAGGCGACGATGGAATTGCCGCCCGGCGATCCCGTCACCATGGCCAGACGGCCATCCTCTCGGAACACCATTGTCGGTGACATGGACGAACGCGGACGCTTGCCCCCGGCCGGCGCGTTCGCCAGAGGCCGGCCATCAATCGCCGGATCGCGGGCGAAATCGGTCAGCTCGTTGTTCAGCAAAAACCCGTCAACCATGCGCGAATTGCCGAAGGCCGACTCGATCGTGGCCGTCATCGAAACGGCATTGCCATACTGATCGACAATCGAGACATGCGTGGTGCCCGGGCCATCGCCACTGGTATCACGCCCCCACAAACCGATCATCGGCTCCTTGCCGAGTGCCGCGCCCGGATCGCCCGGAACAGGCACCTCTCCCGGAGCGAAAACCTGCGCGGCGCGCGCATCAAGATAGGCGGGGTGAACCAGTTCGCTCGACGGGACGGGCACGAAATCGGCATCGGCAACATAATGGTCACGATCGGCATAGGTCAGGCGCTGGGCATCGACCCAGTGGCGCAACTCGGCCTGACGACTGACGTCGCCGCCATCGGGTTTCAGCCGGTCATAAAGGCCAAGGATCATCGGCTGGACGACGCCGCCGGAACTGGGCGGCGGCGCCGAACATATGCGCCAGTCCCGGAACCGGCCGCACAAGGGAGCGCGCTCGATCACCGAATAATTCGCCAGATCTTCCGGCGTCATTCCGCCCGGCAGGGGCTCTTCGGCCACCGCCGCCACGATCGCCTGCGCGCGGGGCCCCTGGTAAAACGCGGAAGGGCCATCCGAAGCGATATCGCGCAGGGTTTCGGCATAATCGGGATTGTCGCGAATGTCGCCCTCGGCCAGTGGCGCGCCACCGGGATAGAAATACGCCGCCGCCGCGGGCTGCTCGTCCAGCCGTATGGCCGCGCGCAGGCGCGGATTGGCGAGCAGCCCGGCGAGTCGCGGCGAGACCTCGAACCCCGTCTCGGCAAGATCGATAGCCGGTTCGAAAAGGCGCGACCAGCCGATCTGTCCATAAGCTTCATGCGCCGCCTTGTAGAGGGCCACCTGTCCGGGGACGCCGACCGACCGGCCCGACTGCCAGGCCGGCACGAAACCGAGCGCCTCGCCATCGACCAGGAACAGGCCCTCATCAGCGGCCGACGGCGCCGTCTCGCGGCCATCGAATACGCGGATCTCGCCGCTCTCATATTCATGCACCAGCATGAAGGCGCCGCCGCCAAGGCCGGAGCTTTGTGGCTCGACAAGGCCGAGCACGGAATGCACAGCAATCGCGGCATCAACCGCATGTCCGCCTTCGCGAAGGATTTCCAGCCCGGCCTCGACGGCGCGCGGGTCCGCCGCGGCGATCATGGCGCCATGGGGCCAGCCCGTTTCTGCCTGCGATGAGGGGGGGCGGGTCTCGGCCTGTTCATGCGGAACGCCGCGCGAGCAGGCCGCAAGCAGGACGGCAAGGCCCCCGGCGAAAAGGAGTATTCTGGCTCGCAACATGATCAGCCCCCGGTTGACTGGCTTGGCAGGTGGTCGCGGGCACACTAGGCAAACAAGGAAGGCAATGAAAGGTGCTCGGACATGGCCACGCCCGGACCGACCAATTCGATCACGGATATAGAGGGACTGTCCGTTGGCGAAGCACAGGATAGCGCCGTGGATACGGGGGTCAGCGTGATCGTCTGCGACCGGCCCGCCAGCGCGGCGGTCGCAGTAGCCGGCGGCGGGCCCGGCACGCGCGAAACCGATCTTCTGCGCGCCGGAATGCTGGTTCAGAAAGTCGATGCCATCGTTTTGTCCGGGGGGAGCGCCTATGGCCTTGCCGCCGCCGACGGCGTGGCGGGCGAACTCGGCGCGGCGGGCCGCGGCTTTGCGCTGATGGATCAGCCCGGCGTGCCGCCCACGCCGATCGTTCCGAGCGCCATTCTCTATGACCTGGCCAATGGCGGGGACAAGGACTGGGGCAGCCAGCCGCCCTATGCTCGCCTGGGCCGGGCCGCCTTTCAGGCCGCCGGTGACAAGGTCGGGCTCGGGCGCGCCGGGGCCGGTTTCGGCGCGCGAGCCGGCAGTCGCCCCGGCGGCCAGGGCACGGCCAGCATCCAGAGCGCTGACGGGCTCGGGATCGGCGCCCTGGTCGCGGTGAACTGTTTCGGCTCCGTCACCCTTCCCGGAACGGACTGTTTCTGGGCCTGGCCCTATGAGATCGCGGGCGAGTTCGGCGGCCGGCGCCCGCCGCCTGATTACCGTACCGATCCCGATGACTGGGGCGCGGCCAAGTTCAACCCGGCGGCCGGCATGAACACGACGATTGCCTGCCTGGCCACAAATGCCGCGCTGACAGCCTCCGACGCCCAGCGCGTGGCCGACATGGCGCTGGCGGGCCTGGCGCGCGCGATCCGCCCGGTCTTTTCGCCGGTTGACGGTGACACGGTCTTCGTCATCTCGACCTCCGGTCCGGCCGGCGGAACCGACCCGCTGACCCTGACGAGGCTGGGGGAACTGGCGGCCTCGACACTCGCGCGCGCCATCGCGCGCGGTGTCTGGCAGGCCGGACTGTCATCGGCATGACAAAAACCGGCCAGCGAGGATATCGAGAGCTTGCAAGCCTGCGACACGGGCGTTATGCCTGCGCGCTCACTGGTCAGGTCCGATAGCTCAGCTGGATAGAGCACTTGACTACGAATCAAGGGGTCGGGGGTTCGAATCCTCCTCGGACCGCCAGTGCAAAGCCTCGGTGTCCTGTTATTCATAGTTATTTGATAGCAATAGTCTGAGGTGTCCCCACACTTGTCCCCACCAATAGTTCTGGCTTGCCGCCGATTGAGGGGGGAGTTGCTGAGGTTTTATTTCACCGAGTTTGGACTGGCTCGCATCATGCTCAGAAATCCGGCCTCGACCATCGCCGACGTCCGCCGCGCGCCTGCAGCCGCATGAGCATCCGATAGCTGTCATCGAGCGCCGCGCGTTCCAGCCCGTCCAACTCGGCCATCAGCCGGTCATGGGTCGCCCGGTGCATGCCCTTCGGCTTCGCGCCGCGAAGCCCTCCCAGCGCCAGCTCCGCCCCGATCTTTCGCTTCACCTTCCACATCCTGCGAAAGACACGGTCGCTCTCGCCCTCCCGCGAGGCGGCATGCACCAGCCCATGGCAGGCCTGGCACAGAAAGCGCGCGCCCGCGCCGACCAGGTAGCGCCGACGCGAGCCGCATTTCGGGCAGAGGAAATAGGCCTGCTCGCCGCCGAAATGGCGCGGCGACCAGTCGAGGTGCACGGTTTGGCTGACATCCTGCCAGTCACCCCCGTTCTGCCGGTAGCGATAGCTGAGGCGTATAGAGTGATGACCGCCAGACAGGTGGATGTAGTTTTCTTCGCCATCGTCAGAGGTCCAGGTCCAGCGACCGAACCACCCCACGGCGAGCTCACCGTGCTTCTGCATCTTCGCCGCATCGATCCGGCGCCAGCCCTCGACCGTGCCGCGATGGCGCGAGTTTTGCCCGCCAGATCCCATGCCGCCCATGGCGCTGACCTCCAGGATTTGCCCAAATCTGTTGGCAAATCGGGGCAGAAATCAACGCGGGTTCCGTGGGCGTTCGTGGATGTGCGGGCGTTCGAGGGGCGATGACCACGGGGTCGCTTCTGGCCCCTCTTTGCCGGCCTGGTCCGCCGACTGAACGGCAAGAACATGCTGAATACCGGCCGGAAAGCGCCGGCGAGTCAAGCGTCTGCGCGCCGCCGGTTGGCCGGGCGCGGTGATCCGCCCTAATTCGAGGAGCGATGGCAGCGCGAGGACGGTTTGCGCTGTGCAAATTCGCAGAAAGGGCGGTATGATGACACCCAAGCCGATCGTCCCGGGCCCCGGACAGGAAAGCGTCTGGGACTATCCGCGCCCGGCGAAGGCCGAGCCGACCGGGGCACATCTCAAGGTCCTGTTTGCCGGCCAGGTTATCGCCGAGACCCGGCGCGGTGTGCGCACGCTGGAAACCAGCCATCCGCCGACCTATTACTTCCCGCCCGATGACGTGGCGACTGAACGGCTTCAACCGGGCGGGCATCGCAGCCACTGCGAGTGGAAAGGCGAGGCGCGTTATTTCGACCTCCGCGTCGATGGCCACCGCGCTGCCAATGCGGCCTGGACCTATCCCGCGCCAACGCCCGCCTTCGAGATCCTGCGCGGCTATATCGCCTTTTATCCGGGGCTCATGGAGGCGTGTCTTGTCGATGGCGAACGCGCCCAGCCACAGCCCGGCGGCTTCTATGGCGGCTGGGTGACCCACCATGTCACCGGACCGTTCAAGGGCGGGCCGGGAAGCTGGGGCTGGTAGGTCTCGGGCCCGGCATCGTCCTTCAGCCTGTCGCGGCAATTCGCTGATCCTTGCCCGTCACTTGCCGCAGCCCCTGTCCGCCTCGCGCCGCAACAGTCATTCGAACCGCGCAGCCGGCCCATTGGAAGCTTATTCAAGCCCGGCAGGCCAGAGCGGGGAATGTTGGCTTCGAGGTTCAGCAAAGGGGAAGCGTCGGCCAGGCGCCCCGGAATGACCGATCAGGCCCCACGGATCGGTGGTCCCGTCTGGCAGAGGCGCTCTTCCGGCTTGACAACGCGCCTGAGGGCCGTCCGTCTTGGTCTGTTGCAAGCTTTTCCTTCCGACACGCGGCCCCTGACTGCATGATGCGACTTCGCGATCCCTCGGACCTGTCGGCAAACGAGCGGGCCGTCTGGGACGCGCTGGCGGCCGGGAGCGAGACGCCCGATCCCTTGTCAGGCGGGTCGGCCTGGCAGCTCACTGCGCTGGCCTGTTCGCGGCGCGCGGGTGCGCAGATCCTGCTCAGGCAGAGCCATGACAGCCAGGTCGCACTGGCGGTGACGCAGGAATCCGGCCGCATCCGACTCGAACCGCTCGAGGCCCACTGGTCCTTTGGCTGCCCGCTCCTGGGTCCGGAGGCTGTCGCCATGCTGGCTGACAGCATCGCGGCCCTTCGCAACCTTCACCCGGATCATCGCATCGCGTGCGTCGTGTCCGGCCTCGATCCGCAAGGCCTCCATGCCAGGCAGATCTCCGCGACCTTCCCCCGTGTTCTGGCCCGGTGGCAGGACGACCAGGCCGCCGCCTCGCTCGCCGGCGGGATGGAGGGCTGGCTGTCGCGGCGCAGCGCAAACACCCGAAAGAACCTCAAGCGCTCACAGCGTCGCGCGCGGGAGGCCGGCATCCGCTTCGAGCGCGCCCGGCCCGTCTCGGCCTGGCAGGCTTTCGAGGTCTATTCGCGGATGCTGGGCATCGAGGCGCGCAGCTGGAAAGGAAAGCGGCACAGCGGATTGCTGGCGCTGAGGCGCTTCTACGCCCAGCTCCTTGAGGCCTATGCCGCGCGCGATGCCGCGCGGGTCATCTTTGCGAGACAGGGTTCTGAGGATGTGGGCTTTTGTTATGGCGGCGTCGGCGGCGGGGTCTATCGCGGCCAGCAGACCAGCTACAGCGAACAGGTGGCCGACCTCGGCATCGGCACGCTCATGCATCTCGAAACCGCGAAATGGCTGGTCGAGGACGGGGCCCATCTGCATCATTTCGGACCGGTCCAGCGGCAAATCGCCTACAAGGCCCGCTGTGCGAGCTCACCTTGCCAAGCGTCTGCAAACGCTTTCTGACCTGACCTCCGGCAGGGCTGACATCTTGGCGGCGCCATTGTCGAACCCGGCAGGCGAGCCCCTGGCTGAGGCGCGATCCGTCAATCATGGATGAGAACGGGGTCTCGCCTGCCAGCCGACAATGCCACAGTCTCAACAGACAAGGATGAGGTGGGTGCGTTGTTTCGACGCTCAAAATCCTCATCCTGGGGAGCGATCCGTCCAGGATCGCGTCTCGAAGGATGGCGGCGCGATCATGCTTTCAGGTTCGAAAGACCCAATTGCAGCGGTTCCTCAGCAGACTGTTAGAGCCTTTTGACCCAACGCGACATCGCTTCTTCTCGCTCCGCTGAACCGCTTAATGTCCTTGCTTTTCGCAAGTTTCCTTTCGCAACCCCTTCCGATTGCTTCGAACCTACCTCAGGCGCCGGGCCTGCCCGTGTCGGCATAAAGGTCGAGCAGGTCGTCGGCGAGTTGTCGCGCCCGGTCGATCTCGAGAGCAAATTCATTGATCGCAATGCGTGCCGCGTCCACGTCGCCGCCACGGCCGCGAACCGTCTCCATGGCCGCCGAAAACCCGCGCCGGGCTCTCTGAGCGCGCACAAGCGCCCGCTCAAAACTCGTCACGTCGGCACGACGGATCGCCTCGCCGGACGCTTTCACAGCCTCGGCTTCGGAGGTGACCGCCTGCAGGCCCGAATTCGCGCTGGCGGCATCGTCGGCGATGCGCCGCGCCAGTTCGCCGGTATCGCCCGAATCCGCTCCGATATGCTCGCCATAAAGGACCGAGGGCTGGCGATCCTCGCGCTGGCCGTTGATCAGGATGCTGGCAAGCCCGGCCAGCCCGCCCTGCTCGGCGACCCAGCCCTTATCTTCTGCATCGCTGCAATAGGCATCGGAGGCCTGCCTCAGCGCCGTCTGCTTATTGCTGATACCTGTTTCAACTGTGGTTTCGCCGGGCGCCATAGATACTGTGGCACAGCCGGCTAGACAGCCGGCCAGTAATCCGACCAGAACGCTACGCATGGGAAGGTCCGCCGCCATATGTTTTTCCATTCCAGCCGCTTTGTGGCAGCTGCGAAAACGCCCGTCCAGCCTTTATCTCGAACGTAAGTGCGAATAGGTGAAGTAGTTATGAACAAGAGCGTCTCCCGGCGGACCCTGTATCCGCGACACGATGCGCGGCGGACCGGCCGGCTGCGCGTGACCGATATTCACGAGATCTACTGGGAAGAATCGGGGCGCCCCGATGGCCTGCCCGTGATCGCCCTGCATGGTGGCCCGGGCGGCGGCAGCAGCCCGGAAATGCGCCGTTTCTTCGACGCTGACCGCTACCGGATCATCCTTGCCGACCAGCGCGGCTGCGGGCGTTCGACACCGCATTCCGAACTGAGCGAGAACACAACCTGGGACCTCGTGGACGACATCGAGCGGATTCGCGAAATGCTGGGTATCGAGAAATGGGTCGTCTTCGGCGGTTCCTGGGGATCGACCCTGTCGCTGGCCTATGCCGTCACCCATCCCGAGCGCGTTTACGGGCTGATCCTGCGCGGCATCTTCCTGATAACGGATGCGGAAATCCAGTGGTTCTACCAGTCGGGGGCGAGCCGGCTTTTTCCCGACGCGTATGAGCGCTATGTCGCGCCGATTCCGGAAGACGAGCGCGGTGACCTTTTAAGCGCGTTTCACTCGCGCCTCACCGGGGACGATCGCCAAGTCCGTATCGAGGCGGCGCGGGCCTGGGCGCGCTGGGAGGGGGAGACCCTTTCGCTGCGCGGGCCGAAGACACGCCCGCCACGTTTTGACGAGGACAGTTTTGTCGATGCCTTTGCGCGCATTGAATGCCACTATTTCATGAATGGCGGCTTTTTCGCGCATGATGGCTGGCTGCTGGATGCGGCGGCCCGGACGCTGCGCGGCATTCCCGGCCATATTGTACATGGACGGTATGACGTGGTCACGCCGCTGTCCTCGGCCTGGGCGCTGAAGAAGGCATGGCCGGACGCCCACCTGTCCATCGTGCCGGATGCGGGTCATTCGAGCCTCGAACCGGGCATTGTCGACGAACTGATCCGCGCCTGCGACGCTTTTGCGCGCCGCTTTGCGTGATAGTCAGGCGGGCGGGCCCGCCGCGCGGTCGGGGCCGGTGCGCCGGCGTCCGGCCAGAATCATCAGCGCAACGAAGCCGATCGATGTGCCCTGTGAGGAAAAAATCTCGAGCATCGAGGCAAAGAACCAGCTCAACATGGCCGGGCGCGGCGGGCGTGCGGCGGTCTGCGCGCCGAGCTGCATGAGTTCGCTCCGGGCCTCAGCGATCCGCGATTCCAGATCCGCGCGCCGGCGCGCGAGTCCTAGCTCGTTGCGGGCATCGCGATAGGGTTTCTGATGGGTGCGCCCCACCCGCTCGACCTCGGCGATATAGGCTTCCAGCCCCTCGACCGAGCGCACATTGGGGGGGATGGCGGAAAGCTGACGGCGCCAGTCCTCGATCTGTTGGGAAATCACCTGGCTGCGCGCGGCGGCCGCCTCGGCCCCGGCCAGACGCGCGCGCTCCGTGTTCGTCATGTACATCTGCGTGCCCACAAGGCTTGTCGCCGCCCCGGCGAAGGCGAACAGAACCGCGCGCAGCCCCTCTCTCCTGCGACCATGCGACCAGTGCCAGTAAACGAAGGTGAAACCGCCGAAACTGCACAGAGAGGCAATGATACCGGTCCAGGCCCAGACGCGCGATTGAAGCGGATCCTCGACCATTGCGCCGAAGGCCTGGAAATTGGCAAATCCCGACATGGCCGCTGCCAGAAGGCCGGCGCCGAGAAAGACCAGTGAAAGCAGTGAGATGATCAGTGCCTCGCCGAAGGCGGGCCTTTGCGCGCCCGCCACCGCGTCGCCTGGCGGGCGCGGTCTTTCGCCCTGATCGACCCTACCTGCCTGTGCGTCCCGGCGCGGCGGGGCGCTCACCAGCGCATCGCTCGTCCTGCCGGCATCCGGGCGCAGCGCCTCCCCCGTGGCGGCCGCAGGCGCCCGCGTGCCCTCGGCGAGACTTGCCAGATGCGCCAGGCCGCCGGCCCGCTCGGCGCAGTTGCCACAAACAAATTCAAGGTCGTCGGGACGGAACTGAAAGGCCGTCTCGCCACATTCCGGGCAATCCAGCAGCAGCGGTTCATCGCCGCCCACAGGCAGGCCAAGGCGGCGCGCCTTGTCCCTGATCCGCCGTATTTCCTGATCATCGGCCATCGAGTTCTGCCCCGCTGGCGAGTGGGTTACCGGGCTGACCTGCAGCCGGCAAGCCTGTTTCAGGTATTGTCAGTAGAATGCGAGCCCGTCTCCAGCAGCGCGAAATGTCAGTCCCGCAGGCAACCAGTAGCTGGCGCGCTCCAAGGAGGGCGGCGTCACGCTGGGGTTTGCAGCTCTGTCTCCGGTTGATGTGGCGGGCGACAGTGCCGATGCTTTTCATTGCTGCGCCACAAGAGCCAAGACGATCCGTGACGATGGTTCTGTGTGCGCCATAGCGCCTCATGGGTTCCCGGCGGACCCTCAAAGCGGCTGAATTATATCAGGTTTCAGCAACATTACTCTCCGGCACTTCGCCTTCATGGTCGACTGGGACAGAGGTAATGGGTCTCGCCTCTGATCTTCACGTACACTTCATGCAGGTGCCAGTGCCATTGGGTGAGCTGGGGCAAGAAGCTGGCCGGCTGAACCCGGATCTTGCCGGCGAATATCGGGCCGAACCGGTCCACCCAGAGACGCACGCTTTCATGGCAGATATCGATCCCGCGTTCATGGAACAGGTCTTTGCCATTGCGAAGTGACAACCGGAAACGGACATAAATCATCACCGCACGCTGGATGATCTCGGACGGTGTCTTGAAATAGCAGAACGGATCTCGGGAAATGGGGCCTGGCTATACCCGTCACCCCGCCCGCTCAATCGGAAGGTTCTGCTGACAATGCCCTCGCCCCCAATTCCCGACTTGCCAGCATTGATTCGCGATGTTCGGAAATCTGCGGAAATCGACAGACTGCGTGGCGGAGAGGAAGGGATTCGAACCCTCGATACGGGATCACCGTATACTCCCTTAGCAGGGGAGCGCCTTCAGCCACTCGGCCACCTCTCCACAGGCCGTTGGGTGTAGCGACGGCGCAGCCTTGGCGCAACCCGCCGCGGTCAGGCAATTCCGCGCTCGTCCGGCAGCAGGCCGGAATGCGGGGAAAACGCCAGAGCCTTTGTTGACGCAGCGCTCCGGTTGCGCCGGCTTGTCGGGAGCCAGGAAGAATTCAATCCTTTCAGGCAAGCAAATCTTGGGGCAGACGGCCCAGACTGGTCGGCATGACCATAGCCCAGCGCCTTCGCGGCAGACCCCCAGCACACGGCCAGCCCGACTGGAGCACCCTCGCGGCCCGCCGGGCCGAGCGGGGCCGCGCTGAGAGGGTCTGGCGCGATTTTCTGGCGCCCGAACTCGCCCGGCGCGAAGGCGCCCACACCCGTCGGCTGGTGCGCGCCGTCAGGCGGATGACACTTGCCAGTCTCGTCTCGGCAATGATCCTGATCCTGGCCGCGGCGATGTTTCAGCGGCTCTCGCTACAGACCTTCCCGCTCGCCTGTCTTGGCGGAGTGATCGCCGGCGGCCTGCTGAGCGCATCCGACTGGATCGCCGCCTTCGCCTCCCGCCGACGCAACAAGGAACTGATTCTCGGCGCAGCGGCGGCCAGCTTCGGTTTCGAATTCGACAGCTTGCATGAGGATCTGTCAGGCCTGACCGGACCGCTCGCCCTCGCCCGTAGGCTCGCGCGCTTTTCGACCCGCCACCATGGCGGCCTGGCAGAACTGCTTGGTCATTCGCCGGCCACGTCTGTCCCGCCGACACCGGGCTTTGCGAGTCTCGAGACTGCGGGCCTGTTACCTGACCATGACCGCAAACTGTTCGAGGACCTCATAACCGGCGCACGCGGCGAGGCACGATTCAGCGTGGTCGAAGCCCGACTCGATCGCCTCGGCCGACGCAGCCCTCAAACCGTGTTCCGGGGACTCATCATCCATGTCCGGTATCCGCGCCGCTTTTCGGGACGCACGCTGCTTGCCCGACGGGGATGGTGGAAGTATCGCCCATCGACCAGGTCCCTGGAGCCCGTCGATCTGAACAGTGTGGAACTGGCGCGCAGCTTCGCGATCCATGCCAGTGACCAGGTCGAGGCCCGCACATTGCTCACGCCCGAGAGGATGGCGCGCCTGATGGCTCTCGAGGCGCGCTATGCCGAGGGCCGGATCCGCGGCGTGTTCGAAGACGGGCACATGACACTCGCAGTTGAAGGACATAACCGGTTTGAGGCCGGCACTCTGTTCGGGCCCCTTGTCGATCCGCGCCGGTTCACACAAGCCCTCGAAGAGATCGAGACGATCTGTGACGTTGTGGATGCTTTCGTTTGCCGCGAATGGCCACACAAAATTCCCGCATGAGGAGAAATTGGTCTGCTTTTTGCAGTGCGGCCATGGACATTTTCAATGAACACCGGATTGAACACATGCGATCCTGCAAAACCGGAAAAATAACGGAAGGCAAGGAACGGGGCTGATGGCTGACGGAACGGTCGATACGGCGCGAACACTTCGCGACAATGCCGAACAGGTCATGAGGTCGGCACGCCCCGCCGGGCATCTCACGCAATCGGCTCTGCCCGCCATCGAGGCCGATCCGGCTTCATGCCGACGCGGGACACATATTCCGCGCGAGCTTATCGGATTTGCCGCTCGGTGGACTGACGGGCTGGTGCTGACACTGATCGCCTGGGCGGCAATCGAGCTTTCGGGCACCGGCCTGCTGGCCGCCCCGACGGGCCATGTCCTGCCCTTTGTTACGCTGGTCGCGGGCACGCTTGTCGCCCTGCCGGTATCGGGCGCCTATCGGCTCATCTTCTCGCGCCGGGCAGGCGATCATCTCATCCGGGTCGGCATAGCCAGCGCGATCGGCCTGGGCGCGATGTTGGCATTCATCTGGCTCTTGCCCGCACTAGAGGTCTCTGAGCCCCAGTTCCGGGCCGCTGTTGCCGGATGGGTCAGCCTCATGGCGCTGCACGGCGCTTACCTCGCCCTCATCCGGATCCTGTCGGGGACCGGACAACTCAATGAAAATGTTGTCATCGTCGGCGCTACGCCGAATGCGCGCCAGCTGATAGCGCGCAATGCGGAATCGCGCGAGCTCAATATAGCCGGTGTGTTCGATGACCGCCTGAACCGCGTCCCGCAGGACATTTCGGGCGTGCCCGTGCTCGGCCGGGTCGATGACCTGATCGGCTGGGAGCGGTTGCCGGAAATCGACCGGATCATCGTCACCGTGACCTCGAATGCGCGCGAACGGGTGCGCGAGCTCGTGGAACGCCTGCGCATTCTGCCACAGCAAATGGTGCTGCTGCTTGACCTCGACGGGTTCGACCCGGAAACGGAAAACCTTGCCCGCATTGCCAACTCCCCGGCCGCCTATCTCTCGGGGGCCCCGGTCGATATCGTGCGCAACCTGGTCAAGCGCGGCGCCGACATCATCCTGGCCTCAGCGCTGCTGGCCTTCTTTTCGCCGGTCTTCCTTGTCACGGCGATCGCGATCCGGCTCGAGGATGGCGGTCCGGTCTTCTTTCGCCAGGACCGCCACGGATTCAACAATCAGGTCATCCGGGTCTGGAAATTCCGTTCCATGCGCCCCGACCGCGAGGCGGAGAAACGCATGTCGGTGCAGGCCTTTTCCGGGGATCCGCGCATCACGCGGGTCGGCCGCCTGATCCGGCGCACATCCATTGACGAGCTTCCCCAGCTCATCAATGTGCTGCGCGGGGACATGTCCATGGTCGGCCCGCGCCCGCATGCGATCGGCATGACGGCGCAGCAGACCGAAGTCCATGCGATTGTCAGCGATTATGCCCATCGTTACCGCGTGAAGCCGGGCATCACCGGCTGGGCACAGATCAATGGTTCGCGCGGGCCCGTGCACACCAAGCAGGATGTGCGCGAGCGCGTGCGCCTCGATCTGGAGTATCTCAACCGCCATTCATTCTGGTTCGATCTCTGGATCATGCTGATGACGGCTCCTTGCCTACTGGGCGACCGGATGCGCGAGCGCTAGTATAAGAGACAGATGAGCACGATGCCTGACAGTCTCTGGACCTCGGATTTGCATGCGAACCTGACGACCGGGTCTCGCATGACAGGACTGGCCGGCGCGTCGAATGGCCCGGGCGCGGACATGATGTTCGACCAGAACGGCGAACTCGTCTGGATCAATGGCCATGCGGGCGAGGCGCTGATCACCATCGCCGTGCCGACCTATCGCGATGATGCCAGCCGGATGATCCGCGCGCTTTCCAGATGCGAAGGCGCCGAAGCGACGGAGCTTGTCGTCTATGACGATGGATCGGGTAACCCGCCCATGCGAGAGCGGATGCGCGATGCCCTGCGCGATTATCCCGGTCCCGGAAAGCTCGTGGCCGCGCGCGAAAACCGGGGACGCAGCCATGCGCGCAACCGTTTGATCGCCCATGGCGGCACCCGCTGGCTGCTGCTTCTCGATGCGGACATGCTGCCCGATCGAAAGTCTTTTCTGAAAGTCTATCTCGCTGCGGCCCAGGCATGCGAGCGTCCGGCGCTTTTTGCCGGCGGTTTCAGCCTCGAACAGGTCAGGCCCCGCCGAAACCAGAAACTGCATGCCGCTCAGTCGCGCAGGTCCGAATGCCTCGACGCCGAGACGCGCGCGCGCCATCCCGGGCGCCATGTCTTCACGTCGAACCTGCTGGTTCATCGCGATATCCTGCAATCGGTGCCGTTCGATGACGCCTATGTCGGATGGGGCTGGGAGGATGTGGACTGGGGGCTGCGCGTGGCCGAACAGTTTCCGGTCTGCCATATCGACAACACGGCAAGCCATCTCGGTCTCGACCGGGACCGGGACCTGATGCGCAAATATCGCCGGTCGGGGCCCAATTTCGCGCGACTTGTCAGGCGCCACCCCGAAGCGGCGCGGCGGATGAGCCTGTATAAATCGGCTCGATTGCTGAAATGGCTCGGCCCGCTCAATTGGCCACTGGCCTGGATAGCCGGGGCCGGGGCCCGCCTCGCGATCCTGCCTGTGGCGTTGCGGCTTGCGGGCCTGAAAATCTACCGCGCGGCGCATTATGCGAGGTCAGTGTGACACAGGCCATCAATTCGCCCGCGCTGACCTATCAGCCCAGCCGCAGCCTTCCCGCCCGTCTGGAGCGGCGAGTGGTGCAATGGCGCACAGCCTCGCGCTTGCCGGGGCCGCGGCGGCCTATTGTCAGTTTCACATTTGACGATTTTCCCAAATCGGCGGGCGACACCGGCGCGGACATTGTCGAGGGCATTGGCGGGCGTGCATGTTTCTATGCCTGCTCGTCCATGGCCGGCATCCAGACGGTGAGCGGTGAGATGTTCGATTCCCAGGATATCGCGGCACTTACCCGCGCGGGCCATGAGATCGGCGGGCATACGCGAAGCCATCTCGACTGCGCCCGGGCCGGGCTTGAAGACGTGTTATCGGATATTTCGGGCGGAATCGAGGATTTGCGCGCCATGGGCCTTCGCGATCCGGTGCGCCAGTTCGCCTATCCGTTCGGCGAGACCGGTTATGGCCTGAAACGCGCCCTGGCGGACAGGTTCGACGGTGCGCGCGGGATTCTCGGCGGCCTGAACGGCCCGGGCAATGACCGCGTCCAGTTGCGCGCCGTCGAGCTCGACGGTGATGAAGACAGCCTTCCGCGGGCACTCTCGCTGCTGGAAGAGGCCATGCGCCGGCCCGCCTGGATGATCGTTTTCACACATGATGTCCGCGCCAAGCCGGGCCCCTGGGGCGTGCAGCCGGCCATTCTTCGAAAACTGGCGCACGCCGTGCGCGATGCCGGCGCCGCCGTCCTGACACCCTCGCAAGCCATCGACGAGATCACCGGTGGGGCCCCATGAACCTGCCTGCTGTCACAGTCGTCATCCCGACATTCCGCAGGCCCGGCGGGCTTGAAAAGGCCGTGCGCAGCGTGTTCGCACAGGACGGGCTGGACGAGGCCGGCTTAGATCTCGTGATTGTCGACAATGATCCCGGCCGGTCGGCCGGCGAGATGGCCGCACGGCTGAAAGACGACGCCCCGGCGCACTGCAATATGGTCATCATTCACGAGCCGAGCCCGGGCGTCGCGAATGCCCGCAACGCCGCGATCGCTGTGACACGCACCCCGCTCATCGCGTTTCTCGACGATGACCAGTCGGCCCCGCCCCAATGGCTTTCTAGCCTCATTGCGACACATGCCCGAACGCCGGTGGCGGCGATTTTCGGTCCCGTGATGACCGCTTTGCCGGATACGGTCGACAGTCACAGGCGCTATCTGGAAGCTTTTTTCGCGCGCGACCCGGGCCACGGGGAAGGTTATTTGGGGACGTCCTATGGTTGTGGCAATTGCCTCCTCGACCGGCGCCGGCTTCCCGGCCTCGACCCGTTGTTCAATCCGGAAATGAATGAATCGGGCGGCGAGGATGACATGCTGTTTGCCGCCATTCGCGAAGCCGGCGGAAGGTTTGCCTGGAGCGCGGATGCACGGGTCTTCGAACATGTGCCGGAATCGCGCGCGAGGCTGGGCTATACCCTGCCGCGCGCCTTTTCCTATGGCCAGGGACCCTGCACCCTCGCGCGCCGCCAGGAACCCCCGCAATTCGGGCGGCTCCTCATCTGGATGGGGATCGGCGCGGGACAGACCCTTGTCTATGGCAGTGTGGCGCTTGCCCTGTTCGCCGTGCGCCATCCGGCCCGCGCCTCCTGGCTCGACCGGACGGTTCGCGGGCTAGGCAAGGTGTTCTGGTTTCACAGGAAGGATTTTTACGGCCAGGCGGCCCTGAAACGATCAGCCCGGACCGCGCCAGGTGAAACTGTCACTGCGCTCGATGCGAAGGCCTGAAGCCGCTGGTGCGCGACGCGGTTCGCCGCGGCCGCCATCGCCGAGCCCTTTCGCCAGGCTCGCGGCGACAATGACATAGAAGATCCAGGCCATATGGTTCGAGGCGAGAATCAGGCTTTCCGACGAGGTGAACAGAAGGAACTGCGCAAGATAGCCGACCGCGAAGATCGCGAACGGATGGGACAGGAAGTTGCCGGCCGCGCGCCAGGCTGTCAGCGCGAATTGCAGGGTGAAACCGACCAGGCCGACCACGCCCAACGATAGACAGAGGTCCAGCCAGCCATGATGGGCGCTGGGCGCCTCCCATTTCACAGCCACCCGCACCCAGTGGGCAGGCACTGAATCCGGCGCCCAGAACGCATCATAACCGTATCCGAGCCATGGCCGCTCGGCGATATTGCCCTGCAGGGCGCTCCAGATCTCGGTGCGTCCCGTCAGCGTCGGATCCTTGCCCAGCAAACCCAGGACGAGACCCGGCGCCGTGAGCAGGATCAGAAGGAGAGCACCGGCAAGCGAGGCCCCGATCCAGGCAACGATCACGGCATGGGCCGGGCCGCGCTGCATCCACGCCCCCGCCGCGGTCACGCCAAGTGCGATCAGCAGCGCCAGCAGCGCGGTCGCCGAGGTCGACAGGATGACAAGCAGACCGGCGAGCACAAGCCCCCCCGTCCAGAGCCGCCGGCGGGGCACATCGACGAGTATCAGCACGGCAAGGACCATGGCCGCACGCGCCATCTGTCCGCCAAGGGAGTTTTTCTCGAACCAGAAACCCCGCCAGGCGCCGGCATGGATCTCGTGCATGTGCGCAAATCCGGGCGCCACCAGGCCGGCCGCGAAATTCACGAACGCAAGAGCGAACCAGACCCCGCCGATGATCTGCAGGAGCGCAATGCCGTCATAGCGCACCACGAGATAGAGGGCGAAGGCCGTGGTTGCCGCCGCCGCCACGCCGCGGCGCAGGCTGAGCGCCGGGTCGATGGACCAGAAAAAAGAAACCAGCGCCAGCATCACGAGGGCCATCAGGACAGGCATGCGCAAGGCCAGCCGTGCCATGTGCTGGAAACGGGTGAATGCCAGCCCCGCAACGCCGGCATAAACCGGCAGCCACATCAGGCGCAGGATGATGTTTCCGTCCGCATCCTGCTCGCCCGCGATGAGCCGCTGCACCAGCCCGCCGGAAAACAAGACGAGACAAATAAGGACAAGGCCCAACTCGATCCGCGGCCAGACAGGCTCGCGGGGGTGCGCGCTGATGCCGGCATCGACCATCGCTCAGCCGCCAATGTTCTGCAACAATCTGGCATCGCCGCCCACGCGATTCATGACGACGCCGATCACCTGGCCCCCGTTCGATTCAATCTCGTCGCGCGCCATCGCGGCCGCCTCGGCGCGCGTCCTGTCGCTGCGCACGACAAGGATTACACCGTCCATCTCGCAGGCGAGCCCGAGCGCCGCCCCGGATCGCTCCAGCGCGGGCGCATCCACGAAACTCCATTCGGCTTTCTCGCGCAGCGCCTGCCACCATTCGCTGCGAGGGCGGAACCGCACGCGCTGGCCCGGCTCGAGGAGTTCGCCGCGCAGACGGGTGACAAGGAGTTTCGAACGGCCGACCTGATGGGCGCAGAGAAGATGCTGACCGCCGGCACGGCCATCGCGGGCACGATCTGCCGGCTGGCTTGCCTGGCAGGGCGGTGACACACCGAGAGAGGCGTCATAGGCACGGGCCGGCCGCCCCAACTCGCCGGCAAAGCCGTTCTCGAAGCCGTAAAAGGCGCGATTGGTTTCCAGGTCGAGATCGACGAGCCAGACGGCTCGTTGGCTGCGCGCTTGCGCCATGAGCGCGAGCGAAGCCGCGACACTGGTCGTGCCCTCGCCTTGATGGGCGGCCACGAACATCACGGCCCGGCCGCCGCCGCGCGGCGGCATGCGGCACAGGTTTCGCCAGAGGTTCTCCAGATCCGGGCGCATATCGCGCATGCGGGACATCTCACGAAAAAATCAGTATCGAAACCGGTTAGCGAAGAAGGGTTAATGCCGCTTTGCCGGCGTTTCCAGCGAATTCACCACTCGCATGCGCCAGGCCATCGTCTTATCTTGCGCGCCATGGATGATCCAAACCCCGACACGCCGGCGCCGCTTCGCGGCGTCGATGTGATCAAGGACAATCTCAGGCGCCTGCCCGGCAAGCCCGGTGTCTATCGCATGGTCTCCGGCGATGGCGAGGTGCTCTATGTCGGCAAGGCGAAGAACCTGAAGAACCGGGTCGGCAATTATGCCCGGCTGGGAGGTCATACCCAGCGGATTGCGCGGATGATCCAGCTGACCGCGTCGATGGAATTCGTGGTCACCGAGACCGAGACCGAGGCGCTGCTGCTGGAAGCCAATCTCATCAAACGGTTCAAGCCGCGTTTCAACATCCTGCTGCGCGACGACAAATCCTTTCCCTATATCCTGATCCGCCGCGATCATGAGGCCCCGCAGATCCTGAAATATCGCGGCGAAAAGCGTGACCAGGGAGACTATTTCGGCCCCTTCGCCAGCGCCAATGCCGTCACCCGCACGCTGGACACACTGCAAAAGGCCTTCCTCCTGCGCACCTGCGAAGACAGTGTCTATGCGGTGCGCACCCGGCCCTGCATGCTGCACCAGATCAAGCGTTGCTCCGCCCCCTGCACGGGTGAGATCTCGCTGGAGGATTATGACCGTCTTGCCAACCAGGCTGCCGATTTCCTGAGGGGCAAATCCGTCGAACTGCAGGACGAACTCGCCGCGGAGATGGAAGCGGCCGCCGCGGCGATGGACTTCGAACGCGCCGCAGCCCTGCGCGACCGGATCCGGGCGCTGGCGGTGGTCCGCTCCAGCCAGGACATCAATCCCGAGGGCATCGAGGAAGCTGACATATTCGCCATCGCGCGCGAGGGCGGGCAGAGCTGCGTGCAGGTCTTCTTCATCCGCGCCGGCCAGAACTGGGGCACATCGGTTCACTACCCCCGCCATGAGGAGGACCAGGACGACGCGGAAATCCTCGCGGCTTTCCTGGTCCAGTTCTATGACAAACGCCCGGCGCCCCGTCATATCCTGATGAGCGAGGCTCCAGGCCAGCAGGCGCTCATCGAAGAGGCGCTGGAAATGCGCGCGGCCGGCCGGGTCGAGATCCATGTGCCCCAGCGCGGGGCCAAGCGAGACCTCGTCGCTCAGGCCGAGCGCAATGCCCGCGAGGCGCTGGCCCGCAAGCTCGCAGAGGCCGCCAGCCAGGCACGCCTGCTCAATGAACTCGCGAAAGCCTTCGACCTGCCGGAAGCGCCGCAGCGGATCGAGATCTATGACAATTCCCATATCCAGGGCTCGAACGCGGTCGGCGGCATGGTGGTCGCCGGCCCGGAAGGCTTCGACAAGAGCCAGTATCGCAAGTTCAATATCCGGGATGCGCAACTCGAACCGGGTGATGATTATGGCATGATGCGCGAGGTGATACGCCGGCGCTTCTCACGGCTCCTCAAGGAGGCAGCGGTGCCCGGAGATGACGCGCCGGCAGGCGATGGAAGCCCGAGCGCCAACTGGCCCGATCTCGTCCTCATCGATGGCGGCCCGGGCCAGCTTTCGGCCGTGACCGAGACGCTGGCTGAACTGGGCCTCACACCCGGCGATCTCAATCTCGTCGCCATTTCCAAGGGGCCCGACAGGAATGCCGGCCGCGAGAAATTCTACCGTCCCGGCCGCGCACCGTTCCAGCTGCCGGTGAATGCACCGGTGCTCTATTATCTCCAGCGCCTGCGCGACGAAGCCCATCGCTGGGCCATTGGCGCGCACCGGGCGAAACGCTCGGCCGATATCCGCAGCAATCCGCTCGACGAGATCGACGGCATCGGCCCGGCGCGCAAGAAGGCTCTGCTGCACCGTTTCGGCTCGGCGCGCGGCGTGGCCCGCGCGAAACTGTCGGATATTGCCGGCATTGACGGCATCAGCCAAGCACTGGCCGAACGCATCTACGGACATTTCAACAGCGGCTAGCACGCGTCGGCCAAGTTGATCTGCGTCAAGACGCACGCCTCGCAAGTCCTCATACTCAAAAATGACGGCAGCGTCAGGTTTGGCCCGATGCGACCCGCTGGCCGCCATGCGTGCGGTGTAAAGGGGTCTTTATTCACAAGATGCAGAAGCCGGACATACAGGGAGGAAATCATGAACGAGACTGAAACACTTGAAAGCGTGGACACCGATACGGGCGAATATTTCGATGTCCTGATCATCGGCGCCGGAATCTCCGGGGTCGGATCGGCCTATCATCTCCAGACCCAGTGCCCCGGCAAGAGCTATGTGATCCTTGAAACCAAGGACACATTCGGCGGCACATGGGTGACGCACACATATCCCGGCATTCGCTCCGACAGCGACCTTTACACGTTCGGATACCGCTTCAAGCCCTGGGTCGGCGCGCCCATCGCCTCGGCCGATGAAATCCTGAAATATATGGGCGAGGTGATCGAGGAGAACGCGCTCGACGAGCATATTCGCTACCGTCACCGGAACGACCGCGCCGAATGGTCGAGCACCGAAAAGCTCTGGCGCGTGGATGCGACCGATCTCGACACCGGCGAAACGAAGCGTTTCTCGACAAGTTTCCTCTGGGCCTGCCAAGGCTACTACCATCATGAACAGGGCTACACACCCGACTGGCCGGGCATGGAGGATTTCCAGGGCCAGATCGTCCACCCGCAGACCTGGCCGGAAAATATTGACCTGACCGGCAAGAAGGTCGTCTGCATCGGGTCTGGCGCGACGGCGGCAACACTGGTGCCGGCCATCGCGGATGATTGCGAGCATGTCACCCTGCTCCAGCGCTCGCCGACCTATTTCTATCCGGCCAGCAACCAGAACGAGCTGGCCGACCGTTTGCGCCAGATCGGGATCGAGGAAGAGACCGTTCACCGCATCGTGCGCCAGCAGATCCTGTTCGACCAGGACGAGTTGACCCGGCGCTGCCAGACCGAGCCGGACGCGGTGCGCCAGGAACTGCTCGAAGGCGTGAAGGCCTATCTCGGCGAGGATTACCCGATCGAGGAACATTTCGGCCCGACGTACCGCCCCTGGCAGCAGCGCCTCGCTTTCCTGCCGGACGGCGACATGTTCCAGGGCATCGCCGCGGGCAAGGCCAGCGTCGTCACCGACACGATCGAGAGTTTTACCGAGACCGGCATCCAGCTGACTTCCGGCCAGCATCTCGACGCCGACATCATCATCACCGCGACCGGCTTCAATCTTTCCGTGCTGGGAAATATCGATTTCACCGTGGATGGCCAGCGGGTGGATTTTGCCGATACGGTGACATGGCGCGGCATGATGTTCACCGGCGTGCCCAACCTTGTCTGGGTGTTCGGCTATTTCCGCGCCAGCTGGACCCTGCGCGTGGACATGCTCGGCGATTTCGTCTGCCGGCTGCTCAATCATATGGACGCGAAGGGCGCCCGGCAGGTCGAGGTGCAATTGTCACCCGAAGAAGAGACAATGGAGCGCCTGCCCTGGGGCAACCCGGATGACTTCAACCCGGGCTATCTCATGCGCCGCATGCACCTCTTGCCCAAACGGCTCGACAAATATGAGTGGCAGCACACACAGGATTACTGGCGAGAGAAGGACGAATTCCCGAAGATCGACCTTGACGGTCCCGCGCTGAAATATTCCTGAGGCGGCGCGCGGGTGGGGATTGTCCGCAAGAGGCGCGCGTCCTTCGCCTTCGCTGTGGATGAGCGAAGTCGAAGGATGGGCCCTTCAGGGCAGGAGCAGGCACGCATCCCCATAGGAGTAGAAGCGATACCCTTCGCGAATGGCATGGGCATAGGCCGCCTGCATGATGTCCGTGCCCATCAGCGCGCAGACCAGCATGAACAGGGATGAGCGCGGCAGGTGGAAATTCGTGACCAGCGCGTCAGTGGCGCGCAGCCTGTCGCCGGGCTTGAGGAAGATATCGGTCGGCCCGGTCGCGGGATGAAGTACGCCACCGGCATCGACACAGCTTTCCAAAGTGCGCAGGGCGGTTGTGCCCACCGGGACCCGCCGTCGGCCCGCCTCGCGCGCCGTGTTGAGCCGGGCGGCCACGTCCGGCGTGAGCCGTCGCCACTCCTCATGCAGGCGATTGTCGCGCAGTGCCGCTTCATCAAGTGGCGCGAAGGTGGCGAGCCCGACATGCAGGCGAACCGTCTCGCGCTTCAGCCCGGCCGCATCGAGGCGCGACAGGAGCCGGTCGGTAAAATGCAGGCCGGCCGTCGGTGCGGCAACGGATTTGGCTTCCTCGCCGGCCAAACGGGTCTGGTAGGTCTGCCGGTCGCGCGCATCAGCGGCCCGCCGGCGCGCAATATAGGGCGGCAGCGGCATGGCGCCGTTCGCGTCGAGCCGCTTGAGAAGAGCATCGCCTGCCACGTCAAAAGCCAGCTCGACCTCGCCGCCGTCACGGGCCGGGCCGACCCGGGCGGAGAAATCCTCACCGAACACGATCCGGTCGCCCGGCCGAAGCCGCCGGCCGGGCCGGGCCAGCGCCAGCCACAGCCCGCGCGCCGCATCGCGTTCCTCGACAAGGTTCACATCGCAGGTGACATCGCGGCCTGTCTCGTCCCTGGCGGGCCGCACACCTTTCAGCGCCGCCGGCAGGACGCGCGTGTCATTGAAGACAAGCGTATCGCCGGCCCGCAGCCAGTCCGGCAGGTCGAGAACCCACCCATCCTCAAGCCGTCCATCGCCATGCACGACCAGAAGCCGTGCACTGTCCTGGGGATCGGCCGGGCGCAGGGCGATCCGCTCTTCGGGAAGCTCGAAATCGAAGGACGAAAGGTCCATCCGGGCCTATTCGAACACAGCCGCCGGCACGGGCGGATGCTCGCACACATCCTGCGGGCCGTTCAGCGCCGCCGCCTCGCGCACCGCAGCGAAAGCCGGCCCGTCAGTGCGCATGACGAAGACCTGCGGGCGCTCGTCTTCGGGCAGGTCGGCCGCCATTCGCGCACGCGTCAGGATGTCCGGATTGTCCGGCGGCTCGCCGAGCCTGATCGCCATGACATTGTCCTGGCCTTCGAGGACGCGGCCCCAGGCCGTATATTGCTTGTCGAGGTGTTCGGCCCGCCCGCGCATCAGGAAGAACTGGCTGTTGGCCGAGTCGGGATCATCGGTGCGCGCTGTGGACACAACGCCGCGGCAATGGGGAATATGGGTTTCGACCTGGCCATCCTTCTTCATTTCGGCAAGCCAGGCGGCCTGCGTCTTGATCGGGAAACCGAGATACCAGCCATCCTGGGCCACATCGGCGGGACCAATCGGATCGATCGGCATCTCGGCCGGGTCACGGCGGAAGGTGAACTCGCCGGGAATGTCCGGCAAGCCGGATTCGCGCCCCTTGAGCGCAAAGATGTCCCCGCCCTGCGCCATGAAATCCTTGATGACGCGGTGGAAGGCCGTGCCGTCGAAATCGCCCGACCGGATGATGGCGCGGAACTGCTCGGCATGTTTCGGCGCCGCCTCCGGCAGCATCTCGATCAGGATCCGCCCCGTCGTGGTCTCGAAGATGATCAGGTTTTCCGGATCGACCGGCCGCCAGTCCTGATTGTTCGCCGTGGCCGTCTCGACGGTTTCGGGCTCGGCAAGCGGGCTGCGCGTTTCGGTTTCAGCATTCGCCGAGAGGCCCAGAAGGCCGGCCGCCAGTGCGGCCGCAACGATCCGAATGGTCATTTCGCGAATTTCTCCAGCAATTCTTCCTTCACGCGCGGCGTCACGAAACTGCCAATCTCACCGCCAAAGCCGGCAATTTCCTTGACCAGACGCGAGGCCACGGCCTGATGCTGAACATCCGCCATCAGGAAGACGGTTTCAATCTCGCGATTCAGTACCTCATTCATGGCGGTCATCTGGAACTCGTATTCGAAATCGGAGACCGCGCGCAGGCCGCGCACCAGGACATGGGCCCCGCACTCTTCGGCAAAATGGATCAACAGCGTGTCGAAGGGGCGAACCTCGATATTCACAGCCTTTGGCGTGTCCAGCGAATGACATTCGCGCTCGACGATGGAAACGCGCTCTTCAAGCGAGAAGAGCGGCTTCTTGGCCTCATTGATCGCGACGCCGACGATCAGCCTGTCGACCAGCTTGGTCGCGCGATGGATGATATCGAGATGGCCGAGCGTGATCGGGTCGAAGGTTCCGGGATAAAGGCCGACGCGTTCCATGAAGTCTCCCCAGGCGTGTTATTGTGGCGCCGACGCCCCTGCCCCGGCTTATACTTTGCTATCCTCACCCGTATCCATATCGTCTTCATCCTGTTCCACAAGACGCGCCACCGAAACGACTTTCTCGCCCTCGCCCGTGCGCAGAACCCAGACACCGGAGGTCGCCCGCCCGGCGAGCCGTATCTGGTCGACCGGTGTGCGGATCAGCTGGCCGCCATCCGTGACGAGCATGACCTGGTCGCCCTCATCGACGGGAAAGCTCTGCGCGATTGCCTGACCCTTTGTGAGGCGATGGGCGATGAGCCCCTTCCCGCCGCGCCCGGTCACCCGGTAATCATAGGCCGAGGCGCGCTTGCCCATGCCGCCTGTGGTGACCGTCAGGATGAACTCCTCTGCTGCGCCAAGCTCGGCAATTCGCTCAGGGCTGAGCGCGGCATCCCCCTCGCCGGTCTCGGCATCATCCTCGCCCAGCTCGACATCCTCGCCATCGGTGGCGCGCCGCATCGCGGCGGCATGCTTGAGATAGGCCCGCGCCTCGGCCGGACTCACGTCGACATGGCGCAGGACCCCCATGGAAATCACCCGGTCGCCCTTGCCCAGCCGGATACCGCGCACGCCGGTCGAATTGCGTCCGGCAAACACGCGCACATCATCGGCGCGGAAGCGGATACACTGGCCCATTGCGGTGGTCAGGAGGATATCGTCGCGCGGCGAACAGATCGTCACCGACACAATGCCGTCCTCGCCCTTCTCCTCGAGCTTCATGGCGATCTTGCCATTGCGGTTGACGCGCACGAAATCCGACAACTTGTTGCGCCGGACATTCCCCGTACGCGTGGCGAACATGACGTCGAGTTCGGCGCGGGCGGCCTCGTCATCGGGCAGCGGCATCACCGAGGTGATCCATTCATCCTTTGCCAGCGGCAGGATATTGACCAGCGCCTTGCCGCGCGATTGCGGCGAGCCGAGCGGCAAGCGCCAGACCTTTTCCTTGTAGACCATGCCGGCCGAGGAAAAGAACAGGATTTCGGTGTGCGTGTTGGCCGAGAACAGGCGCGTGACGAAATCCTCGTCCTTCAGCGCCGCGCCCGAACGTCCCTTTCCGCCGCGATTCTGCGTACGATAGGTCGTCAGCGGAACACGCTTGACATAGCCGCCATGCGTAACGGTCACGACCATGTCCTCACGCTCGATCAGGTCCTCGTCTTCCATGTCGGCATCGCCGAACACGAATTGCGAGCGCCGCGGCACCGCGAATTTCTCCTTCACCTCCTCGAGTTCGCCGCGGATGATTTCGAGGATGCGCGGGCGCGAGCGCAATATGTCGAGATAATCGGCAATCTTGTCGGCCAGTCCCCGCGCCTCATTGCCGATCTCGTCGCGCCCCAGCCCGGTCAGGCGGTGCAGGCGCAGGTCGAGGATCGCACGGGCCTGTTCATCCGACAGGTAGATCGTGCCCTCATCGGCCTGGCGGGTGCGCCGGTCCGCGATCAGTTCGATCAGCGGCGCCATGTCCCGGGCGTCCCAGGCCTTGGCCAGCAATTGCTCGCGCGCCGTAGCCGGGTCAGGGGCATTGCGGATGATCCGGATCACCTCGTCGATATTGGCCACGGCGAGGGCAAGGCCGACCAGGACATGCGCCCGGTCGCGCGCCTTTGCCAGTTCGAACTTGGTGCGCCGGGCGACGACCTCTTCGCGGAAGGTAATGAAGGCCTGCAGAACGCCGCGCAGATTGAGCAGTTCCGGCCGGCCGCCATTGAGTGCCAGCATGTTGACCCCGAAAGAGGTCTGCATCTGAGAATAGCGGTAGAGCTGGTTGAGTACGACATCCGCGCTGGCCTCGCGCTTGATCTCGATCACGACGCGGATTCCGTGCCGGTCGCTTTCGTCGCGCATGTCGGCGATGCCTTCGATACGCTTTTCCCGCACAAGCTCGGCAATCTTGGCGACCATCGCGGCCTTGTTCACCTGATAGGGGATCTCGGTGACGATGATCGACTCGCGTCCGGAACGGGTTGTCTCCATCTCGGTGCGCGCACGCATGATCACCGAACCGCGCCCCTCCGAGAGGGCGCGGCGCGAGCCGGCATAGCCGAGGATCAACCCGCCGGTGGGAAAGTCTGGCCCCGGGATGATGTCGAGAAGCGCCTCATCGTCCAATGCGGGATCATCTATCAGCGCCAGCGTCGCATCGACCACCTCACCGAGATTGTGCGGCGGGATATTCGTCGCCATGCCGACCGCAATGCCGCCCCCGCCATTGACCAGGAGGTTGGGGAATTTCGCCGGCAGGACCACCGGCTCACGCTCGGACTGATCGTAATTGTCCTGGAAATCGACCGTATCCTTGTCGATGTCATCGAGAAGGAAGGCGGCCGGCCGGTCGAGGCGCACCTCGGTATAGCGCATCGCCGCGGGCGGATCGGCATCGATGGAGCCGAAATTGCCCTGCCCGTCGAGCAGTTTCAGACCCATTGAAAAGGGCTGGGCCATGCGCACAAGCGCGTCATAAACCGCGCTGTCACCATGGGGATGGTATTTGCCGATCACATCGCCGACGACGCGGGCCGATTTGCGATAGGCCTTGTCATGAGTGTAGCCGCCCTCCTGCATGGCATAGAGGATTCGCCGGTGCACCGGTTTGAGCCCGTCGCGCACATCGGGCAGCGCGCGGCTGACAATCACGCTCATCGCATAATCGAGATAGGAGCGTTTCAGCTCGCTCTCGATCGAGATGGGGTCAATGCCGTCTTCGGGCTTGTCCTCGGGCGTCTCCGGCTCGTCCGGAGGGGGCTTGTCATCACTCAAATCGGGGGCCTCGTCTGGGGGCTTCCGGGCACGCAGAATCACGCGCCCGACCTGTTCAAAATACTTAGCAAACCGGGGGCTGGGAGGCAATTTGCACGGCGCAGGATCGACAGCATGACCGGCAGGCGGGCGCGCACGTCACATCGCCCTCACCTTTGCTCAATCCGTATCACGCATCCGTCAGGCCTCTTTCGCCGGGGCGCGTTCATCTTCAGCCTCTCCTCATCCGGCGCAGGGCCGGCAAAACCAAACGGAGACCTGAAATGACCGATACGAGCCTCACTCACGCAAACACCCGGCAGCCCTTCAGCCTCGACCTTCGCGCAGAGCCGGAATGGCTGCTCAGACTCGCCCTTGCCAGCGTTTTCATCTTTCATGGGATCTCGAAATTCCTCAATCTCGAAGCCGGCGCCCAGATGATGGGCCAGCCGCTCCTCATCTGGGGGCTGGTCGCCTTTGCCGAGATCGCCGGCGGGCTCGGCATCCTGGTCGGCGGCGCGATTGCCGGGCGCCCGGGAGATGCCATCACACGCCTCAGCGGGCTGGCGCTCGCACCGGTCATGCTTGGCGCCATCGCGATGGTACATTGGGGCCGCTGGAATTTCGTCGCCACGGAAAGCCACCCGATGGGCGGCATGGAATTCCAGGTGGTATTGCTGCTGATGGCCCTCTTCTTCCTCGTGAGGGGTAACAGGCGGGCGCACGCCTGAGCCGGAGCCCCGCGCCGATTTCCGAAGACCCATCAGCAGACACGCCGACGAAGGGGCAGCCGGACACGGCCGCCCCTTTTTCTTCGTCCCGGCCGGGGCGCCAGACACGTGCGCCGAATTTCCGGGCGCGGCTCAATAGCCGCCGGCGGCGCCATCCTTGCGCAGCTCCGTCGCCGCGATCCAGGCGCCGGTCTCGAAATCGCGCATGATCGCCTGGTAGCCGCCAAAGCCGGAGCGGGCGGGCCGGACCGTGTGGCCACGCCCCTCGAGCGCGGCGCGGGTCGCCTCCGGAATGCCGCTTTCGACATAGACCGTGCCCATATCGCTCTCGCAAGCATCGCCGTTGAGGTCGTCGGTCGGTTCGCACCCGCCGGTATGGCGCCAGCGTGCGGCATCGCCGGCCTCCTGCAGGCCCATATCATGGTCGATGAGGTTGAGGATGATCTGGACATGGCCCTGCGGCTGCATCCCGCCGCCCATCAGGCCGAAGCTCAGCCAGGGCTCATACGGGCAAGCCTCTTCGATCGCGGTGGCGCGCACCTGGCAGCCCGGCATGTCCTGTTTGAACGCAAAAGCCGGGATGATCGTGTGGAAGGGCCGCTTGCCCGGCTCGAACACGTTCGGGTGGTCGCGGTCGAGGCTGAAAAGCTGGCCACGATCCTGCAGCATGAAACCCAGCCCGTCGGGCACGAGGCCCGACCCCATGCCGCGATAATTCGACTGGATCAGCGAGACCATCATGCCGGAACTGTCGGCGGTGGTGAGATAGGTCGTGTCGCCCTCCCGGAGCCTGGCATCAGCGCTTTCGAGGGCGAGCCCGAGAGCCGGGTCATGAGCCCGCGGCCCTGAGAGCGCGGCCTCAAGATCGATGCGTTCAGCCTTGGCATCATTGAAACCCGGCGCAATGAATGCCTCCGGATCGATCCCGCTGAAAGCCGGATCCGCATAACCCCGCGCCCGATCGGCAAAGGCCAGCCGCTTCGCCTCCACCTGCGCCATCACACTGTCCGCAGAGCCATAGCCGAAGCCGCGCATGTCGAACCCTTCCAGCATTTGCAGCATCTGCAGCGCCGCAACGCCCTGCGTGTTCGGCCCCAGTTCGCAGAGCCGCGCCTCGCGATAATCGGCGCAAACCGGCTCGACCCATTCGCCCTCGTGCCGGGCGAAATCCTCATAGCGCAAATGGCCGCCGATGCGCCGCATATAGGCGTCCATGCTTCGCGCGATCTCGCCTTTATAGAAGACATCGCGACCCTCGGCCGCGATCCGGCGATAAGTGCGCGCCAGGTCGGGATTGCGGAACAGCGAGCCTTCGCGCGGGGTTGGCGAGAAATAGGTGGCGATGGCATTGTCCACCTCTTCGAGCATGCCGCTCTCATGGGCGCTGCGGTAACGCTTTTCGGAGAGGTTCCAGTAATAGGCGATGACTTCCGGGATCGGCGCGCCGTTTTCGGCATATTCGATGGCGGGGCGCAGATTGTCGGCCATGGCCCGCTTGCCGAAGCGCTCATGCAGGGCGAACCAGCCATCCACGGTGCCCGGCACCGTGACCGAGGCCGCGCCATAGGGCGGGATCTCCTCGCCCTCCATGTGTTCGTCAGCCGCCGCCTGCATGTCTTCGAGCGTCGCGCCCATCGGCGAGCGGCCCGAACCGTTATAACCGTAGAGCTCCTGCGTTTCCGGGTCCCAGACAATGGCGAAGAGGTCCCCGCCAATGCCGTTCCCTGTCGGCTCGACCAGGCCGAGCATGGCATTGGCCGCGATCGCCGCATCCATGGCGCTGCCGCCGGCCTTCATCGTGTCGAGCGCGACCCGCGTGGCCAGCGGATGGGCGCTCGCCGCCGCTGCATTCGGCGCCACGACCGCCGAGCGCAGGCCGTGATTGCGACCGGTGTCGAGGCGGTCACCCGGCCCCGTTTCGCTCGACAGCGCCCGCGTTTCATAGCTGGCCGTCGCCGGCGCCGCGGGCGGGGGCGCGCCCTCTTCCATGGCGGCGCAGGCGGCAAGACCTGCGGCAGCGAGCAGGACAGCGAGTGTTCTCATGGCGGCGCTCCCTCATTCCGTGTCAATCGGAAGCATAGAGCGCCAATGCCGCAAAGTCGAAGGGCGATACGGAGCCGGCCCGCTCCGGGGCTGGCCTTCAGGTCTCGCGCGGGACCTGTATGCTCTCGAGATAGGCGAGAATGGCATCGACATCCTTCGGCTCGAACTGCCATTCCGGCATATCGGGATGGCCCACCATGATCCCCTCGGCGAGGGGTTCGGCCAGGCTCTCGACCGGATAGTGCCAGGAAATCTCGCGGAGCGGCATGGCCTCGGAATGGGCGCTTTCATCCTCGCGCGTGATGGCATGACAGCGCGCGCACAGCGCTTCGGCCATCACCTCGCCCTGGCCGATAAGTTCAGCCTGCGTTGGCGCGGCCTCGCCGCCGCCGGTCTCGCCGTCCATGGCGGGCGTGCAGGCTGACAACAGACCGGCAAGGCCGGCGGCGGCGATGAAGCTGCGTTTCATATCCTCATCCTCTCGAAATGAAGGTGTCGCGTTCAGATCCGGCCTGCCTTGACAGGCATCAATTCCGGCCCGGCTTGGGAAAATAATAGGCCGCCATACGGTCGGCGATCTCGCGCCCCTCGGCGGCATAGGTCGCTTCGGCCTCGACGGTTTCCGTCGTGCAGAGGGGAAACCGTGACCGGGTACGCTTGAAGGCATTGTTGAAAGCGCGCACAAGCGAATCCCGCAGCGCCCCGCGATCGGGCGCCTCGAGGTCCAGCAATTCGATCATGTGCTTGCGCCAGTACTGGTCATGCTTGCCCTTGCAGGCATAGCGCACCCCATGCGCCTTTCCGAGCACGGCCGCAAGGTGCTGGGCATCGCCGAGGTATTGCTGGCTGCGCAGCGGCAGTCCCTGGCCATTGGCGCGGCTTGCCGGAAGGGTCGCAAGCAGGCTAGCCAGCAGCAAAGGGAGAATTACGACATGCGCGAACTTCTGTGCCATGCATCGACTTTCGCCCGCATCGAGCCGGGCCTCAAGCGGTTTGATGCACAGATCGATCCGATCCTGATCCATGACGACCGGACATTCTCCGCGCCCTGGAGCGGGACAGTCGAGGCCGAGCCGCAGCCGGAACTCGTCTATGCGACACAGGATATCTATTTCTCGAAAGCTGTCGGGCGCTTTTTCGAGATCCTGATGGCCAATGACCGGCTGGACTGGTTCCAGTCATCAGCCGCCGGGATCGAACATCCGGTGCTGCGCGCGGTCGGCGCGAAGGCCAGAGCTTATACGTCGAGCCATGAACAGTCCGCATCGATCGCCGAATGGGTGATCTGGGCCGGCCTCGACTTTTTCCAGGGCGGTCCCGAAAGGCGCGCCGCCCAGGCGGCGAGGGACTGGAAGCGCATGCCCTTCCGCGAAATCGCCGGCACGCACTGGCTGGTCATCGGCTTTGGCCATATCGGCCAGGAGAGCGCCAGGCGGCTGCGCGCCCTGGGGGCCCGGGTCACCGGGGTTCGCCGCTCGGGCGGTGCCAATGAACATGCCGATGAGATGACCGGTCCCGGCGACCTGCCGGCGACCCTGCCGCACGCCGATGCCATACTTCTCAGCCTGCCGCTGACCGAAGAGACCGAAGGCCTGGCGAATGCGGCTTTCTTCGCGGCCATGAAGCCCGGCGCCCTGTTTGCGAATGTCGGACGGGGCCGGCTTGTCGATGAGCCGGCATTGCTGGAGGGCCTGGCCGCGGGGCGTCCGGCCCATGCTGCGCTCGACGTGGTCTGCGAAGAGCCACTGCCGGAAGACAGCCCGATCTGGAGCCATCCGCAGGTCACGCTGACGCCGCACATCTCCGCCCTGACGCAAGCAGCCGAGCGCCGGACCGACGCGCTCTTCCTGGACAATCTCGAGCGCTATCTCACTGGCGCGCCGCTTCGCAATCTCGTGCCGCGTGAAGAATTCGCGTGATCGCCCGGCCCCGCGCCATGAAAAAAGCCCGCCGCTTCGCAGGGAAGCACGGGCTTTTCCGCTGAGGTGTCAGGCCGGCATTCATTCGCCGGGCTTGGACGCACCGGTATCTCGTTCCGTTACGGGCCCTGTCTTGCAACCCGGCATTGCGCACAAGTCCGATCGCACTTGATTGCGATGGCTCCGGGCTTTCTTAAAGGACCTTGATGTCCACGGCCGACGTCTTGCCACGGCGATCGTCGGTGTAGAGTTCATAAGATACCGCCTGGTCTTCCTGCAGGCTTTGCATGCCGGATTTCTCAACGGCAGAGATGTGCACGAACACATCCTTGCCGCCTTCATCCGGCTTGATGAAGCCATAACCCTTTTGGGTATTGAACCATTTGACTTTTCCGGTTGCCATCTGCCTGGCCCTTCCGCATGCATTCCGCGCCCATTGCCTGCACCGCGCAGACGGGTCGCCTGAGTGTCGATTACGGAAGAGTGGAAGTCAAAAGCCGTCGGTCTGACGGGGTCTTGGCATTCAGACCGACCGTATTCGATGGCTGGAAAAGGCCATGTTTCGTCTTGCGCGTCAAGCGAAATGAGCGGTTCATGGGAGAGCGGGATCACGAACCGCATTCGCAGCGCCTGCGCGCACCCGGCCAGCCTCGTCTATGGAATGCGCCGGAACCGCAACCAGACCGGCGTGATATCGCCAAGCTGCTTGGCTTCATAACGGGTCGTCACATGGTCTTCGGGCGGGATGCGCCAGTCATCGGCGGTCCGGGCTGTCCATTCAAACCCGCCATGACCGAGAAACTGCGCAATGGCCCCGTCGGCGTAACTGCGCACATCCGTGGCAAAGCGGATCTCGGCGCCGGGCCGGGCGACCCGGTAGAGTTCGGCGAGGAAAGCCGGCTGGATCAGGCGCCGCTTGAAATGGCGCGCCTTGGGCCAGGGGTCGGGAAACAGGATGAACACGCGGCCCAGTGATTCATCGCACAACCACCGCATCAATTCGCGCGCATCGCCCATATGAAGCCGGACATTGTCCAGCCCTCCATCTTCCAGCTGGCCGAGCGCCTTGGCCATGCCGTCAATGAAGGGTTCGCAGCCAATGAAACCGGTTCGCGGATGCCTGCCGGCTTGCGCGACGAGGTGCTCGCCGCCGCCAAACCCGATTTCGAGCCAGATATCGTCCGGGGCCGGCGCGAACAGCCCGGACGGGTCGAGCTCTCCCGGCCCGGCTGACGGCACCTGCAATTGCGCCAGCCGCTCGCGGACCAGCCAATCCTGGCGCGCCGACAGCTTGCGCGCTTGACGCCGCCCGAAAGTGCGAATCGGTTGCCGCGATTGATCGGTCAAGTCACTGGCTCCGCTGCGGGCCTTCAGAAGTCCGTATCGGCGTGTCCGCCGGCCCGGGGCCACCTTGCCTCAGGTGGTTTCCGGGCTCCTGAGCGCTTTTGAAGCGGCCTTGACGGTTGCCAGGATGGATTTTCGCAGCGCCGGATCGGCAATATTCTGAAAGGCAGCAACCAGGTCGAGCGTCTCCGAATTCATCACCGGGGCCTGGACATCCTCGTCCATCTCCGCAAAACCCGCGCGCTCCGTGGCCAGGGATTCTTCCGCGCCGTCATAGAAATAGGTGACGGGAACCCCCAGGACCGACGCCACTTCGTAGAGGCGACCGGCCGATATACGGTTCACACCCTTCTCGTATTTCTGAACCTGCTGGAAAGTAAGATCGAGAAGGTCGCCAAGTTTTTCCTGGGTCAGCTTGAGTTCACGCCGTCTCCACCGCACCCTTTGACCTACGATACGATCAATATCGCTGGGATGTTTGCTGTCTGACATGCTTCTGCTCTGAAGGTGTGTTTGTTTTTGTTAGACTGAAGCTTCTAACGGCGCCAGAAGAAAAAGGCCAGTAGCGTCACCAGAATGAGTGTCATCGGAAAAATCGCCCCTCCGCCGCGCCACTGGAAGAGGGGCTGCGCCACAGGTGCCGGCAGCGAAGCGCGCAGGAGACGCCCGCGCCAGCCCTCGCGATCAGTCTCAACGCGGTGCGCCCGCGCGGTTTCACGCCCATAGCCATCAATGACGGAGGAGACGCCGCGGCTGGCAACGCGCGCCATCGGCAGTCCGGTCTCGATCGCCCGGTAACGATTCTGGGCGTAATGCTGCGCCGGTCCGATCATCGCCCCGAACCAGGCATCGTTCGAGACCACCACCAGCCAGTCCGCACGATGGCCGG
Organism: Alphaproteobacteria bacterium; assembly: GCA_009909065.1. Taxonomy (GTDB): domain Bacteria; phylum Pseudomonadota; class Alphaproteobacteria; order Caulobacterales; family Hyphomonadaceae; genus UBA5336. Next base: position 35,066 of record JAAANZ010000015.1, on the reverse strand, counting down.
CTTCCTGCTGGGCGCGCCGGGCGATCTGCGGATAGAGCCCCTCATAGCAGATCATCGCGACAAAAGGCGGGACATTGTCGCCATAGACGATGGCCGGGCCGACACCGGGTGTGAAGCCGCTGGTTGCCATGCGCTGGATGGCTCCGGGCAGGATACCCGAAATCGCCTCGCCGAAAGGCAGGATGTCGGCGGGCGCCAGCTCGCCCACGGGCACCAGCCGGTGCTTGTCATAAAGGCCCGAGGGGCCGGTGACGGCGCTGTCATCGCCGAGCACAACGAGTGAATTGAACCATTCATATCCCCCGCCGGGGACACTCTGCTGGCGCGTCGTGCCCGCTATCAGGGTCCGCTCGCCAAGATACTCCGCCGTCGGCGCCAACTGGCGGTCGTCAAGAAGCAGCGTGCCGATCGCCCCTTCCGGCCAGATCACGATATCATCGGGGTCGCCGGGATCCGCCTGGAGCCATTCCAGATAGGTTCGGAACAGTTCCGGATTGGCATACCCGTCCTTGCCGAATTTCTCCGACTGCGGGATGCCGGCATCCATCAGGACAACCGTCCGGTCCGTCAGAGGGGCCGGCTGGCTCACGCGTTGCCCACCCCAGGCCCATATCACGGCAAAGACGATCACGCTGGCGACCACGGGCAGAAGCCGGATGGCAATCCCGCGGCGCGCACGCGTATCGACAAGCGCGGCAGGCGCCGCACAGGCAAGCACCGTGAGCAGGCTCAGCCAGTAGACACCCCCGATCGCCGCGGCCTGGGACACTGCACCGCCCGGGATCCAGCTGGTCCCCGGCAGGTTCCAGGGAAATCCGCCGAACAGCTGGCCGCGCACCGACTCGCCAAGCATGAAGAAGAAACTGAAAACGAACACACGCGAGGGCGAGGATGACCAGAAGGCCGCCCCCATGGCCATCACCGCCCCCCAGATCAGCGCCATTCCGCCGGGCAGGAGCAGGAGCGGCATCCAGATGAAGGCGGCATGTTTTTCCGGCTCGACCAGGAAGGGCGCCGCTGTCCAGTAGAGGCTGATCAGGAAGAAGCCGAAACCGAAGCCCCAGCCGCGCGCGAAAACCGCCTTGCCCCATCGCTTCTGCCCGCGGGCCCCGTCAATCATCCAGACAAGGCCCACATAGGAAATGATCAGGACAGGCGTGGCATGGAAGGGCGCGAAGGCCAGCGAGGAAAACCCGCCCAGCAGAACGGCCAGTGCCATGGCCTTCCATCCCGTCACGCGCGCAAACGCTTCGTGCAGGGCCGCGAGAATGGTGACCCCCTGAGAGCGCACAGCGACATCCGACATCAGCTCAGATCGACCCTCGTTGCCGCCGCGCCCGGCATTCTCAGACGAAGGCGGCGGATGCGCCGCGTGTCAGCCTCCATAATCTCCATGTCACATCCCCCCGGATGACGCAGAACCTCGCCGCGCACTGGCACGCGCCCGGCCAAGGCAAATGCGATTCCCCCCAGCGTGTCGAGCTCGTCCTCCAGATCGGGCAGGGCCAGATTGACGCCGGTTTCCTCGGCAAAGTCATCAATCTCCATGCGCGCATCCACCTCGAACACATTGCGACCGCGCCGAAGGAGGGTCGCGGCCTCCTCGTCATGTTCGTCCTCGATGTCACCGACGATTTCCTCAACCAGGTTCTCGAGCGATACCAGGCCGTCCGTGCCGCCATATTCATCGACGACCAGCGCCATGTGAATCCGGGTGGACTGCATCTTCACCAGAAGATCGGCCAGCGGCATCGACGGCGGCACATAGAGCATGTCGCGCCGCAGCTTTTCCAGCGGCGACCGCTCGGCCGGCCCGTCATCGCGCGCCAGCTCCGCCACGATATCCTTGATATGGACGAAACCGATAGGGTCATCGAGCGTCTGACGGTAGACAGGCAGGCGGGAATGGGCTTCGCGCGCAAAGGTCTTCATCGCTTCATCGAACGGAGTCGAGACTTCGACCGCGACGATATCGGCCCGCGGAATCATCACGTCGGCGACGGTCCCGGCTTCGAATTCGGCAAGCCGTAGGCGCATATCGGCATGCGCGTGGGCGCCGTTACCGTTGGCGCGGGCCGAAGTGGCCTCCGCCGGGCCCGCGCCGCGGCGCGGCCGTCTGAGGAGTCGGCCCAGCCGACTTGGCGGTTCGCCCGCATCCTGGGAGTCGGAACTGTTCATCATCCTGCTCAATTAGGCGCCCAGTATGGGTCCGGTAAGCCCAGCCTTGCAAGCGCTTCGCTTTCGAGCGCCTGCATTCGGACCGCTTCTGTGTCGTCCATGTGATCATGACCGTAAAGATGCAGCAGGCCGTGAATGACAAGATGCGCCAGATGCGCCGGGAGATCGCGGTCATGGGCGGCCGCATCACGCGCGCAGACGCCATGGCCGAGCGCGATATCGCCCAGGAAGCCGGCCGCCATGTCACCTGCCGGGAAGGACAGGACGTCGGTGGGCTTGTCCCGCCCACGCCAATCGCGATTGAGCGCCTGCATCTGCGCGTCTCCGGTCAGCAGCAGGGCCAGCGCGCCGCCGGCCCCACCTGCGACCGCCCGCCCGGCTTCGAGCGCGCGCCGGCACAGCCTCTCGCCATCGCCAATCTCATGCCAGGCGGACTCGGTAATCCTCAGGTCGAGCTCAATGGCGCCCATCACACTCCGGCCGCCTCATAAGCGTCGATGATGCGGCCGACGAGTTCATGGCGCACCACGTCCGAGGGTGTCAGGCGCCGCGCGCTGATCCCTGCCACACCGTCCAGTATGTCCAGCGCATGGATCAGTCCGGAGCCCTGCCCGCGCGGCAGGTCCACCTGTCCGATATCCCCGGTCACGACCATACGGCTGTCGCGGCCGAGCCGTGTGAGCACCATCTTCATCTGCGCGATCGTGGTATTCTGGGCTTCGTCGACGATGACAAAAGCCTTTTTCAACGTGCGCCCGCGCATGAAGGCGAGCGGGGCGACCTCGATCTCGCCGCGCGTCATGCGCCGTTCCATCTGTTCCTGCCCCATCAGTTCGCGCAGCGAGTCCCAGATCGGCAGCATGTAGGGATCGACCTTTTCTTCCAGTGTGCCGGGAAGAAAACCGAGCTTCTCACCCGCTTCGACGGCCGGGCGTGTCACGATCAGGCGGTCGCGAAGGCCGGCGAGCAGCTCCGAAACGCCGGCGGCGACGGCCAGATAGGTCTTGCCGGTGCCGGCCGGGCCGACGCCGAAGACGAGCCCGTTCGACAGATCGGAAAGCACGTCCAGATACTCTGCCTGGCCGCGGCTCTGCGGCGTGACGGGTCGCTTGAGTCCCTTGAGCGTTCCGAATGGCCCCTGCGGCGAGCCGGCCGCCTCGATGGCGCCGCCAAGCTCCAGTTCGCTCGGATCGGACCCCTCGCGCAGGCGGCGTTCGAAATCGGCCAGCGCGGCTTCGGCCAGGGAAACTCCTTCGGCATCGCCGAACAGCATGACGCCGCCCCCCTGGCTTTCCGCGCGCAGTCCGTGATCGGCGAACTGGGCCTCCAGCTTCTGCAGGTGGCGGTGATGAGGCCCGCAAAGGTCGCGCAGGCGTTCCGGCGAGGCGACTTCGTAGAAGCGGCTGACGGGCGCCTTGGGCGATTGGGCCGGACGGGCAGGCGTCGTCAAGCAGCAACCTCCCGGCGGGCGGGCAGTTGCCCGGCCAGCGAGTTCAGGCTGGCGCCGACAATCTCGACCTCGGCAATCGTCCCCATCAGCATGTCGGGGCCCTCGAAATGCACCGCCTGCATCCAGGGCGAGCGGCCGTGCAACTGGCCCTCCAGCCGGCCGCGCCCCGTCACCAGAACGTGCACACGCTGGCCCACCTTGGACGCATTGAACGCCTGTTGTTGCTCGCGCAGAAGTGCCTGCAGGCGCTGCAGCCGGTCATGGGCCACGTCGTCAGGCACATGCCCGAACATTTCGGCGGCCGGTGTGCCCGGGCGCGCGGAATACCTGAAGGAGTAGGCCGAGGCATAGCCCACCTCGCGCACCAGCTGCAGTGTCGCCTCGAAATCCTCTTCCCGCTCGCCCGGGAAGCCGACAATGAAGTCCGACGCAATGGCGATATCCGGGCGCGCGGCGCGCACCTTCTCGATGATCGACAGATAATGATCGGCCGTGTGCGCACGGTTCATCGCCTTCAGGACACCATCGGAGCCTGACTGAACCGGCAAGTGCAGATAGGGCATGAGTTCCGGCGTATCCCCATGCGCGGCAATGAGGTCATCATCCATGTCCCGCGGGTGGCTCGTCGTGTAGCGGATACGATCGACACCGCCGATCATGGCCAGGTGCCGGCACAGGCCGCCAAGGCTCCATTCGCCCGCCTCGCCCGACAGCGCCGGCGCCGCCCCGTGCCAGGCATTCACGTTCTGGCCGAGCAGCGTGATGTCGCGCACCCCTTGCGCGGCCAGGCTGCGCGCTTCGGCGGTGATCGCATCGACGGGGCGGGACACTTCGGCGCCGCGCGTGTAGGGCACCACGCAGAAGGTGCAGAACTTGTCGCAACCTTCCTGAACCGAAAGGAACGCACTCGGCCCGTCCGCGTCGCGGCTCGTCGGCAGAGCGTCGAATTTCTCCAGGGTCTCGAATCCCGTCTCCAGCCGCTCACCGCTGAAGCGGGCCACCCGGGCCACCATTTCGGGGAGCTTGTGATAGGCCTGCGGGCCGAGCACGAGATCGACGGCCGGCTGGCGACGCATGATCTCCTCGCCCTCGGCCTGGGCGACGCAACCGGCAACAGCGATGGTCATCCTGCCGCCCGAGGCCTGTTTCAGCTTCTTGAGCTGGCCAAGTTCGGAATAGACCTTCTCGGTCGCCTTTTCCCGGATATGACAGGTATTGAGGACGACAAGATCGGCGCCCTCGGGCGTGTCGGCCGGCGCATAGCCGAGCGGCGCCAGCACATCGCGCATACGCTCGGAATCGTACACGTTCATCTGGCAGCCATAGGTCTTGATGAAGAGCCGCCGGGGCGTTGCGGAATGGTTCGTCTCACTCATCGCGGGGTGTATGCCTGAAAACCATCGTCATTGCGAGTCAGTCTTGCGGCCCGGACGCCTCATCTCCGGCCGGTCCGGGTTCGCTTTCCGTGTCGGGCCGGTCGCGGCCATCCTCCCTGTCGACGGGGCACGCGGGAGATAGGCGCTCGACGATCGCCCCGGCTTCATGGCGGGTGAAATTTCCCGAGATCAGAACCCGACCGTCGAGGATCGGGGTTTGAACGACGGGCTCGGCGATAATCTCCCCGTCAATCGCGAGGACCAGCGGCTGGCCGATATTCTCGCGCGTGACCTGCGCCAGCCGGTCAGCTGCCGTCGGATCGAGGCGGATGGTGATGCCATACCAGCCGCCCTCGCCGCGCGCATCCAGGCGCACCTCCATGGTCTCCGGGTGCGCCTGCATGTCGCCAATGCGCAGATGGCCGGGGGCAACACCCTCGGGCCGGCACAGGCTGAAGAGGCCGCCATCCGCGTCGGTGGGGCCGGCGCAGCCGACAAGCGCCAGAATGGCGACCCATCGCGCGGTCTTGCGCATCTGGCGGGCTTCTCGCGGCACGGTCCTGGCGCCTCCAGGGTCGCGGGGGAAGATTTCAACAAAGAGGTGCGGCGCGCATCAAACGCCCTGACACATCCGGCCGCTGCGGGGCCACGGGCCACCTATTCCTGCGCGTCGCCACTCTCGGAACCCGCCTCCGCCTCGGCAGCGGCCGCCGCGTCGGCCTCGGCCTTCGCCTTGGCATCGGCCTCGCGCTGGCGCGCTGCTTGCGCCTTGCGATCAGCCTTCTCGGCCGCCTTCTGGCGCCGCTTCTCCGTCTTGGACATGGCGGTCTCGACCTGCTCCATGCCGCGCCCCGTCGTGCGCTCGGCGATCCGGGCCGACTTGCCGCGCCGATCGCGCAGGTAATACAGCTTGGCGCGGCGCACCTTGCCCTTGCGCTTGACATCGATGCTCTCGATCAGCGGCGAATAGACCGGAAAAACCCGCTCGACGCCTTCACCGAAGGAGATCTTCCGGACGGTGAAATTCTCGTGCAGGCCGGCGCCGGCGCGGGCAATGCAGACGCCTTCAAAGCGCTGGACACGTTCACGCTCGCCCTCGCGGATGCGCACATTGACGCTGAGCGTGTCACCCGGAGAGAAATCCGGGATTGTTTTTCCGTCGGTGAGGCGGGACACCTCTTCCGCTTCCAACTGTTCAATCACGTTCATCATCACTCTCCGACGCTGGCCTGCCATGTTTGCGCGCCCGCTCCCGCCACAGATCCGGCCGACGGGCCCGGGTAATCTTCTCTCTTTCGGCCCGGCGCCAGGCGGCGATCCTTGCATGGTCGCCCGACAACAGGACCGGCGGGACCTCCCTGCCCTCCCATACACGCGGGCGCGTATAATGAGGGTATTCAAGGAGCCCGTCCTCGAAACTTTCCTCGTCCAGCGACGCCTCATTGCCCGCGACACCGGGAAGAAGCCGCACGGCCGCCTCGATCAGCGCCTGTGCGGCGACCTCGCCCCCGGCGAGCACGAAGTCGCCCAGCGAGACCTCTTCAATGCCGCGCGCCTCGATCACGCGCTGGTCCAGGCCTTCGAAACGCCCGCAAAACAATATCACCCCCGCGCCGCCGGCGATCTCTCGCACGCGGGCCTGGGTGAGCGGCGCGCCCCTCGGGCTCGGATAAATCAGCGGTCGCCCGTCGGCCACCGCATCCACCGCCTTTGCCGCCACGTCGGGCCTGAGGACCATTCCGGCCCCGCCACCCGCGGGCGTTTCATCAACGGATCGATGCTTATGGTCCGAAAATTCGCGGATGTCCAGCACTTCCAGCGACCAAATTCCAGCCCGCCGGGCGCGCTCGGGAATCGACACGCCCAAGACACCGGGAAAGGCGCCGGGGAAAAGGGTCAGGCAGGTCGCGGTAAAAGTCATGGCCAAGCCTCAAAGCGCATCCTGGCGCGGTTGAAAAGAGAAAGCCCGGCCGGCCCGCGCCCCATCAATGCAAACACCCCGTCACCCCGCCTCATCAAGACTGAACGCAGCGTTCCTCTAATGCAGCGCCTGATGGCAGGCCCCGGCAAGCGAGAATTGCCGGAAAAACTGGCCATCGCGCGCACATGTACGTATCGTATCGTCTTTCTGCGCTGCGAATCTTGCCTTAATCCGTTTTAAACGGCACATATTTACAAGGGCCGGGAGAAACATTTCCACACGCTCCGGCGAACATGCCGGTGCCACAGACAAGGCGGCGCGCAGAATGATGGGTTCACTTATGGGCATGTTGTCGACCGACATGGCCATCGACCTCGGCACGGCGAACACGCTGGTTTACGTCAAGGGACAGGGCGTCCAACTCGACGAACCGTCCGTTGTTGCCTTCATGACGCAGGGCGGGCGCAAGATCGTCTATGCGGTCGGCGAGCAGGCCAAGCAGATGCTCGGCAAGACCCCGGTCAACATGGAAGCGATCCGCCCGATGCGCGACGGCGTCATTGCCGATTTCGACGTCGCCGAGGAGATGATCAAGCACTTCATCCGCAAGGTGCACAACCGGCGCGCCTTCGTCTCGCCCCTGATCATTGTCTGCGTTCCAAGCTCGGCCACCAGTGTGGAACGCCGCGCCATCCATCAGTCGGCACTGGCCGCCGGCGCACGCCAGGTCGAACTGATCGAGGAGCCCATGGCGGCGGCCATCGGCGCCAACCTGCCGATCGAGGATCCGGCCGGCTCTATGGTAGTGGATATCGGCGGGGGCACATCCGAGGTCGCGGTACTGTCACTGGGCGGCATTGTCTATTCGCGCTCCGTGCGCATCGGCGGCGACAAGATGGACCAGGCCATCGTGCAATATCTGCGCCGCGAGCGGAAAATCCTTATCGGCGAGATGACGGCCGAGCGGATCAAGAAGGAAATCGGAAGCGCGGTGCAGCCGGAGAACGGTCCCGGCATGGCGCTCACGGTTCGCGGGCGCGGCACCATGGATGGCGTGCCCAAGGAAGCCGAGATCACTGAGGAAATGGTGGCCGATGCGCTTTCCGAGCCGGTCGGCGCCATCGTCGATGCGGTCAAGACGGCGCTGGAGGCCATGCCGCCGGAACTGGCTGCGGACATTGTCGACCGGGGTATCGTCCTGACAGGCGGCGGCGCGCTGCTGAGAAATCTGGACACCTGTATCCGCGACCAGGCCAAACTGCCCGTCATGCTGGCCGATGACCCGCTGAAATGCGTCGTCAATGGCTGTGGAGTCGTGTTAGAGAATTACCCCAATATGAAAACGGTCCTCAGCCCCGAGGTCTAGAACCGGACACATGAGGCCGACAATGCGATGGGTGAGCGGTCCGGCATGAGAATCATGCCACGTTCTGGCGGGCACGACAGGAGCGATTGAACCCATGGCGCGACAGGCTCGGACAGTTGCAGGCAAGCGGCCCGCCCGGCGGCTGTTCTACGGCGTCCTGCTGGCGCTGGCGCTGGCCCTGCTCATCGTCCAGGGCGCCCCCGGGATTGCGGCCTTCTTCTCACCGGCACGCACCCTGACCGGCGACATGATCGTCGCGGGCGGCCAGACGGTGAAGACGCACAAGCCGGGGCTTCTCGCGCATCTCACGGGGCAGGCGCAGAACGAGGCGCGCATAGACAGACTCGAGGCCCGGGTCAGGGAATTGTCGCAATACGAGCTTGCCGCCCGGTCGATGGCGCAGCGCCTCGAAGCCTATGAATCGATGCTCAATGCACTCGGCGAGCCCCCGCGCAAGGGTGTCACGGCACGCATTGTGGCCGAGCCGGGCGGCCCCTTCCTGGAAACGCTGCTTGCCAATGCCGGTCACGCCCAGGGTGTGCGCACCGATTATATCGCGGTCAATGAAGGCGGCCTTGTCGGCCGCGTGATCGAGGTGGGGGACATATCTTCCCGGATCCTGATGGTGACCGATTACAATTCCCGCGTCCCTGTCCTCGGCGAGACAAGCGGTGTGCGTGCAATCCTTTTCGGTGACCGCGACGGCGACGGGGTTCTGGATGACCGGCCGGAGCGTGACGCCTTCATCCCCGGCGAACGCGTCCTGACCAGCGGCGAAGGCGGTATCTTTCCGCGCGGCCTGACGGTCGGCGAGGTCTATCCCGGTCCGGGAAGCGGGGATGAAACCCGCTGGCGCGTGCGCTTCTCGCTTGCCGAAACCCGCGGCGGTTTCGTGCGCCTGATTCCACCGGCCCGCATACCCGCGCCCGAAGACGCGCCGGTGACCGGTGAGGAAACACTGGCCGAGACGCAGCGCTCCGATAGCCCGTCTTCGGCTGAAACCGCCACGACAGCGGTGCAGTGATGGCTTGGCAGAGTTTGACAGAACCAGTCCTTGCCCAGTGGAGACGGGCAGGTCCGAATATACGCCTCCTGCTTGGCACGGGTCTAGCCACAGGCATCATCCTGATCGGACTGACGCCGCGCTCGCTTTTCGGTATTGACGTGGCCTGGCCTTTTGCCGGGCTGGTCGCGGCCGTGGGGTGGGCTCGGGTCGGTCTGTCCATCCGGCCGATGCTGGCGCTTTGCCTTCTCGGCCTCCTGCAGGACCTGACAAGCATGGCCCCGCTCGGTTGTTTCGTGATCGTCAACCTCGTCACATACGGGTTGTACGCTGCCATGGCCGGCGCGCTCGACACCGCCCATGACCCGGTGCTTGACCGGCTGCTGCCTTATCTAAGCCTGCTGGCCGGAACCGTCATGCTCTGGCTGGTGGCTTACATGCTGGCCAGCCAGACTGTCGCCCTCCTTCCCCTGCTCGGTGCCTGGCTGACCACGTCGCTGCTGTATCCTATTGTCCAGCCCCTTCTGCAACTCAACCGGCGGCCGGGCGAATTCGGAGGGCTCGCCTGATGGCCAAGCGTCCTGAGGAAAAGCAAGCCGTCGATCATGGCCGGCGACTGGCCATCGCGGCCGGAGCCGGCGGGCTTGTCTGGACCGGGCTGATCGGCCGGTTCGCCCAGCTCCAGCTGGCAAAGGGACGGGACTACCAGGATCTGGCGGAGGAAAACCGTGTCCGCCTCGACCTTGCCCCGCCCGAACGCGGCGAGATTATCGACAGGTTCGGCAAACCGCTCGCCTCGCACCGCCAGGCCGGGCGCGTCACCCTGGTGCGCGAGCAGGTCGGCGATGTCCGCGCCACACTCCGGCAAATCGCGAAACTCATCGACCTGCCCCCCGCCCGCCAGGAGCGGATCGCACGGGAGGCAGTGCGCCAGGCACCATTCGTCGAGACACTGGTGGCGCGCGAGCTGACCTATGAAGACTTCGCGCGCATGAAGCTCCATGCGGTGGAATTGCCGGGCGTGGCCGTGGAGATGGGCCGCACGCGCTCCTATCCGAGTGGCCGGGATTTCGCCCATATGCTCGGCTATGTCGCCAAGGCCAGCCAGCGCGATCTTGTCCGGCTGATCTCCGCAGTGGTGCGTGACAGGCTCGACCCTCAGCAGCGCCAATGGCTCGATGCGCAGGGGTTCGACGGCTCGCTTCACCCGGCGGTCATCGAGCGTCGCCTGCCCGAGGACAGCGAGATCAGGACCAGCTGGCGAGAGACGCGACAACGCCTGAACCGACTCTACCAGCATCCGGACATGCGGATCGGACGATCGGGCATCGAACGGGTTTGCGATTCTTGGCTGACCGGCACGCCGGGTTCACGCCGGGTCGTGACCAATGCGGCCGGTCGAATCATCAATGAACTCGACAGTTCCGATCTCAGTCCGCAGAGCGGCCGCGATGTTGTGATTTCTGTCGATTCAAGGCTCCAGAAGGCCGCGATAGAAAGGTTCGGAAAGGAATCCGGCGCGGCGGTCGTTCTCGATGCCGAAACAGGCGACATTCTGGCCCTGGTCTCGACGCCCGCCTTCGACCCGAACAGTTTCGTCAACGGCATCAGCCAGGCCGATTATGACGAATTGCGCGGCAATGACCGATCGCCGCTCTATCACAAGGCCTTTGACGGCATCTATCCCCCCGGATCGACCTTCAAGATGGTGGTCGCGACGGCGGCGCTGGAAGCGGGAGTGATCGACCCGGACGAGCGTGTCTACTGCCCCGGGCATTACCGCTTCGGCAATCGCACCTGGCATTGCTGGAAACGCGGCGGCCACGGCGCCATGAACATGCATGAAGCGATCAAGCAGTCCTGTGACACATATTTCTACGAGGTCTCCAAACGCACCGGCGTCGAAAAGATCGCGGAAGTTTCACACCGTTTCGGCTTCGGCGACAGCTGGGCGCTTGGCATGACAGGCGGCGCCGAGGGCGTTGTCCCAGACGATGCCTGGAAGCGCCAGGCCCTTGGCGAGCCCTGGTATGAGGGGGAAACGCTGAATTACGGAATCGGCCAAGGTTATCTCACGGCAACCCCGCTGCAACTGGCCCTGATGACAGCGCGAATTGCAACGGAAGGACGATTTGTCGAGCCGAACCTTCTCGTCGTCGGCCCGGCGATCGAGGGCGAGCCGCATCCGGCTCCGCAATTCGAGCGCGAGATATTGCAACGGATGAAAGAGGCCATGTTCGCCGTCACCTCCGAATGGGGCGGCACGGCGCGCCGCGCCGGCGAGCTGGGCGTGGCCGGGGCCCGTATGGCCGGCAAGACCGGAACCGCCCAGGTGCGCCGGATCAGCGCCGAGGAACGCGCCAGCGGCGTGATTGCCAATGAAGATCTCGAGCGTCGCCTGCGAGACCATGCGCTGTTCGTCGGATACGCGCCGGCCGAGGATCCGAAATACGCCGTATCCGTCATTGTCGAGCATGGTGGCAGCGGCTCGCGGGCGGCGGCCCCCGTGGCGCGCGACATCATGGCAGAAGCCCTCCGGCTCGACAGTCGGCGCGCGCCGTATGTGCAGCGCATGGCCGGTCGGTCCGCAGGCGCGGCCCCCGCCAAGGGAGCGCCATGATGGATGTATCGGTCCAGGTCGGCACGGGCAGCGCCGGGGGGCTGAGCTTCGCGCGCTCGGGGCTTGTCAGGCGGTTGGCGCAGCTTCCCTGGGGCCTTGTGCTTTTCATCGTGGCCATCGCCCTCATCGGAACGGGGATGCTGCACTCAGTCACGCACGACAATGCCGCTGAAGCCGACCTGCCCTTGAAGCACCTGGCGCGCTTCGCGGTCGCCTTTGCGGTGATGATTGTGCTGGCCCTGGTGCCGCTGAGATACTGGATGCGCCTTGCCCTTCCCGTTTACGTCATGACCGTCCTGCTTCTGGTGGCGGTGGAGTTTTTCGGCGAGATGCGCGGCGGGGCGCAGCGCTGGCTGGCCATTGGCCCGGTTAATGTCCAGCCCTCTGAATTCATGAAGCTCGCCCTCGTCCTGGTCCTGGCGCGTTATTATCACACCGCACTTCCAAAGGCCGGCGGGCGCTACCTGCTGCATGTTCCCGCACTGGCGCTGATGCTGCTGCCGGCGGCGCTGATCTTCAAGCAGCCCGATTTCGGCACCACGCTGGCCCTGCTTGCCTCCGGCGGCGCAATCATCTTCGTGGCCGGCCTGCCCTGGCGTGTCATCGCCCTGACTGGCCTTATTGGCGCCACGAGCGTGCCGGTCGTCTACAATTATGTCCTGGCCGAATATCAGCGTGAGCGCGTCGATACGTTCGTCGAACAGATCGCCGGCCAATCGACCGATGCCCTTGGCGATGGCTACCAGATCGAACAGGCGAAGATCGCTGTCGGTTCGGGCGGGCTGCGCGGCAAGGGATACCTCAAGGGCACCCAGTCCCAACTGGATTATATCCCCGAACAGCACACCGACTTCATTCTCACGGTGGTCGCCGAGGAGCTCGGCTTTTTCGGGGCGTCGGGACTGCTCCTGCTCTGGGCGACGATCATCGGCTGGGGACTCTACATCGCCTGGCGGTGCCAGCAACTTTTCGGCCGGCTCGCCGCGGCCGGCGCGGTGGCCATGCTCGGCTTCTATGTCGTCTTCAATGTCGGAATGGTTCTGGGCCTGCTTCCCGTCGTCGGTGTGCCCATGCCGCTGGTCTCCTATGGCGGCACGGCCATGCTGACCGTCATGGCCGGCTTCGGTGTGGTGCTTGCCGCGGACATTCATCGCAAGGCGCCCTCCTCGGCGCACGGCTGGTTCTGATCGCTGGCCCTGACCAATTGATTTTTGTCAACTGCCCCGTAGTTTGGCGCAAGAATTCAGCCATCGGCGCAAACGGGGAGGTTTCGCGATGACGGCCATTCAGTCAAAGACCGAGCATTGGGGCTCGCGTTTCGGGTTCCTCATGGCCGCCGTCGGCTCGTCGGTCGGCCTGGGAAATCTCTGGCGTTTTCCCTTTACCGCCGGAGAAAATGGCGGAAGCGCGTTCATCATCATCTATCTGGCCTGCGTCGTATTGCTGGGCCTGCCGGTGCTGATGGCCGAGTATGCGGTTGGTCGTAAGGGCCAGCGCTCGGCGATTTCCGGCATCCGCCATATCGCCCGGAGCGAGGGCAAGTCACCGGCCTGGACGGCGATCGGCTGGATCGGCGCGTTGACCGCCCTGTCAATCTTCTCCTTCTATATCGTGATCGCGGCCTGGGTGTTCGATTTCATCCCGCAGGCCTTTTCGGGACGTTTCGAAGGCTTCGATGCCGAGGCTTCGGCTGCCAATTTCGAGAACACGATCGGCAATCGCGGCGAAATCCTGCTCTATCTCGGTGGCTTCCTCGCGCTCAATGTGCTGATCGTGGCACGCGGCATCCATAGCGGCATCGAGCGGGCGGCGGAAATCCTGATGCCGGCCTTCTTCGTTATGCTGTTCGGCATGGTGATCTTTGCCCTTGTGGTCGGCGATGCCGGCCGGGCGGCGGGTTTCCTGTTGGCGCCGGACTTTTCGAAAGTCGGTTTCGGCACATTCCTCTCCGCCGTCGGACAGGCCTTTTTCTCGATCGGGGTCGGATCGTGCCTGATGGTCACCTATGGCGCGTATCTCGAGCGCTCGACGCAGATTCCGAATGTCTCCTACCAGGTGGCCAGCGCCGATACCTTTGTTGCGATCATTGCCGGCTTCGCGATTTTCCCGGTCGTGTTCGGCTTCGGCCTCGACCCGGCGGGCGGGGGCGGCCTCTTCTTCGTGACCATGCCGGTGGCTTTCGGGCAGATGCCGCTTGGCGGCCTTGTCGGCGGTCTGTTCTTCACGCTCGCCCTGTTCGCCGCCTTCACCTCCTCGATCTCCCTGTTCGAGGTCGGCGTGTCCTGGCTGGAAGACCAGCCCTGGATCAGCCGGGCCCAGGGGGCCGTCGCGCTGGGCCTCATCCTGTTCCTGGCCGGTGTCGGCTATATTTATCATGGCGCCTGGATCGACCATATCGACTTTGTCACCGGCTCGCTCCTGCTGCCGCTGGGCGGCATACTGATGTCGCTTTTCGCCGGCTGGGTGCTCTCGCGTGAATCGATCGAGGCCGAGCTGGGACGCAGCGGTGTGGTGACTTTCGTGCGCATACTCCTGCGCTATGCGATTCCGCCGGCGCTGGCGTTCATCCTGATCTTCGGCGTGATCGACAAGCTGCAGGACAATTACGGCATCGACCTGCCACCCGTCATGGAGCGCCTGCTCGGCCCGAATGGCTAGGTCAGGCGCCGGCTCCGCCCGGCCGCATGTTAACCGACGGGTAACCAAACTTGCCGAATGGCTAACGCGCCTGGCAGTAGGCTGGCAGCGAAAGAGGGCGGATCGATGGTGTTTTATCGCGACCTGAAGAACCGGCGGCTGTTCACCCAGCCCGAAGCCGACTGGGTCTCGCGCCGCCTGCTCGACCTGCGTGCGCATCTGCGCTCGGACCTGCCCGACGGCATTCCGCGGCGCACGCGCGAAAGCGCGATCATCATCGGCACCTGGAACCTGCGCGATTTCGACAACAACAGGTATCGCCACGGCCCGCGCCGGCGGGAAAGCCTGCATTATATCGCTGAAATAATCTCCAATTTCGATATCTGCGCGCTGCAGGAGATAAACGAGGATCTCGAACCGCTGCGCCAGGTCCTGCGATTGCTCGGCCCGGACTGGGATTTCATCGCGACTGACGTGACCACCGGCGTCTCCGGCAATCAGGAGCGGATGGCCTTTGTCTATGACAAGTCGAAAGTGAAGTTCCGCAATATTGCCGGCGAGGTCGTGCTGCCCAAGAGCGCGCTTCTGCCCGACGAGCAGCAGTTTGCGCGCACACCTTTCATGGTCCGCTTCCAGGCAGGATGGTTCCGCTTTGCCCTGTGCACCGTTCATATCTATTTCGGCTCGAACACGAAGGATTCCGACGGCTACAAGCGCCGGGTTGCCGAGATCGAGAATATCGCCAAGGAAATGGCCGAGCGGGCCGATGAAGAGGACGAGAATTACATCCTGCTTGGCGATTTCAACATCAAGAACCCGGTCGACGAAACCATGAACGCCCTTACCCGGGCCGGCTTCATCCTGCCGCCGGAACTGTTTGCCTCCAATGTCCTGGGAACCAAGTTCTACGACCAGATCGCCTTCCGGACCCGCAAGGATGAAGTCACCTTCCTCTCGGCCGGCGCCTTCGATTTCACGAAGACCCTTTTCAAGCCGGAGCATTATGAGCATTACGCCCCGGTCCTGCCCGAACGGCACCGCGACCTGAAGCATGATGGTACGCCGAAGGACAAGGGTGAGGACAAGGATTACTATTCAGACCGCTGGATGACGTGGCAGGTCTCCGACCACCTGCCGCTCTGGGTCGAACTGGCAATCGATTTTTCCGACGAGCATCTGATGGAGAACCTCGTCGATGGCGCCCGCGATACCCCGGCCCAGCGTGAATTCGCCGATGGCGAGGCCGAAGACCTGTCGCTCTATCATGGCGAAGCGCCGAAACTCGGCGAAGAAGCCCCACCGGAGCCGGAAAAGCCGAAAAAGCGCCGCAAGCGTCGCGAGCCGAAAGTCGCCGACAAGCTGAAGGTCGGCACGGCCCAGCCGGACCGCAAGCTCGACCTGAAAACTGCCTGGGACATTTTCTGGTTCGTCGCGACGGGAAAGGCCGAAAGGGTCCGCAGGCGGCGCGAAGAGGCCAAACGCCGGGCCCGTGAGGAAGACTGAAACGAGTTTTCCTGATCTGGCCGGGCGGACCGACCGTGAGACGGGCCGGCATCCGAAGTGTGGAGTGAAGCGGCTTGCCGGCGATGTCTTTTCCAACACGCCGGCCCGGCCCGCCCTGCGGCGTCCGGTTGCGGTCTCGCCCCTGAAAGGCAGGGGCCGGCGCGCAAGCGTGGGGCGCTTCCATGATTGACGCGTGAAGAGTCTTCGAAGCGTGGTCCCACGCTTGCCGCGCCAGTGGATCGGGCCTTCACGGGTGACATATTCGCCGCCGGACCTGTATGCGCCCGGCCTGCCGCAAGCGACAGATACCGGGGCCCGGGCGTTTCCCACGCGGATTTGCCCCGCGCATCCGGATCGGCCCCGCTAGCCCGGGCGGCAGACCGTAAACCTGCCGCCGGGCCTGACCTTCACCACCCCTCCCGCAAGGCCGAACGGCCAACCCGGCCCCCATGGGGAGGAAGATCAGAGTATGACTCGGAATTGAAGCTGTGGGATAAGGATGGGCCTGTGCCATGGCACGCGGGCCGGCATTGCATCTCTCCCGGGTCTGGCGCAGGCTTCGGCTCGGCGCGAAATCGCGGAAACTGGAAACGGGAAACGGGAACGGGAGAGGCACATGCCAGGGGTATCCGCGAACGGGATCGAGATCGTGTATGAAGAGACCGGGCAAGCCGACGCCCCCGCCCTTCTCCTTGCCTGCGGCTTTTCGGGACAGATGACGCGCTGGCCCGACAGCCTGGAACCGGCGGGAGCGGCGATATGAGCCGGCCCGTCATCGAGTTCTTCTTCGACTGTTCCAGCCCCTGGACCTATCTGGCCTTCCACAATATCCAGCCGCTGGCGCGCCGCCTCGGCGCCGGGATCGACTGGCGCCCGATACTGGTCGGCGGGGTCTTCAATGCGGTGAATCCCAGCGTCTATGAAGCCCGACAGACCCCGGTCAAGGCGAAAGCGCGCTATCATGCCAAGGATCTCCAGGACTGGGCGCGCCGGGCCGGGCTGACGATCAGGATGCCGCCCTCCGTCTTCCCGGTGAACAGTGTGAAAATCATGCGCGCAGCCGCCTGGCTGAAGCCGCAAGGCCAGCTCGTCGCCTTCGCCACGGCCGCCTTCGAGGCCTATTGGCGCGACGATCTCGACATTTCACGCGATGAGGTGATCGAGACCGTCTGCCAGCGTGCCGGGCTCGCCCCGGCGCCCATCTTCGAGGCGATTGCACAACAGAAGGTGAAGGATGAATTGCGCGCCAATACAGATGAGTTGATCGCGCGCGGCGGGTTCGGTTCACCGACTCTGTTCGTGAATGGCGAGATGTTCTTCGGCAATGACCGGCTGGTGCTCGTCGAGGAGGCCGTCCGACGCGCCTGAAGCGCCGCCTTCTCAAATGGAATCAACGCGCCGCTTCAAGTCCTTGTTTTTTCGAGCGCTTCCGGACGGCGAACCGGTGCCCACTTCGCCTGGAATCTGCCCTAGAAATATCCCTGACGCTTCTGCGCTTCCAGCGAGCCGGAATCGCTGACCCGCCCGCTGCGCTCGGAGCGCCCGCTCATCAGGGTCTCCCCCGCCACAGCCGTCAGGTCGGCCGCCCTGGAGGGTTCGGCCCCTGTCACCGGCCAGCAACCGAGTGAGCGAAACCGCACCATCATCATCCGTGTCTCGCCAAAACCCAAAAAACGACCCTGTTCATCATCATCGACCACGATCAGCGTGCCGTCGCGCGAGGCCACGGGACGTTCGCGCGCACTGTAGAGCGGAGCGAGTTCAAGTTTCCGGCTGACAATGTAGGTCCAAAGATCCTGCTCGGTCCAGTTGGAGAGGGGATAGACACGGGCTGTCTGGCCCTGGCCGAGATTGCAATTATAGATGCTCCACAGTTCCGGACGCTGGCTGCGCGGCTCCCAGACATGTCCGGGCTGGCGCACCGAGACAATCCGTTCCTTGGCACGGGTTGCCTCCTCGTCGCGGCGCGCACCGCCGAAAATCACGTCGAAACCCCAGCGGTCCAGCGCCTGGCGCAGCGCTTCGGTGCGCATCATCGTCGTATAAACGTCACCATGATGAACTGGGTTGAGGTCCTGGGCGCGGCCATCCTCATTGGCATGAACAAGCAGGTCGAAGCCATGTTGGGCGGCGAAACGATCGCGGAAGGCGAGAACCTCGCGAAACTCCCAGGTCGAATCGACATGCAATAACGGCACAGGGGGTCGCGAAGGCCAGAACGCGCGCACCGCCAGTTCGGCAAGAACGGTGGAATCCTTGCCACCGGAAAACAGCAATACAGGATTTTCAGCCTGCGCCACACCCTCACGGATGATGTGGATGGCTTCGCTCTCCAACTGGTCGAGATGGGTTTGCCGGCCGGCCGTCATCGCTTCCCCTCCTGGCATTCACGCTATCGGCTTGTCGCCTCGCACCCAACTCAATAGCGGGGAAGCGGCATTACCGCCATAGTCATGCCGCGCCATTTTCCTTCGTGTCCCGTTTCACTGACCGGCTCGCGCCCGCAACCGGCCAGGATGACCGATCAGTGGGCAATATGGCCCTTCTATCCCCCAGCGCCCGGCCGCAGCATGCAAGCCGCGCCCGGTCGCCGCGAACCCCCTGCCGCGCGGGCGGGCCGGCCGGCTCAGGCGTGCTGGCCAAGCTCGGAAAGGGCGAACTCGCGGATCGCCTTGTAGTCGGCCTTGCCGTTCGGCGCCCGCCCCAGGCTTTCACGGAACAGCACCCGCTTGGGCGCCTTGTAATGGGCCAGCCGCCCGCGTACGAAGGCAACCAGCGTGGCCTCGTCGGGCGCGTTCGCACCGGCCGGCTCGACCACCGCTGTCACGGCCTGGCCCCAGCGTTCATCCGGCAGGCCGACCACGAGGGCGTCGCGCACGCCTGGATGCTCCTTGAGGGCTTCCTCGACCTCTTCGGGATAGATCTTCTCGCCGCCCGAATTGATGCAGATCGAGCCGCGCCCGAGCAGTGTCAGCGTTCCGTCGTGGGCTACGCTGCACCAGTCGCCCGGCACGGCATAGCGCTCGCCATTGATGGTTCGGAAGGTCCGGGCGGTTTTTTCCTCATCCTTGTAATACCCCAGCGGAACCGCGCCGCCGCGCGCGATGAAGCCCGGTTCGTCAGAGCCGGGCTGGATTTCACGGCCATCCTCGGAAAAGACCTTGCAATTCGACCCGATCGTGAATTTCGCCGTCTCGAAGACGCCCTCGGCAGTGGTTGTCGACATGCCGAAACCGACCGCCTCGGACGCGCCGAAACTGTCATTCAGGGCGACCTGCGGCATGTGGCGGATCAGCCCGCGCTTGACCTCCATGCTCCACATCACGCCGGAAGATGTAATCGACTGGACGCTGGAAAGATCGTATTGGCCCGGCGCCTCGTCGAGCACTTTGAGCATCGGCTTGGCAAAGGCATCGCCGACAATCGCCATCGCGGTGACGCCATGGCGTTCGACCGCCCCCCAGAGTTCGACCGGATCGAATTTCGCCTTTCCCTCCAGCGTGACGACCGCGCCGCCATTCAGAAGGGCCCCCAGAGCGGTGAACAGGCCCGTGCCATGCATCAGCGGGCAGGCGGGAAGCTGGCGTCCATGCTGGCCGATCTCGTCAACAAAGGCGAGATGTTCCTCCATATTGGCGGGCGCGGCCCCGTAGATCTGCACAAGCGCCTCGGTATTGGCCTCGCGCCAGACCTTGTGCGGCCACATCACGCCCTTGGGCATGCCGGTGGTCCCGCCCGTGTAAAGGAACATGAGATCATCGCCCGACCGCTCCAGGTCGAGCGGTGCGCCATCGCCCTCGCCCGCCAGGCTTTCATAGGCAAGCGCGAAGTCCGGCGTGTCACCATCGCCGCCCACCTCGATCCAGGTCTTCACCCCGGGCAGGCGTGCGCGCACACGCTCCACATGGCCGCGAAACTCGGCGTCATAGAAGGCCGCCACGCTGTCGGAATTGTCGAAGATGTAGACCAGCTCATCATCGAGATAGCGGTAATTGACATTCACATGTGTCAGCCGCGCCTTCGCACAGGCGGCAAAGCCTTCCATGTATTCAGGCTGGTTGCGCATATAGAAGCCGACCTTGTCACCAGTCTCGGCTCCGTGCGCGCGGAGCGCGCGGGCCACATTGTTCGACCGCTGCGTCATTTGCGGCCAGTCGATCACGCGCTCGCCATGGATGAGTGCCGGCTGGCCCGGGCCGTGATGTGCCCCGACCGTGTCGAATATGTCGCCGAAATTCCAGATCGTGCCAGGCATGTCCGTTTCCTCCCATGATAGTTTTCTATCGCCATCCTAACGGTTTTGCCGGCGGTTTCGAGGGCGAACCGGCATGGGACAATCAAATCTCTTGCCGCAGCGCCCATGAGTGTGGATTCATGAGCGACCGTGAGTGCGGCCCTGCCGGCCGCTCAGCCGAGGGGCAGGATCATGGCCTTTGTCGATCTCGAACTGGAAAACATCTATTCCAAGATGGAAAGCGTGAGCGCCGGCAATGCGCGCGAGGCCGCCCGGGTGGGCCGCACGAAACCGCGCTCCCGGCTGATCGCCGTGGCGATCCTGGCGGACATGGAAAGGAAGGGCCGCACGCTGGCCGTGGTCACGCGCCCCTATGCGTTTGAACATGACATCCTAAAGAACCAGCGCGTGGAGATCC
This sequence comes from Alphaproteobacteria bacterium, assembly GCA_009909065.1. Taxonomy (GTDB): domain Bacteria; phylum Pseudomonadota; class Alphaproteobacteria; order Caulobacterales; family Hyphomonadaceae; genus UBA5336. Next base: position 14,360 of record JAAANZ010000015.1, on the reverse strand, counting down.
CGGAAGGGTTCGTCACGGATTTCGCATCCATCCCGCGTTTCCTCTGGTTCATGGTCCCGCCCTTCGGGCGTCACGCCCCGGCGGCGGTGATCCATGACTATCTCTACGCCTCAGGCCAGCCCGGAGCGCGCCGCTATGCCGATTTCCTTTTCCGTGAAGCCATGAAGGAAAGCGGCGTGCCGGCCTGGCGGCGCAACCTGATGTACATGGCCGTGCGCCTCGGCGGAAAGCGCGGCTATGGTCTCGAGGAGGACTGGGCCTTTATCGACCATCGTTACGGGACGCCCCTGAATGACCCGCCCGACCGCAAGCGTTTTGCCTATCTCGGTTGGCAAACCTGGAAACGCATCCGCAAGACGGGGCGCCGAACCGAGATCCCGACGAAATCCGAGCCGGCGGGATCCTGAAGCGGCGCGCTGATTCCATTTGAAACGGCGCCGCGCTTCAGGCGCTGCCGCCTCAATTGCTGTCATGGCCTGCGGCTCGGAAGTGGTTGGGAACACGCTTCAGGGCTGTTGAGATGGAGGATATCGGCAAGGGCGTCGTTGAACGCATCCATCGTGCGTGCGCCAATTCCCGAACGGCGCCTCGGTTTATCAGCCCCGCACCAGGCCACGGCGGCCGCTTTCCCGCCGCTCAGCCCTTTTGCCGGGTCCGGGCATAATGCCGGGCCGCCTTGGCGCGATTACCGCACAGCGACATGCTGCACCAGCGGCGCGCCCGGCCTCGGCCGCGATCGACAAACATCCAGGAGCAGCGCTCACATGTGCGCAGCCGAGACAGGTCCGGTCCTGTCAGGAATTCCGGGGCCGCGAGGCCGAGCCGCGTCAGCACCAGCGCCAGCGGCTCGGTCGGGTCGGCTTGCCAGGCCAGACCTGCCCCGCCGGGCCCGAGCCGTGCATCACTCTGGCTTTGCCGGATCACCGTCTCGACGGTTTCACGCGCGGTCTCGGGCAGAGGCGCGCCCGCCTGCACCGCCACGAGAACTGAATGAAGCGCCTCGCGCCACTCTATTGCCCGGCGGAGCTCCGCTGCGGCTGCCTCGGACCGGTTCTCAGCGGCCATGGCCAGCACCGCCGCCTCGTCCGCGCGCAGAAGCGACGCGGCCGCGCTCCAGTCCAGCAGACCGGCATATTCGACAAGCCGGTCCCCGTCGCGCGCCTTGCCGCGCCCCCCAGTCGTGTTGAGAAAATCGAGAACGATATGGCCTCCGACCAAGTCCTCGGCGCGCCAGCCGGCCGCGGAAGAAGCGCTCAAACTAACCTCCATCTTTGTTTTTGACAGTTATTATTCCATCATACTAACCTATTTAAGGGTATTAAACAGTTATACTGGAGCTCTCGCCATGGCCCGCTTCGCCCTTGATGACGGTTTCGCGTTCCGCGGCCACAGGATCAGCGCCGGGGTGACCGGACCGGACGGCGCGCCCGCGCTGGTGCTTCTGCACGGCACGCCTTTCTCCTCGCATGAATGGCACCGGCTCATGCCCTGGCTTGCCCGCCATTTCCGCGTCCATCGTTTCGACATGCTCGGCTATGGGGCCTCGGAAAAAGGCAACATCGCAGATGTCTCTCTCGGCATTCAGAACGAGGTTCTGGCCGCCGCGCTGGCGCATTGGGACATCACCTGTCCTCACGTCGTGGCGCATGACTTCGGCGGGGCCACCGCCCTCAGGGGGCATTTGCTGAACAGGCTCGACTATGCCTCACTGACCCTGATCGACCCGGTGGCGATTCGCCCCTGGGGGTCGCCCTTCGTGCAGCATGTGCGTAATCACGAGGCCGCCTTCGCCGGGATGCCTGCCTACATGCACGAGGCGCTGCTCGACGCCTATCTCCGCACGGCTTTGCAGCGGCCGATCCCGGCCGAGGACCTGAAGCCCTACAAGGCGCCCTGGCGCGGCACCGAAGGTCAGGCAGCGTTCTACCGGCAGATCGCGCAGATGGACATGGCCCATACCGACGCGGTCGAGCCCCATCTCGGCGACCTGCGCTGCCCTGTTCAGGTGATCTGGGGGCGCGAGGACCAGTGGATCCCGCTAAAGACCGGCCAGCGGCTTGCCGACCTGCTGCCCGGGGCCCGGCTGGTGGAAGTGCCCGGCGCGGGGCACCTGGTGCAAGCGGATGCGCCCGAAGCCATCATCGCCGCCCTCGCCGACTTTGCCCCGCTCTGGAAAAAGCGATCCAAAGATGATGCCGCGTGAGGGGGCGCTGTCGGTCGCAGCAAGGCTCTCCCGCGGGGCCGCCGGAACTGAAAAGCGAAGAAGTTCAGTGAAAACCAACCGACGGCGCATCATTGGTGGCAGGCCGGGAACCCGTTGAGAGGTGTGGAGCGCCAGCATCACCCTTTTGCTTGATCGACGCCGGACCGTGCGTCCTCGCCACGTGATTTCGTGCGGGTGTCTCAAACCATACTGTCCGGCATCGTCACCGCGCGCACGGCATCGAGCACTGCCCCGTTGCCCTGACAGACACGTGCGAGGTCGTGTTGCTGGAGCCCGCCACCATGATCAACACGGGCAGAGCGAAGGACGACCGCCGAGTGGAGAACCTGGCCATAGTCTGACGCCGGGCTCCCGCTGAAACCAAACAAATCATGAACCAAGGAGGTTGCCGTGTGCCAGATTTGTATCGACCGCGGAGACCACGCCGACGTGACGCGCCGCGGTATGATTGCGGGCGCTGCGACAGCGGCGGTAAGCGGGTTTGCCCTCGCGCCGGGACAAGCCACTGCGCAGACAGGCGGCCGTATGAGCTTCGAACAGCTGGTCGACTTTACCCCATAGGTTGACGCCCGACTTCCCCACATACTTCGGCACGCCTGCCTTCACCGCCGAGGACACGTTCACCTGGGACGCCAAAAAGGTTAACGTCAAGACGCTGACCTGCCCCGCACACTTGGGCAAGCATTCCGACGCGCCGATCCACTTCTCGGAGGACGGATCCACCGTGGACGAACTGCCCGTTAAGAGCCTGGTCTGCCACCTCGCGATCCTAGACGTGCGCGAAGTAGCCGCCGGTGATTCCGACTATCGCGTCACGTCCGAGGACATCACCGCCTTCGAGGCCGCGCACGGCCCCTCCGGCTCGCTATGTCCGAAAGACCATCGTGTCGGTAAGTCAACGAACAACGAAGCTCACGGCGAGCTCGACAGTCGCGTCGAGAGGTAAGCGCGATACCGCGAACGCTGTACGCGCATGTCGGCCTTTCGCGCCGAGATGGTCGCGAAGAACCTCCGACGCTGCGTCAAGGATCGCCGGCTGCGCATGGAAGGCGTCCGCGCTGGCGATATATCCGTCAAGCCGAAGGAGCCCGTCGAGCTCTTCGAAGCCCTCGGTCGCGGCGTAGATCTGCGCGAGAACGTTGAGCGCCGCCAGCCGGCAGGCCTCGGCTCCTTCCTCCGGTGTTCGCTCGATGCCGACGCGACCAAGGTAAGCAAGCGCATCGTCTTTGATGGGAAATTGGCCGGAGACGAAGCCAAGACCCCGGCGGATGATGACGGGCGCGTAGCCCCCCGCGGGTGCGGGCGGTGTTGGGAGCGGAGCGAGCGCCATTCTTAGGCAACCTCGAACACGATGTTGCCCACAGCATTGCCGGCGGCGAGCCGCTCATGAGCGGCGGCGGCTTCGTTCAAACCGTAAGTACGATCGACCGTCGGGCGGATCGTCCCGGCACGAACCTGCTCCAAACCCCATCCCAGATCGTCCGCACCCCCCATCAGCGTCCCCGAAATCCGCTTCTGCGGAAAGAACACCGAGCGCACGGGCACGGTCGCCTCCAGGCCGAGGACGTTACCCATCAGCACCGTCAGGCCCAGAGGGCGGGTCGCGTCGACGGATCGTGCAAGGCTCGGCCCGCCAAGATTGTCGACGGCCACGTCCACACCGCCGCCCGACCAATCCCGGACAGCGTCGAGCGCGCCGTCCTCCATGCCCACGACGAGGTCCGCGCCGAGGCTCTCGACGAAGTCCCGTTTGGCGGTTGAGCGCACCGTAGCCGCGACGCGCGCGCCAAGGGCCTTGGCGACCTGCACCATGAACGAGCCGGTTCCGGACGCTCCTGCATGGATCAGGACGGTGTTGCCCTCCTTCACATCGCCGACTGCCTTCACTGCCCGCACTGCCGTGATCAACGCCATGGGCAGTGTCGCAAGGTCGATAGAAGAGACGCCCTCTGGTGCCTTGAGCGTCCACCGCGCAGGGATCGTCATGTACTCGGCATAAGTCCCGTTCTCGGCCAGCCCTCGGATCGCGTAGGAGGACGAGGTCGCAAGGACTTCCGCTCCGACGTCGTCGGGATCGGTCGGATAGCCCGGCATCGGGATAACGCGATCCCCGGGCGCGAAGCCCGCAACGTCGTCCCCTGCATCCTCGACAAGGCCGACCGCGTCGGACCCCAGCACATGTGGGAATGTCAGGTCGGGGTTCACGCCGCCCTCGCGGATGTAATGATCCAGCCGGTTCACGCCGGCCGCCTCGATCCGCAAAAGCAGTTCGTGCGCCTTGGGCCGGGGCTGGGGAAGATCGGCCGTTTCGAACACGGATGGGTCGCCGAAGCGGGTGATGGTCGCTGCGCGCAAGATAGTCTCCTTGGTTCCGAATTGAGAGTCGGTTACGCTTGGAGATCAGTGGTAACGGACGGAGACGGGACCATGGAAGACGGCACTAATTCCCCACTCAGTTCCCCTCAGGGAACCGGAAAGGTTTGGCCGGAAGACTATCTCGACGGCGTCTATCAGGGCGAATACGATCCCGAGATATGTCCCGTGCGCCATGTGCTCCAGGGCATTGCTGACAAGTGGACGATCCTGATTCTGGCCGCGGTGAAGGCCGATCGGCAGCGGTTCTCGCAAATCAAGCGGCTCGTGCCGGACGTGTCGCAGCGGATGCTGGCCCAGACGCTTCGCAAGCTGGAACGCGACGGCTATGTCATCCGCGAAGTAACACCGAGCATACCGCCCCGAGTGGACTACGAACTCACGGATCTTGGCCGATCGCTGGTCAACCAGCTCGCCCCCCTTGCCCGATGGGCGGACCAGCATCGAGCCGCGATTGGGCAGGCCCGTGAAGACTATGATCGGCGTGAGCAGAATGCGGGTCGATAGAACGCGCTCATGCACGGCGAGCGACCTAAACGGTTCGACCATTGAAGTCACATGGTCGGCGTTCAGAGCGCCGATGGACAGGTCCAGGACCAACAAACCCACGCTACACCCTCGACGCAGATTACACAGAATTCGACACTCTTTTTTCACGCAACAGTCGAATTCGGCTCCAAGGCGTCATCCGGTCGTTTTCGTCGGACCATGACGGCTGAACAGAGCCGCGGTTCATCTGTCTTGCTCCATCCTCAATGTGCAACCCGGCGATCCGCCAAGCGGGGCGAGACAAGCGCTGCAACGATGCGCTCAGCTGCCGGCGGCGAGCTTGCGAAGCCGCGCTTGCCGCCATCGATAGAAGCCCTGTGCGAAGGCCCAGACCAGCGGGGTCAGCAGCCCCGCTTCGACATGGACCCTGTCGGTATAGCTGGTGCGCCCCGCGGCCTGCGGCCGTGCGAAGACCCAGTGATCCCAGACCCGCGCGAGCCTTCCGGATCCGTTGTCCCGCACCGCGAAGCCGCCGGCGCCGTCATTATCGGGCAGCGGTGGAAAGCGGGTGCGTATCCATTGATGGCCCAGCGGGAGGATGCCGAACAGCCTGACCGAGGCGAGATAGTCGCCCTCCTGCCAGGGCGCGGGCCAGTGCGGCGGATCGATCGGTCGAAAGCGCAGGATCGGGGCCGCAACATGCTGCAGGGTCGCCGGGTCCATCAGCATGGCGCGGGCCTCCTCGATCGTGCAATCGAGACAACAGGACACCGACACAGACCACGCCATCCGACCCGCCCTCATCCGTCATCGCGCATCATACGCGTCTGCCGAGAGCCTCGAGTGGCCGCGCGGGCTGGGAAAGCGCCTTCCAGGACTGGGTGGCGATCGCGCCCAGACCTGTCATGAAGGCAACAAGCCAGACCGCCGGACCGATAAACGGGACCAGGCCGATAAGCACCAGGATGATCGTCGCCAGGACAGACCAGAGCAGGCGAGCCGGAAGTCTCGGGGGCGTGTCGCCGGCTGCGGAGAATGGCCGGCGCCCGCGCATGGCGATCACATAGACTGCCGCGGCGAATGCCAGCGGCACGAGCGCCCCGTACATCACGGCGATGAGCAGGCCGAGGGGAATTCCGACCACGGTGATGAACAAGATGCCGATAAGCGCCGGGATCGCAAGGGTGATCAGAAATCCGATTCCGAGTGTGGCCAGGGGCTGGTCATTGACCATGGCACGCGAGTTTTCCATCAGGCCCGGCAAGGCACAGACCGTCACCAGAAGGACAATGACAAGGCCCGCCAGCAGCAGGGATCCGAATATGGCCAGTCCGATCGCCGCCCGCCCCATCAGCCGCTCGAATTTCGGCCCCGCACGGGGCTCCAGCGCAATTGTCTCGCCCGTGATAACGGCCGCCGGGTCGAGCTCAAGTGTCTCGGAGCGGTGTGTCAGGCTTCCCGAAATACGGGCCTGCGGACCCAGCACAAGGCGTCGCGCTTCGATGTCGACATCGCCGCCGATGGACGAATTGAGGCGGACCACGCCGCCTGCGGCCCGCACCTGCGCGCCGACAGTCCCGTCAAGGGTGATGTCACCGCCCGACAAGACAGCCGCGCCGTCGATCCGCACGGGCGCTTGAATATCGACCCGGCCACCGGCCGCGATCACATCGTCAGCGATCGCGCCGCTGAGCAGCGTGATCTCGCCGCCGGCCACGAGGATATCGCTGACGGTCACGTCGGAAATCGAGAGATTGCCACCCGCCAGGGTGAGATGGTCGGCCCTTGTCGCGCGGGCCACAATATCGCCGCCCATCGCGAAGACATCATCCGGGGTGTCGAGGTCAAGGCGGACTTCGCCGCCGGCTGCAAAGACCATGTCGTCATGGGTGCCGGTGATCTCGACCGCCTCGCCCACACGTGTCTGAACGCCGGCCAGCACAGCGCCGGCTGACACCAAGACAAGGAGAATCGTCAAGATATACAGGATGCCTCGCGGCGCCATGGGCCCAGCCTTCTTGTCCCTGCAGATCGCAAGCTGAACATGCGGCATTTCGGTGGCGGCGTATTTGATCCGCGTTAATAACGACCCCAATCCATGGGCACCTCTCAGCAAATCAAGTCCGCCAAGGGCCGTCGCATGGATGGTTTCGGCTGTCCTGCCTTGCCGACCCGCAGCAGCAATTGCGGATGACCCTTCAGATCGACGGCTTCGGCGACCCGGGGCCTCAACTCATCAACTTCAATCGGCTGGTTCAGATACGAGTGTGAAAGCCCATCGCGGGTCAGGTGCAGGAGAACGCGGGCAAGCGCACGCCCGCTCGACAACCAGGCATCCCGCTCGTCAGCATGTGTGGACAGAACGCTCAGAGCCGGGCTTCCCTCTTCGATTTTGCGTTGATCATCGGCGGCAACGCCATCTCCGAGGTCGAAAGTGCGCACGACGAGGCGGCCGATGGGCGAGAGGAGGTCCGGCATGCCGAGAGCATGGCCGGAAATGCCGTCGCGGCTGCCAAGCCGCCTCGAGTGTATCCACGCCGCCAATTCGCGGCGAAAGCGCGGGTCCTCGAACTGGAGCCTGTTGGCTTCGCCGACAAGCTCTGCGATCGCCTGCTTCGTGTCGGCTGCCAGGACCGGTTTCAGATCGACCCCGAAGCGTCCCGCAAGCGATCTGCAGGCTTCCAGTGATGGCCCAATCCTCTCCGAATTGCGGAAGGGACCACGATCGGTCCGCCGACGGGTTATGGCTGCGAAAAAGCTCTGCTCCTCGTCATCGGCTGGCTCGCCCGGCGCGAGATGGACCCGAGCCAGCCTGTCGGAATCCTCCCCGGAATCGCAGAACTCCACTTGCGGCGAATAACCGAAACGCCTTGCGGCGATCTCGAGTGTCCCGAGGGCGGCGCCGCAACTCATGATGAGCTCCCGGTCATCCGGGTCGATCACGGGCAGCGCGCGCCGGCGGTCAGCATAAAGATCGATCCAATCGTCACCGATATCAAACAGCCATGGCTGCGTATTGTGACCGGAGGGCGCCAGCGATGCGCAGGCGATCAGATACAGGGCCTTTTCGCTCCAGTCATCGCCGGTCGGGAAGGCGTCGACGCTCACGCGCCATGGATCGTCGAGATAATCCGTCATTGGCTGGTATAGCCGCCATCGATCACGAGTTCGCTGCCGGTGACGAATTTGGCGTCATCGCTGGCGAGATAGGCAATACCCGCGGCAATATCCTCCGGTTCGCCGACATGGCCGATCGGATGGCGCTCATCGAGCGTTTTGCGGAACGCCTCCACCCCCTCGCCGGAATCGCGGGCGAGCTTCTCGACCAGAGGCGTCCAGATGAAACCGGGATGGACGGAATTCACGCGTATACCGTCCTTGGCGAAGAACAGAGCGTCTGTCTTCGTCATCTCGCGAACCGCGCCCTTGGAGGCGTGATAGGCTGGCAGGTCGGGCGCCCCGACGATCCCGTAGATCGAGGACAGGTTGACGATGCTGCCACCTCCACTGGCGCGCATATGCGGCACCACGTGTTTGGTGCAGTAGAAGACGCCATTCACATTGACATTCATGACCTCCTGCCACTCCTCTGCGCGGACCTCGTCGGGAGGCGTGTTCACACCGGCAATACCGGCATTGTTGACCAGCACGTCGATCCGCCCCCAGCGCTCGCGGATACCCTCGAAAGCCTCGCTGACCCCGTTCTGCGATGTGACGTCGAGAAACCAGAAATCCGCCTCGCCCTGATTTGAAATGATGGCGTCGCGGCTCTTGCCGCCGGCGTCGACATCAAGATCGGTCACCGCCACCCGGGCGCCTTCTTCGGCCAGGCGCAGACACGTCGCCGCGCCGATGCCGAGACCGCCTCCCGTAACCACACAGACCTTTCCTTCCAGGCGTTTCATTTGTCCGCTCCTTTCATCTTGTCCGCCAGGCACCTGGTGCGCGTCCCAGACCCGCCCGGGCGGATCGTCATGTCATTCTCGCCCAACACGCCGAGCCGGAGCGCCTCGCCATACGCCATGTTGGGCTGTTCGGTGAGATTGAGAGATCGGACCGCGATGTCGGCGCTCATCCGATCATCGGCTTCGATGGCCAGGGTGATCGCCTGAAACCCGGTCGACCGGACACGGGTGATCTCGGCCTGGCAGTCACCTGCGGTGAACAGGAGGCGCGATTTGTGCACCGCGACCGGTTCGATCGCATCACGGGCCGCCAGGGTCATGACTGAGGAGAGAAAGCTTTCCGCATCGGTGCCCTCGAGGTTCGGCGCCGGCGCCTTGATGCCCGTCAGTTCGGCGAAGCGTGTCATATCGGTTCTGGCCAGCGGAAATGGGCCATGGCGCCTGATCGCCCAGATCTGGTGCGGACCGGCCCACCTCAGGAGCCGCTTGACTTCCAGCCGCTCTCCGCCGCGCAGCTTGGCGAGCGTCAGAGGCTGGCGCGGGGACAGAAGATAGATGTCGGTCCGCCTTTCTGCTCGGGTGAACTCCCAGTGGTCATGCAGGCTGGCAACCGCAGCCGGAACGCAGCTGAACCAGGCGCGGTATTCATACCGGGCCGATACGCAATCGCGCATCTCGTCAGCTTCGCAAAGCCGGAACGCGTGCGATCTTCTGGCCGGCGTCTGCGACACGGTGTGCATATCCATGGCGGATCGCTCTTGCTGGCTTGAAGGGGACAATTCCAGACGGAAAGTCCCGCCGCATTAATACGGATCAATCCAGGCCGGCTCGGCAGCCTTGATAGTCAGGTCCGACACGCGAAGAAGACTTGCGGGCGCCTGTATGACCTCATTATTCCTTTGCAATCCCGTCAGGACGCCGATCGGCAGATTCGGCGAGAGCCTGAAATCGCTTTCCGCCTGCGAACTCGGCAGCATGTTCACCAGGTCAATCGGGACGGTGCAGGGCGCGGATAACACAGCAATGACTTGTGATCGTGGGACACTCAGCGAAAAACACTCGGTCAGGGCCGTAAAGCCTTGCCCGGCTTCACAGCCTGGTCTCCGGCCCATACCGCGATAATCGAGTGACCCACGATACCGAGCTGAATACGATTTTGCTCACGCGCAATGATGGCGCCCTCCAAAAACGAGCTGCAGCAGCCATCAAAATTGCGCGTTCACAGATTTCCTCAGCGAGCAAGGGACACCCTCGATTCATGACCGGCTGTGAAAAGATTGCGCAGCGCTACCGGTTGAGAGTGCGTACGAGGCGGTTTTTCAGCTTTCCTTACAGATATGCCGAAGGGCTTCACCGGCCTCTTCATCCTCACCCTGTCTGGCAATGTCACCGATTGTCACCATGCCGACCAGGCGCTTGTCGCGATTGAGAACCGGCAGCCGGCGAACCTGGTTGCGGCCCATATTCTCGGCAACTTCCGCGACATCCTCGTCTTCATAGCAGTACAGGATCTTGTCGGTCATCGCATCGCGGACAGTCATCGCTTCGACATCCTTACCGTCAGGCAGGGCCCGGATGACAAGATCGCGATCTGTAACCATGCCGACCAGCTGGTCATCCTCGCCAATGGGCAGGATGCCGATATCCTCGTCACGCATGCGCCTGGCCGCCTCGCGAATATGGAGGGATGGCTCCAACCAGTCGGCGGACTGGGACATGACGCTCTTGACTTGCATTTCGACACCTCATCTCGTTGCGAACCGGCACTTGCCGATTGATTCAGTAACGAGACTGTGCGGGGCAAAGTTCCTGGATTGTCCGAGATGAATCGGAATCGGGATCTGACATCTCCTCGTATCGCGTGAGGATCTCCACCAGTTCCGCGGCCTTTTCAGATCCGTTCCAGCCAGCTGTCGGTCATCATCGGACCGTCGGCCCGCGATAGTCTTGACTAGGGGCCTCTGAAAGCGGTCTCGACTTGATGTGAATTAACAGCCATGGCGGCCCGGTCACTGATCTAAAGCAAGCTCTGAGCCATCGGAATGGATTGCGAACGCAGACTTGCACAAAAACAGCCAGATAGAGCGCCGGTCTGGAGTGGAACACAAGACGGGCGCTTTAAATTGAAACGCCTGGCCATTCTCACATACGCCCACCGCTCGCCTATGCCCGGTTCGAAGGCGCCATACAAAAAAGCGAATAGGCCGACGGGGTAATCATCCTATTTCTTCCGGGTTTAGAACTGGACGTCTCCGGATTTGATGGAAGAAGGATCATTGTCCCATTCTCGCCGGCCCAAGCACGACCGCATTGGCGAGGAGCAGGTTCAGGCCGTTCAGATAGGCTCGCCTTGTCGGGCTCTGCGTAAAGCCGATCGCGACTCCGTCCCCTGTGCGCTGCGACATCACAAATGGCTTGAAGGCCAGTTGGGCCCGGTTTCCTTCCCAGAGATATCCGCTCAGGAGAAGGTCTTCGTCGCCGGCGAACCGGAAGACATTCTCACCATCGCCCTCATTCAGGGGGCGATAGATCTCGCGGCCCGTCACAAGAGCTGTTGCGCTTTCATAGCCGGCGGCGAGCCAATGGTCCGTGTTTGCCTCGACGCGCACAAGAACGCCTGGAACATCTTCCGGGGGGGCACTGTGGTCGTGAATGCGGGCCTGGTAGTCTTCTTCGTTCTCGAACACGATTCCGGGCAGGCGCGGGCTGTCTTCATCTGCCTCTTCAGGCTCTTCCTTATCGCTCACAGCAAATTCGAGCCGTGTGGAAAACAGACCTTTATCGAGGTCCGACAATTCTCCGACGCTGGCGTCGAGGGCGACGAGTACGCCGCCATCACGCACGAAATCGGCCAGGGGGTCGGCGTCTGCGATTTCGTCCATCAATCCCCCATAAGTGTCGGGCAGAACGAGGACGTCATACAGCGAAAGATCGGCCTGCGCGAGAGACGACGCACGTATCGGCGCAACGGGGAGACCAAGCTGGCGTTCGAGAACGAAGCGTGTGTTGCCGGCCGAAGTCGGACGGGTGCCGCGCCCCCAGGCCATGGCGATACGGGGCATTTTCAGCGTGGCAAAAGCCGAGCTTCCGAAGTTCGGCCCATCATCCACCCAGCTGCTCTGCATGGGCACGATCTCCGCCCCGATCTCCATGGCGAGAGATCTCAGGCGGTCGCCCAGGTCATCGGGGTTTCCTGCCCTCGGAAAGATGACACTGCCGGCCGGAAACTCCCGTCCATCCTGGGTAAACGGCGTGTCCGTCGACTTGCCGACCAGTCCGGCTTTCAAGGCCGCAATGACAAGGCGCGCCTGTCCCCCATCGCTCCAGGGGACGATGTGCCCGAAAGAACCGCCTGCACCGACGATCGACGGAATTGTCTCATCGCCGGAGATCAGGGCTGCGGCGCTGAGATCAACACGCGCACACTGCTCGGCCGACACACCATCCATGAGTGGCAGCGACCAGGCGGTGACATCATAAAGCTCATGATCGAGGCCCCGGTCACGGCGGCTTTCCTGTTCGGCGACGAAGTCGTCCGCCAGGGGTGTTTCTTGATCGAGAAGCGTGCGGATCAGGCGGCCCTGGGGTTGCGCCTTGTCGACGACGATCGCCCCGTCGGGATAGGCCTGTCCGCAATGGCGCGCGCCGGCAGGAGTCCTCGAAACGCTGATGCCCTGTTTGGCCAGGCGCCGGGCCATGGCCTCGGCCTCATAGCGGCGTGCGGAAAGATCGAGCACGACATACCGCTCCTCACTCCGTGCGCCCTCGTCAATCGCCCGGCCGCGATAGTCGGCAAATTCGGAGAGATATTCAGTCTTGTTGCGAGCCACGACTTCCAGCGTGGCCAGGGAGGAAAGCACATTGTTGCGCACGCCTTCCGAATAGGTCAGCTCAGTGCCATCGCGGCGTTCGAATACAAGCCCCCTGGGCGAGCCCTGTTCGAAGGTCATCGCGACAGACCCGTTCAGGGTCGGCCACATATCGCCATAACCGGGATAGAAAGCGTCGAAGATCTCCCGCGTGAAATAGGGCACACCATAGCGATCAAAATAACGGGCCATGTTCCGGCCCAGCTCGATCAGTTTTTCACGCTGGCCCTCGATGATGTTTGGGTTGTAAGGCCGCGCGGTCGGCGGGAAATAATATGTGCTGTCGCCCCCCATCTCATGGCTGTCCACGAACACGACCGGATGCCATTCGAGCAGAGCCGCGACTTTGCCCCGGGTTTCCGGTTGCGTGAGGGCGAACCAGTCCCGGTTCAGGTCGAACAGGTAATGGTTGAACCGCCCGCCCGGCCAGGGCTGGTCATGCTCGGCCGTGTGGCGATCAGGCTGCGGCTCGAGGCCCAGTGCCGAGGTGAAACTGTGGACGAACCGCGCACGTCCGTCGGGGTTCTGGCTGGGATCGATGATGATGATCGTGTTTTCGAGTATCCGGTCGACCCGATCATCGTCTTCAGCCGCGAGCAGATGATAGGCCACGAACAGTGCGCTGTCGGACGGCGTGACTTCATCGCCATGAACGCCGTATGATAGCCAGACGACAGCCGGTGTGTCTTCAAGCGAGGATGCGTCAGGGGTTTCACCCGCGCCCAGCTGCGCAAGAACGCTCTGGATGTCGTCAAGCCTTGCCATGTTTTCGGGTGAGGAAATGATCCCGTAGATCAGCTTCCGGCCCTGCCAGGTTTCGCCATAGCTGCGGATTTCCATGCGATCGGGCACGGCCTCGGAAAGTGCGTCCATATAGTCCGAGATGTCGCGGAGCGAGGAAATGGCCTCACCATGATCGTGACCCACGACATCATTGAGGGTCGGTATGGCAGGGTCATAGCTTGCTGTCGGATAGGTCTGCGCCGCAGCCGATAACGCGACCAAGACAAACAGCCCGCATGAGACAAGGTGTTTGAATAAGCTCAATCGGGGTCTCCATGTTTCCGCCAGCGTTCTCAGGCCCTGACCGGGAGGTACGACAGGAATCGCCTTTTGCCTCTTCAAAGATTTATAGTCAGCCCAAATCTCGAGCGCAAAGCGCCGAAGATGCCCGAGTTCTGACCCTTTCGAGTGCGCGGGAACCGCCCTAACCGGCGGCTGAGAACGTGCTTGATGCGGCCCATCCTTCGAGACGCGGCCTGACGGGGGCGTTAGGTCATAAACTCATAAATTGGATTCCCAATTTCGGCGAACGCTGATTCCTTCGCGATGAGGATGAAGCGCCATGACCCGTCGTCGTTATGAACTGACCGATTTCGAGTGATCGATCATTGAGCCGCTCTTGCCGAACAAGCCGCGCGGCGTGCCCCGCGTGGACGACCGGAAGGTGCTGAACGGCATCTTCTGGCGCTAGCGGGCGGGCACGCCCTGGGCGGAAAC
>JAAANZ010000011.1 GCA_009909065.1 Alphaproteobacteria bacterium | reverse complement strand
TTCCGATGCGCCATGCCGCCCTTGCCAATGGCAAGCGTATGCGGCCCTTCTATGTCATCGAGACCGGCCGGATGTTCGATGCGCCCGAACAGAGCCTGTTGCGCGTGGCCGCCGCCCTTGAATGCATCCACACCTATTCGCTTGTTCATGACGACCTGCCGGCGATGGATGATGACGATTATCGCCGCGGCCAGCCCACGGTGCACAAGGCGTTCGACGAGGCCACGGCGATCCTGGCCGGAGATTCGCTCCAGACACTGGCCTTCAGGATCCTGGCCCATGATGACACCCATGACGATCCCGCGATCCGCGTGCGCCTGATCGAGCGACTGGCCGATGCCAGCGGCGCCCTCGGCATGGTCGGCGGGCAGATGATCGACATGCTGGGCGCCGGCATGACGCGCGACCTCAATACGATCACGCGCATGCAGCGCCTGAAGACCGGCGCGCTGATCGCCTATTCCTCGGAATCAGCGGCCATTGTCGGCAAGGCGAGCCTCGCCGAAAGGCAGGCGCTTGCAGGCTTTTCGCATGATCTGGGCCTGGCCTACCAGATCGCTGACGACCTGCTCGACGCGGTTGGCAGCGAGAGCATGACGGGCAAGCGCGTCGGCAAGGATGCCGAGGCCGGAAAGGCAAATTTCGTCACCCTGCTCGGCGTCGAGGGCGCCCAGGAACGTGTGCGTCTTCTCGCCGCCCAGGCGCGCGAGCATCTCGCAATCTTTCACGACCGCGCCAATATCCTACTTCAATCGGTTGATTTCGTTCTCGGAAGAAATCGCTAGTGTAAGAAACCCGATTTCAACTGGCCGCGTTTAGAAAGGCGTACATGACCGATTTGCCGAACACCCGCTTGCTCGATTCCGTCAACACGCCGCATGACCTGAACGGGCTCGGCCGGGAAGACCTCAAGAGGCTGGCAGAGGAAGTGCGAAACGAGGTCATCGACGCGGTTTCGGTGACCGGGGGCCATCTCGGCTCCGGTCTCGGCGTGGTCGAGATGACCGTGGCCATCCATGCCGTTTTCGACACCCCTGACGACAAGCTGATCTTCGATGTCGGCCACCAGTGCTATCCCCACAAGCTGCTGACGGCACGCAAGGACCGGATCCGCACGCTGCGCCAGGGCGGCGGCCTTTCGGGTTTCACCAAACGCTCCGAAAGCGAATACGACCCCTTCGGCGCGGCCCATGCTTCGACATCCATCTCGGCCGGGTTCGGCTTTGCCAAGTCCCGCGACCTCCAGGAAAAGGACAATCATGTTGTCTGCGTGATCGGTGATGGCGCCATGTCGGCCGGCATGGCCTATGAAGCGATGAACAATGTCGGCTCAGACGGCTCGCGCATGATCGTCATCCTCAATGACAATGACATGTCGATCGCTCCGCCCGTCGGGGCGATGAGCCATTATCTTTCCAAACTGGTCTCCTCGCGCTCCTATCGCGGGCTCAGGCGCCTGGCCAAGCGGATGGTCAAGCCCATCGGCCTGGAGGAGCCGACCCGGAAGGCGGAGGAATACCTGCGCGGCTTTGCCATGGGCGGAACACTGTTCGAGGAGCTGGGCTTTTATTATATCGGGCCCATCGACGGTCACGATCTCGACGTGCTCCTGCCGATTCTCGAGAATGCCAAGCGCATGCAGGATGGCCCGATCCTGATTCACGCCGTCACCCAGAAGGGCAAGGGCTATGCGCCGGCCGAGAATTCCGCCGACAAGTATCACGGCGTGTCGAAATTCTCGGTCGTGACCGGTGAACAGCAGAAGGGCGCCGGCGGGCCGCCGAAATACCAGAAGGTCTTCGGCGAGACACTGACCCGGCTCGCCGAGGACGATGACCGGATTTGCGCCATCACGGCGGCCATGCCGTCAGGCACATCAACCGACATTTTCGCGAAGGCCTTCCCCGATCGCCATTTCGATGTCGGCATTGCCGAGCAGCATGGCGTCACCTTTGCGGCCGGGCTGGCCGCCGACGGGATGCGTCCCTTTGCGGCAATCTATTCCACCTTCCTGCAGCGCGGATATGACCAGGTCGTGCATGACGTGGCGATCCAGAAACTGCCGGTGCGTTTCGCCATTGACCGGGCCGGCCTGGTCGGTGCCGACGGCCAGACCCATGCGGGCAGTTTCGATGTCGGCTATCTCGGCGCCCTGCCCGGCATGGTCTGCATGGCCGCCAGCGACGAGGCCGAGCTTGCCCGGATGGTCAGGACCGCGCAGCTCATCGATGACGGCCCGTCTGCGTTCCGTTATCCGCGTGGGGAAGGTCTCGGTGTGGAGATCCCGGACAATCCCGAACCGCTCGAAATCGGCAAGGGGCGCGTGGTGCGCAGTGGCGGGTCATCCATCGCGATCCTGTCCTATGGCACGCGTCTGGCCGAATGCCTGAAGGCCGCCGACATGCTGGCCGCGCAGGGCCTGTCGCCGACCGTGGCAGATGCGCGCTTTGCCAAGCCGCTGGACCATGACCTTGTCGAAAGACTTGCGCGCGAACACGAGGTTCTGGTGACCATCGAGGAAGGCGCGCGCGGAGGTTTCGGCGCCTTCGTGCTGCACCACCTCGCCGGCGCCGGCGCGCTCGACAAGGGCCTGAAGATCCGCACCCTGACGCTGCCGGATGTCTTCCAGGACCAGGACAAGCCTTACGAGATGTATGAGAGGGCCGGCCTGAACGCACGCCATGTCGCCGCCGCGGCGATCGAGGCGCTGGGACGCGGAGATGTCGCCGAGATCGAGGCCTTCGCCGCCGGCTGATGCAAGACCCCGCGCGGCTGCCGCGACATGGCCACAAAACGGCCTTTTGCCCGCGCCGCGGAAATGGCTAATGTCCGAACTGTGCGAATTTCCCGATGACACGCCAAGCGGAGTTTCCTGCCATGTCACCACGCCTGTTCTTCCTTCCGGCCGCGGCCGGCTGCCTCCTCGTCCTGGCCGCCTGTGCCACGAACACAAGCGATGAACCGCTCGAGCCCGCCGAAGCGGCCATGCCGCCGGCCGAGGCCGAGACGACCATGCCCGAGACGGACATGTCCGAACCGAAAGGCGATTTCGAACGGGCCCTCTACACCGTGGCCAGCCTTGAAGAGGCCGGCAATGAGCAGGCCGCCATTGACCGGCTCACCCAGCTTCTCGGCAATCCCGAGCTGACCACGCGCCAGCAGGCCGATGCGCTGTATCGCCGGGCGCAGCTGCGCTATGGCGAAGGCCACAATGTTTACGGGGCGATTTCCGATCTCGACGAGATGCTCGATCTCGACCCGGACCATGCCAGGGCCGATGAGGCCCGCGAAATGCGCGACACGGCGCGCGGCGAGGCCACCTCGCTGAATTTCATGCTGGAAACGGGCGATCTCAGCCGGACCGAACGCTTCGAGACACTGTTCCGCCTCGGCGAACACCAGAAAGCGCTCGACCTGATGCTCTCATCCGATCTTACCCCGTCCAATGCCTATCTCGTCGATCTCTACCAGATGGGCTATCTCTGCGAGGGGGCAGAACTGACCGGACGCTCCTATCAGGTGCGCGAGCCGGACGGCACTGCCCGTTCGCTGAAATATTGCGAGTTCGGCAAATAGCGCGCTGGCACGGAAATTGCGGTCCCGCCATGTTCCTGATGACAAGGCCGGCGCAATGCGTGTTTGGATCCCTTTCCGCCTCGGCGCAGCGATTGTCCTCGCGCTGGCCGGGCCGGCCAGCCGGGCCGCGGCCGAGACCGATGCGCCGCCGCCGGCTGCCTATAATCTGGAAGTCTCGCTCAGCGCACGCGGTGAGCAGCTTGCCACCTATGCGATCACCGTCGAGCCGGGCAAGGGCTATCTCCTTGCCCTGCCCGCACACGACAGCGACATGCTCGTGATCGACGTGGCCGCAGACACGCGCGCGGCGGCCTACAGCGCCTTCGAGCGCGATCTCGGCCCGCGCGCCGGCGCGCAATTCGTTCATGTCTCGGTGAGCCTTGAACGCGCCCGCAGGGATGCCTCCGGCCGCGTTTTCGTTGACGCTTCGGTCGGCAGTGGCCTTCTCCTGCCCCTGACCGGGCGGGCCGTGCAGGCCGATATCCCGGCTGCCGGCGATGACGCCCTCGCCCCCCGGCTTGCCCCGCAACTCTCCATCCGGGCCCGCGCTGAGGCCCGGCATGACGCGCCCTGACCCCCTTGCGAAGATTCCCGGCCAGCCGCCCCCTTTAACTGACGCCCGCGTCATGGTTTCTAGGGGCCGGACAAAGAACACACGACCGGAGGAACACCGTCATGCCTGCTGATGCCCCATCCGCCTGGCCCGCCATGTCCATCGGCGAGGCCAATGCCATGCTTGCCGGTGAAGGTTCGCCGCTGGCCCTCCAGGACGCCGCGATCAATGGTGTCTCCCTGAAAATCTACAAGGACGCCCCGCCGACCCTGCGCCATATCCTCGAAGCCTCCGAGGGGTTCGGGCCGCGCGAGCTTCTCGTCTATGAGGATGAGCGCGCCAGCTTCGAAAGCCATATGCGCGCGGTGGAACATTTCGCCGGCGCACTGAAAGAGGTCTACGGCATCACCCGGGGGGACCGTGTGGCCGTCATCATGCGCAATTATCCGCAATGGTCGGTGGCCTTCTGGGCGGCCGTGTCCATCGGCGCGATCGCGACACCGATGAATTCCTGGTGGAGCGGCGAGGAACTCGAATTCGGACTCAAGGATTCCGGCGCGCGCGTGGCTGTTGTCGACGGGCAGATCTTCGAGCGCATCCATGAGCACTGGGAGCGTATTCCCGGCCTTGAGAATATCGTGATCGCCCGCGAGAGCGAGGAAGAACGCGGCGATCCGCGCGTGCGCGCAATGGAGGATTTCATCGGCGAGCCGAAGGACTGGTATGGTCTCGACAGGATCGGCCTGCCGCCCGTCGCGCTGGAACCGGAAGACGATGCCACCATCATGTACACCTCCGGCACGACCGGGCGCCCCAAGGGCGCGCTGGCCACGCACCGCGCGGTTGTGTCGAATGTCTTCAACTCGCTGACCTGCCAGGCCCGCATGTTCCTGCGCCGCGGCGAACAGCCGCCCGAGCCCGACCCGAACGAGCAGCGTTCGACCCTGCTGGCCATCCCCTTCTTTCATGCGACCGGGGCGTTCGCGATCCTGGTTCCGGCCCTGATGCAGGGCAACAAGATCGTGTCCATGTATAAATGGGACGCCGACAAGGCGCTGCCGATCATCCAGAACGAAAAAATCACCGCGGTTGGCGGCGTGCCGGCGATCGCCTGGCAGATCCTGGAGCATCCCGAGCGGGAGAAATACGATCTCTCCTCGATCCAGGGGATTTCCTATGGCGGCGCGCCGTCGGCCCCGGAACTGGTCTCGAGCATCAAGCGCAACTTCCCCGAAGCCGTTGCCGGCAATGGCTGGGGCATGACCGAAACCTGCGCGACGGCCACGCTCAATATCGGCGAGGACTATGTGAACCGCCCCGACAGCGCCGGAGCCCCGCCCGGCGCGGTCGAGCTGAAGATCGTCGATCCGGAAGGCAACACGCTCGGCGCGAACGAGATCGGCGAGCTTTGGTGCAAGGGGCCGATGAACTGCAAGCTCTACTGGAACCGGCCCGACGCCACTGCCGAGACCTTCCGCGAAGGCTGGGTCGTCACCGGGGATCTGGGGCGGATCGACGAGGACGGCTTCCTGTTCATTGTTGACCGGGCCAAGGACATGCTCATCCGCGGCGGCGAGAATGTCTATTGTATCGAGGTCGAGAGCGCGCTCTACGATCATGAGGCGGTCATGGACGCGGCCGTGGTGGGTATTCCGCACAAGGTGCTCGGCGAGGAAGTCGGCGCGGTGGTGCAACTCAAGCCGGGGGCGACGGCAACAGAGGACGAGCTTCGCCACCACGTTGCCAGCCACCTGGCCTCCTTCAAGGTTCCGGTCGAGATCCAGTTCCTGAGCGAACCGCTGCCGCGCAATGCCAATGGCAAGATCCTGAAGAACGAGTTGCGCGAGAGGTTCACCGCGCGCGCCTGATCGCTTGCGCGGGGCGATAGCGCGAGCGGCGTCGGCCACAAGAGCCCCGCCTTCGCCCGACTCACCCCAGCCCGGTCAGCCCCGTCACCCCCCGCTTCATGCGGGGGCTCCAGCGCCCACCTTCCTCGGCCGACCGGCGGCAAGGCCATGGCCTGCGCCACAGCAACACAAGCACCCGACCGCCCGCCGCAAGCTGGATGGCCCGGATGAACCGGGCCATGACGGGGCGAAGGGAAGATTGTCGTAAACTCAGACCGCTTGCCCGGCCGCAGAGCCAGGCCCTCGTTGAAACAGGGCCCAGCCGTCTCGGGGCGCCCGGTTTACTCGCCGAAGGCCGTGTCCAGCATGTGCGAGAAACTCTCCCAGGACAGTGTGTCGGCGCGTTCCTGATAGCGCGAAGAACCGAAGACAGTGAAGGCGTGCGGCGCGCCGGAATAGATTTCGAGGAGATAGGGCTTGCCGGCCTCTTCCAGCCGGTCGGCGAGCCCGGCGGCCTCACTGTTGGGAATACTGGCATCGGCCCCGCCATGAGCAATCAGGATGGGCGCCTCCACGGCGCTGTAATCCTGGCCCTCGGGCGTCGAGAGCCCGCCATGGAAACTCGCATAGGCGGCGATCTCCTCGCCCTGACCCGAACGGGCGAGTTCCAGCACGGCGGATCCGCCGAAACAGTAGCCCATGACAGCGGCGCGCCCCTCGCCGCTTGTCTCGCGCGCCGTCTCGATCCCGGCCAGAATGCGCGTGCGCATGGCCTTGCGGTCATTATAGAGCTTGCCAACCTCGGCCTTCTTCGCCTCGGTCGTGTCAGGGCGGTTGCCCTGTCCGTAAAGATCCACGGCGAACGCGTCATAGCCCATATCGGCCAGCATTTCGCTACGCGTCACCTCGTAATCGGTCAGCCCGTCCCAGTCATGAATCACGATGACGAGCCCTTTGGCCTCGCGCGTGGCCTCGGCGAGGTAGCCCTCATAAGCCGCCCCTTCGATCTCATAGGTCACGGTTTCGCCGGCAAGTGCGGCGGGCGCGGCCAGGACCGTGAGGGCGGCAGTGGCGGCGAGCCTTGAGCGGTTGGGCATTCCTTGCATCCTTCTTTGGCTTGACGAGACCGCATGGTGGCCCGGGGGCGCGCGGATTCCAACGGGTTATCTCCTGCCCCGCGCGAGAAACGGGATTGCCAGACCGGCGCCTGGAAGCGACATATCCGTCCATGACCGAAGATCGCAGCGATGACCCGTCCGCCGATGACCCTCACAGCGCGCTTGATGCGCGCGCCCGCCAGACCGACGCGCGCCGTTTCTCCCCCTCGATCGCGCGGAACCGGGACGCGGTGCGGGCCGTTTTCCTGCAGCATATGCTCGCTGAGGGCACGCTTCTGGAAATCGCGTCAGGCACGGGCGAGCATGGCGCGCATATCGCCCCCGGCCTGCCGGGGCTGGACTGGTGGTATTCCGATATCGACGCTGACGGCCGGGCGAGCCAGGCGGCCTGGGCATCGCATCTGGGGCCGGGCGCCGGGCTGAAGGGCCCGCTCAGGATTGATGTCAGCGCCGGCAGCTGGGGCGAGGCCGACGCGCTTGCCCCCTTCGACGCGATGTTCTGCGCCAACATGCTCCATATCGCGCCGTTTGCGGCGGCACAGGGCCTGATGGCCGGCGCCGGACAGCGATTGCGCCAGGGCGGACGGATGATGGTCTATGGTCCGTTCGCCCGCCATGGCGAGATGGCGCCCTCCAACCAGCGTTTCAGCGACGACCTGAAGAGCCGCGACCCGGACTGGGGCGTGCGCGACCTCGACCGGGAGATCGGGCCGCTCGCGCGGGCGGCGGGGCTCGCCCTCGTAGAGGTCGTGGAGATGCCGGCCAACAATCTCAGCGTCATTTTCGAACGCGAATAGGCTTTGCCTCTTCTCCCGGCGCGGTTTTCGGCCTTAGATCGGCGAAAATGACAA
>JAAANZ010000116.1 GCA_009909065.1 Alphaproteobacteria bacterium | reverse complement strand
GGACCTATATGGACAGTTTCGCCTCATGTGCCATAGGAAAAGGATGACTGCATCCAGGGTCTGGCAGGAATAGGGCAAATTCGCCATTGAACAGGTCGCGCTCACTCGGACAATGGCATGCCGGAAGCGCGATTGACGGGGACGATGGCGGGAGTTTGCCAGCACGATGAAGCTCGGATCCATACAATTGCTGCGGGCCCTCGCCGCCCTGATCGTGGTCATCTATCATATCCGATCCATCGAGGGGGGCATGATCGACGCCCAGGGGGGCGGCGAGGCAACATTCATCACGGGCCTTTGGGCCAAGGGGTTTTCCGGGGTCGACCTCTTTTTCGTGATCTCCGGCTTCATCATGGTTTTTGTCACGGGTGAAGCCAGGGCTCGACCACAGACCGCCGTCATCTTCCTGTTTTCGCGCGCCAGCCGGATCTATCCGCTCTGGTGGCTCTTTGCCTCTCTGATGGCTGCCTATTTCTGGGTCACCTATGGCCTGCCCTATGATGTCGAGCGCACCCTTGGCGCGGACATGATCGAGCAGACGCCAATCCTCCACCTGGTCTTCTCTTATCTCCTTATACCACAGCCGGGCTGGCCGGTTCTCGGTGTCGGATGGACGCTGGTCCACGAGATGTATTTCTATATCGGCTTCACGCTCCTGCTACTTCTGCCCTGCCGGTTTCGCGGCTGGGCGCTGGGACTCTGGGGAACGGGGGTGATTGCCGGCTCAGTCGCAGGCTTTTCGGCGCCGTTTGCGGGCAATTACCTGCAACTCGTCTTCCATCCGATGACGCTGGAATTCGTGATGGGCGGTTTCGCGGCCCTGCTCGTCGTCAATGGCCGGGTGTTCCGTCCCGCCCTGGTGACGGTCGCCGGGACTGTCCTCTTCATCGCGGCGCTGATCTGGCACCCCGATCCCGAACAGCACCCACAGGATCAGCTCATGTCCACGCTTCAATGGGGGCGCGTGATCTGGTTCGGCATTCCCGCGGCGATACTGGTCTACGGCCTCGCCTCGCTTGATATTCGCGGGCGTTTCCGGGCTCCGGGCTTCGCGGTCTCGATCGGGGACTGGTCTTATGCGCTCTATCTCAGCCATATGTTCACCCTGAGCGCCCTGAAACGCATTTTCCCGGTGGCCGCCGACATTGCCGAGAACCGCCTCGGTCTGCCCGCCGGGTCAGCAGATTTCCTGCGGGTCGGCACGCCCGGACTGGCCGACAATCTGGTCTTCCTCGCCACGGCCCTCGTGGCCTCGCTCACCGTCGCCTGGATCAGCTACCGCTTTTTCGAGCAGCCCGCTCTGCGTCTTTTCGGACGCCTTCGCGCGCAGCTTTTCGATTCGCGCCGGCTTCGGCTGCACCCCGCTCCGATACGCGGCGCCGTCTGGTAAGCGACTATTCGGCCGCGACCGATTCCCGGGCAGGCGGTGACCATTTCAGGACCGGCTTGCGGGCCGCCCGAGTCTCGTCCAGTCGCCTGAGCGGGGCGAGATACGGTGCGCCCTTGAGCGTTTCGTCACCCGCCTTCGCTCGCCGGGCCACATCGGCCAGGGCATCGCAGAACCGGTCCAGCTCGGCCCGGCTTTCCGTCTCCGTCGGCTCCAGCAGCATCGCCCCGTGAACCACGAGCGGGAAATACATGGTCATCGGATGATAGCCCTCATCGAGCAGCCCCTTGGCGATATCGACGGTCTCGATCCCGTTATCGCCGAGGAAATCGTCGGAGAACAGCGCCTCATGCATGCAGAAACCGTCGAAAGCCGGGCTCATCACCTCCTTCAGGCGCGCCTGGACATAATTGGCATTGAGCACGGCATCCTCGCCGGCCTGTTTCAGCCCGTCCGCGCCATGGCTGAGCATATAGGACAGCGCACGCACGAACATGCCCATCTGGCCGTGGAAGGCAACCATGCGCCCGAAACTGTGGGCGGCCTCGCGCCGGTCCTCCTCGACCAGCATGAAACCGCCATCCTCTTCCTGGCTGACAAATGGCACGGGCGCGAAAGCGGCAAGCGCGTCGGACAGAACGGTCGGTCCCGATCCTGGCCCGCCGCCGCCATGGGGCGTCGAGAAGGTCTTGTGCAGATTGATATGCATCGCATCGATGCCGAGATCGCCGGGGCGCACCCGGCCCATGATGGCATTGAAATTGGCCCCGTCGCAGTAGAAATAACCGCCCGCTTCATGGATCAGGTCGGCAATCTCGCGGATATCGCGCTCGAACAGGCCGCAGGTGTTCGGATTGGTCAGCATGATGCCGGCGATGTCGTCAGTCTCTTCCAGCTTGACGCGAAGCGCCTCCATGTCGACCAGGCCATCCTTGCCGGCACCGATCTCATCGACGGTGAAACCGCACTGGATCGCGGTCGCCGGATTGGTGCCATGGGCCGAGGCCGGCACCAGAACGCGCCGGCGTGTCTCCAGTTCGCCGCGCACTTCCAGCGCCTTGCGGATCGCCAGCATGCCGCACAGCTCGCCATGCGCGCCGGCCTTCGGGCTCATGGCGACCGCCGGCATGCCGGTGAGGGTCTTCAGCCAGCCGGCGAGCTCATCGATAAGGCCGAGCGCGCCCTGCACGGTGGACTGGGGCTGCATCGGGTGAATATCGGCAAAGCCCGGCAGGCGCGCCATGCGTTCATTGAGGCGCGGATTGTGCTTCATGGTGCAGCTGCCGAGCGGGAACAGGCCGAGATCGATGGCATAGTTGCGCTGTGACAGGCGCACATAGTGGCGCACCGCCTGCGGCTCGGAGAGGCCCGGCAGGTCCACCGCACTCTTGCGGGCAAGGCCGCCGAGCCGGTCCTCGCGGCCACGAGGCGCCGGCAGGTCGACCCCGGTCTTGCCCCAGCGGTCGGTCTCGAAGATCAGCGGCTCATGCTGGAGCAGGCCGCGGGAACCGGAGACGGTCTCCGGCGCGCCGGCAGCGGCGGCGATATCGGTCGGGGCCGTCGGACGGCCGGTGGAATTCATGGTCATTGGGCATTCTCCAAAACACGCAGTATCTGCTCACGATTAATTTTACGACAGTCAAATTCGTTGATATGCAGAGACAACAGAGGGTAGTGCCAATCTTCTTGTATATTATCACGCGTCACTTCGGAAATCACGAATATTCTCTTATTATTTTCTACTGCAGCATATACTTCGCGCAAGCAGTGAGGAGAAGCAGCGCTTTCTTCAGTCAAAAGCAATAGCAGCCCGCTGCACTCAGAAATTGCTCGCAAAATCTGAGTGCCATAAGCGCTGGGTCCTCCCATGCCGGTAGTATCCCGCCACACCTGATGATCCTCACCTAGAATCCTGCAGAGCTCATCGGCACATTCGTAATTTTTGCTGCTGTAAGACAGAAAGATCTGACCGGCCGCATCGATACGCTGAGAGCCAGAACGATTATCTCGATCCCCGCCTTGCTGAACGAAACGCTTGACATGATCGAGTGTTTGAGCGGCTGGTAGATCTGACATTATTAATGGTAAGCGCCTATTCTCGGGATTGAAGACGATGAATTTTTCTGGCCCAACATCGTACAGTTCCTTCGCCTTGGACCGAGAATAAGAAACCTGTTCGCCTAAAGCCTCCGCTTGGGCACTCCAAATAACTATAAACCAATCGGTTTTATCAACTATTTCATTCAGGTCGGTTCCGTGAAGCACGCTGCGTAAGATATCCCTGATACTAAGATAAACTTCCCCGAATTCCGCTAATCTGCCTTCAAGCATTAAGGCAAGGTCTTCGCCGTCCGGCATGTAGTCGATCATTAGACCCATCACACCACCTCCCTCAATCCATCAGCGTAAGCTGCGATATCCGCCTCCTGCGTGCACTCGGTCGCCGCGGCGATGATCACATCATCCATCACTCCGGCGGGCAGGAGGCGCGAGGCCCGCACGCCGCCGAGGATGCCGCGCTCTTCCAGCATGGCGAGGACGGCCTCGGCATTGACCGGGGTGCGGAAGGCAAACTCGTTGAAGAAGCGCGGGGTGAGGATTTCCACGCCCGGCACGCTCTCCAGCGCCTCGGCGAGGCTGCCAGCGGCCTCATGGTTGAGCTCGGCCAGCCGGGTGAGGCCCGCCCCACCCAGCAGCGTCATGTGCGCGGTGAAGGCCAGCGCGCAGAGCCCTGAATTGGTACAGATATTCGAGGTCGCCTTGTCGCGGCGGATATGCTGCTCGCGTGTCGAGAGCGTCAGCACATAGCCGCGGTCTCCGTCCGCATCCACCGTTTCGCCGCACAGCCGCCCCGGCATCTGGCGCATCAGCTTTTGCGTGGCGGCGAACAGGCCGACATAGGGCCCGCCGAAATTCAGCGCGTTACCGATGGACTGGCCCTCGCCGGCGGCGATGTCGGCACCCATCTCGCCGGGCGGTGGCACCATGCCCAGCGAAACCGCCTCGGTGAAGACCGAAACGAGCAGCGCGCCCTTGTCATGGGCGGCCTCGGCCACGGGGGAAAGGTCACTGACCGTGCCGAAGACGTTCGGGCTCTGACCGATCAGGCAGGCCGTGTCATCGCTCAGCGCCTCGATCAGCGCAGCCTCGCCATCGATCGCGGCCGGCAGCGCGACGACCTCGATGCCCTGCGCCTCGCACAGCGTCTTCGTGGCCGCCACATAATGGGGATGCACACCGCCCGACAGCACGACGCGCCGGCGTTTCGTCACCCGGCACGCCATCAAAGCGGCTTCCGCGCAGGAGGTCGAGCCGTCATACATGGACGCGTTGGCGACATCCATGGCCGTCAGCTCGGCCACCTGGGTCTGGAATTCGAACAGGCTCTGCAATGTGCCCTGTGCGATTTCAGGCTGATAGGGCGTGTAGGTCGTCAGGAATTCGCTGCGCTGGATGATATGGTCCACCGTGGCCGGGACATGATGCTTGTAGGCCCCGCAGCCGACGAAGAAGGGCCCCTCGCCGGCCGTGCGGTTCCGAATGGCGAGATTGGAGAGATGGCGCTCGACCGCCAGCTCGCCCTGATGGTCGGGCAGGCCTTCAATCGGGCCGGGCAGCCGGGCTTCGGCGGGCACGCCGTCATAAAAGGCATCGACCGACGAAGCGCCGATCCTCTGCAGCATGGCGGCGCGGTCTTCCGGGGTGAGGGGGAGATATCTCATGGCGGGGGTCCTGTGCGTCCTTTGGGGTCAGCTCGCCTCGTCGGCGCAGAATTTCGTGTAGGCCTCTTCATCCATCAGCGTCTTGAGCTCATCGGCATCGGCAATTTTCAGGACGCAGAACCAGCCATCGGCGTCGGGCGCTTCATTGACCCGTTCCGGCGCGCCCTCGAGCTCGCCATTCACGTCCACGACCTCGCCGGAGACCGGCGCATACACATCCGAAGCGGCCTTCACGCTCTCCACGACGGCCATGTCATCGCCGCGAGTGAAGCTCTTGCCCTTTTCGGGAAGCTCGACAAACACGACATCGCCCAGCTGCTCGGCGGCGAATTTCGTGATCCCGATCGTGGCAAGCTCGCCATGAACGGTGACCCATTCGTGTTCGCGGGTGTAATAGCGCGGATGCATCGTCCAGTCCTCGGCCATCGGCGTCTCCTGTATCTGTCTCACGATTTGCGTTTGTAACGGTGCGCCACAAAGGGCAGCGCGGCGACTTCGGCCGGGCGTGGCTTGCCGCGCACCATGAGTTCGAGCGGCGTGCCCGGCGCGGAGAGCTCCGCGCGCACATAACCCATGGCGACCGGGCCATCGACACTGGGGCCGAAACCGCCGGAGGTAATGACACCGACTTTCTCGCCATCGACCTGGATTTCAGTGCCTTCGCGGGCCGGCGCGCGCTCCAGCGGGCGAATGCCGACGCGCCTTTCCGCTGGGCCCTCGCCAAGCGCCTTGAGAATACGCTCAGCGCCGGGGAAATCCGCGCGCTCACGGCGCGATTTCTGTATCACCCAGGCGAGATCGGCCTCGACCGGGTCGCGGCTGGCATCCATGTCATGGCCATAAAGGCAGAGCCCGGCTTCGAGGCGCAGGCTGTCGCGCGCACCGAGCCCAGAAGGCTTCACTCGCCGATCGTCGAGCAGCGTTTTGACGAGCCCAAGACCCGTCTCATTACTCGGCAGGAGAAGCTCGAACCCGTCCTCGCCGGTATAGCCGGCGCGAGAGATCATGTAGCGTTCGCCATCTTTCTGGACATGGGCGCAGCGCATGAAGCCAAGCTCCACCGCTTCAGGAAAATGCGGCGCGATCACGCTCTCCGCGTCCGGCCCCTGCAAGGCGACAAGGAGGCGGTCATCGGCGCGCTGCAGCGACACCACGTCGCCGAGTTCACGCTCGATCCGCGCCCAGTCATCATGCTTCACGGCGCCATTGACGACGATATAAAGCATCCCGTCGAGCGAGGCGTCCGGCAGGCGCGTGACGATCAGGTCGTCGAGGATTCCGCCCTCCCCGTTCAGGAGCACGGTAAGGCGCGCCTGGCCGGGCTTCAGCCCCGCGATATTGCTCGGAACCAGCCGTTCGAGATGGGCGGCAATCCGCTCATGCGCGCCCGGCTTGCCGAGCCCGTCTTTCAGGAACAGGAAACACGGCCCCATATGCGAGACATCGAACAGGCTTGCCTGCTGGCGGCACCACAGATGCTCGGCCCGCACGCCTTC
Source organism: Alphaproteobacteria bacterium (assembly GCA_009909065.1). Lineage (GTDB taxonomy): Bacteria > Pseudomonadota > Alphaproteobacteria > Caulobacterales > Hyphomonadaceae > UBA5336. Next base: position 25,067 of record JAAANZ010000116.1, on the reverse strand, counting down.
GCGATACTGAACCGGCATTTCATAGCCCGCGAAGGGCACCATTTTCCCGCCGAGCTCCAGGTGCAGGTCATGCAGCGGGGTCTGCCTGAGATCACTCGTGTCCGTTTCGGCCATGGGCCAGCGCCTTTGCAGAGCGGCCGCCACCGAGCCGGCGCTTCCAACGCCATCCGGTGCCGCCTGCCCCCGCTGTCTCGGCGCCTGAGAGATTCCGTCCGATCGTTCCGCTCAAAATGAGCGCGCCGAACTTGCTCCTTCGGCGAGGCCTCGGGCAGTCTACCTGCCGCCCTGCCTCTTTCCAGCGTGTGGGCCCGTCGTCCGGTCCTGAAGCCTGAGCGTTTCCGGGGCGGTTGCGCCTTCGGCGGCCGGGGCTGAGCCCTGCACTCTCCCGGGGACGAGCTTTGTTTTCATACAAACTAGAATCGATTCCGCCTCCCGGCAAGCAATTCGCTGAACGGCTCAGCCCACCTGCCCGCGATGGCGCAGCTTGGCATCGGCCAGAACGCAGGCCATCATCGCCTCGGCCACGGGTACCGCACGCAGGCCCACGCAGGGGTCATGGCGCCCCTTTGTGCGGATCTCGACTTCCTCGCCATCACGGGTGACGCTCTCGACCGGTGTGAGAATGGACGAGGTCGGCTTGATGGCGATGCGCGCCACGAGCGGCTGGCCGGTTGAAATACCGCCGGCAACGCCGCCATTATTGTTCGAGCCGAACGCGGGGCCTTCTTCGCCCGCCCGCATCGTGTCGGCATTTTCCTCGCCGGTCAGGCTGGCCGCCGCGAAACCGGCCCCGATCTCGACACCCTTGACCGCATTGATCGACATCAGCGCCCCGGCCAGTTCCCCGTCGAGCTTGCCATAGACCGGCGCGCCCCAGCCGGCCGGAACGCCCTCGGCCTGCACTTCGACAATGGCCCCGGCCGAACTGCCGGCCTTGCGTGTCTCGTCGAGGAATGTCTCCCAGCGCGCCGCCGCCATCGCATCCGGGCACCAGAAGGGATTGCTTTCAATCTGCGACCAGTCCCACCGGCCTCTGTCGATGCCATGCGGGCCGACCTGAATCACGGCCCCGCGCAGGGTCACGGCCTCGCCAAGCACGCGCCGCGCCACGGCGCCGGCTGCGACCCGGGCGGCGGTCTCGCGCGCCGAACTGCGCCCCCCGCCGCGATAGTCACGCACGCCATATTTGGCATCATAAGTGTAGTCGGCATGGCCGGGGCGGTAGCGATCCCGGATTTCCGAATAATCCTTCGAGCGCTGGTCGGTATTCTCGATCATCAGCGAGACCGGCGTGCCGGTCGTCACCGGTCCGCCGGTGCGGTCATCCTCGAACACGCCGGACAGGATGCGCACCGCGTCCGGTTCGCGGCGCTGGGTGACGAAACGCGATGTGCCCGGCCGGCGCCTGTCGAGAAAACCCTGCACCCAGGCCTCGTCCAGCGCCAGGCCCGGCGGGCAGCCATCCACGACACAGCCGAGCGCGGCGCCGTGGCTCTCTCCCCAGGTCGTTACGCGAAACAGGTGGCCGAAACTGTTATGGGACATTTTGCACCGACTCTCTTCAGAAGCCGGCAAACTTCTATATGACCGTTGCCCAGCCGACAAATTTCCCCCGTGGAGAGACATCATGGCCGCCCAGACCTCCATCATACCCCCCACGCCGAGCGAGGAGGACTATGCCGCCACCGGCGAACGCGCACCGATTCCAGACATGGACGATCCGATCGCTCTGTTCGGGGACTGGTTGACGGCTGCGCGCGAAAGCGAACACAATGATGCCAATGCCATGTCGGTGGCCACGGTCGATCCGGCGGGAATGCCGGATGTGCGCACTGTGCTCCTGAAGGATTTCGGTCCTGACGGGTTCACCTTCTACACCAATCTCGAAAGCGCCAAGGCCGCGCAGATCGCGGCGACGGGCAAGGCCGCCATCCTGTTCCACTGGAAATCCATGGAGCGCCAGGTCCGCATACGCGGGCCGGTCAGCCGCACCTCGGATGAGGCGGCCGACGCCTATTTCGCCAGCCGCGCGCGGATCAGCCAGATCGGCGCCTGGGCCAGCGCGCAATCGCACGAACTCGTCGAGCGGGAGGCCCTGAAAGCGCGCGTGGCACTCTTCACCGACCTGTTCGAGGAAGACGACGCCATTGCCCGCCCGCCCTATTGGGGCGGATACGTGCTGGCGCCCGAAACCATCGAGTTCTGGCAGGGACAGGCCTATCGCCTGCATGACCGGCTGAAATATGCCTTTAGCGGCGAGAACGCCGGCTGGACGCGCACCCGGCTCAATCCGTGACCGCGCGCTGAGCGGACCGGTGAAATGGCTGGCCTTCTGGCGGTGGCGCGCGATATGGGATGGGAAGGTCATCAGGAGGCAGAACCGACCATGCGCGCACACATCACCAATGCCGGCTGGCGGGGCCAGCTGGCCTTCATCGCCCTGTTGCTTTCGATCGCCACCGTGCTCTGGTTCATGGTGGCCGCGCTTGGCACGCGTTTCGGGCTCTGGGACTGGCAGTTCGGCCTTGGCACCATGGTCATCGGGTATGGCGGGCCGATCACCATGGGGGCGCTGGCGATCTCGGCGCTCGCCCTTGTCGTCGCCTTCATCAAGGCGCCGCGCACGCAACCGGTCATCCTCGCGCTGGGGGCGGTGCTGATTTCCAGCTTCACTCTCTTCCGGCTCGTGGGATTCGGCGCGCATGCCGCCTCGCTTCCGCCCATTCACGATATCCAGACCGACTGGGACAATCCGGTGATGTTCTCCGCGGAATTGCTGGCCGCGCGCGAGGCCGACGAGGCCATGAACCCGGTCGAGCCCGCGCCCGTGGCGCAGCTGCCGGAAAGCGCACGCGAGCGCTGGCCCGGCACGCATGGCCAGCCGGTCGCCGAGCTCCAGGAACGCGCCGAATTCGATCCCAACACCATGGAAGAGCGCGACGAGGCTCCCTACCCCTACACCTTCGACACGCTGATCACGCCGGCCCGCCCGCAAGCGGTCTATGACACGGCCATCGCGCTCGCCAGGGCGCGCGGCTGGGACATCGTCACGGCCGATCCCGAAGCGGGCCGGATCGAAGCCACCGAGACCTCACCCTGGTTCGGTTTCAAGGATGATGTGGCCATCCGGATCGAGGCGGCTGAGGGGCGCACCCGCGTCGATATGCGTTCGGTCAGCCGGGTTGGCCTCTCCGATCTCGGCGCGAATGCCAAGCGTGTCGGCAATTTCATGCGGGAGCTGGACACGCAGCTGGGCCGGCGCACTGGCGGGTGACGGCGCGCGAGCCGGCTCCCCTCGCGGCTTGCCGGAGGGAACCCTCAGGCCCGGCGAGACGTTAACGGCTCTGAAGGAGCCTTGAAATGTCGAATGATAAAGAAACGCCGATTGTCGAAGACACCGAGGAGGCCCGCCAGGGTGAGCGCCAGCGGGGCATGCCAACCGTGCTCTTGATCTCGACAATCATCGCCGCGGTCATCCTGATCGGCCTGTTCGCCGCCTTCGCCACCGGCTAGGCCCGCGCCTTCAACAATTTGCGTGGAAGACGCCCTGACAGGCTGCTGAAGAACTCCTGCAAATGGGTCTTCCGAACCTGAAAGCATGATCTCGCCATCCTTCGAGACGCGATCCTGGAAGGATCGCTCCTCAGGATGAGTATATTGAGCCATCAAAACAACGCACTCACCTCATCCTGAGGAGCGCGAAGCGCGTCTCGAAGGATGGAGATCCGCACGACTGCCTGAGCCATTGAATGGCCGCAGGGAGCTTTCTTCAGCAGCCTGCTAATCCGTCGCGGGCACGGGGGGCTCGGCATAGCTGGCCCCGGCTGCGATGGCCTCATCCGGCGCCGAGATCATTTTCCGATAGACGTCTTCGGGATAGGCTTGGTGGGGCTTGTCGGGATCATAGGGCGGCTGGGCAAGCTTTCCGCCCTCTCCGGCATATGCGTCCGGCGCCATATAAGCGTCCGCCTCCTGCGGCGACACGCCAATCCGCTCCAGAACCTCGGGATCGACCCAGCGCTGGGGATCCATCGCTACACCCGGACAGGCCACTTCCAGCGTCAACTGGTCCGGGCCGGCGAAATAGACCGATTTGCAGATGCCATGATCGATGGGGCCGATGACATTGACGCCCTTCTTGCGAATCCGGTCACGCATGTTCAGCAGCGCGGTTTCGTCATCCACGCGGAAGGCGAGATGCTGCATTGTGCCCGGCGCTGACGGCGCCGCGCCCGTGCCTGAATGGGTCTTGCCGAGCTCGATGGGAATGTCCTTCGTTTCAGGGGTCTGGACGAGCGAAAAGTGGCAATGCTCATTGAGCTCCAGGAAGGCGTGAAAAGCCCCGGGCACGCCGTGCATGTCGAACAGGCCGACAAGCCGGCAACCGAGCACATCGGAGAAGAATTCGAGGTGTTTTTTCATGTCGCCGGACATGACCGCGATATGATGGATTCCGTTCGGCTTGATCATGACTGTTTCCTCCGGCAGGTCTGGCATGCTTGACTAATGATCATCTTGAACTTGCCCGGGCGAGAGGCAAGAGCCAGCGGAAGGAATTGCGCCATGGGACGTGTCAGGCGGGACATTTACGGGATTGGCTATAGCGAGGACCAGGCCTTCAAGGATACCTATGGCGGCGCCGGCGGGACCGTGTTCCTCGAATGTGTGCGGATCGCCGATGAGGACAGCCGCTCGAAGACCGCCATCGTGTTTTCCCATCCGGTCGGCGGCGGCACCTTCCTGCCGATGATCTCGGCGCTGGCGCGAACGGGGGTGGACTGCATCTATGTGAATCCGCGCTACCGGGGCAATGACAGCGCGCTGGTCATGGAGAAATGCGTGCGCGACCTCGGCGCGGGAATCGCCGATGCGAAAGAACGGTTCGGCTATGAGACCATAATTCTCGGTGGCTGGTCGGGCGGCGGTTCGCTGTCGCTCTTCTATCAGGACCAGGCGGAGACCCCGACCCTGACGCACACGCCCGCCGGCGACCCCTATGACCTGACCGCGGCCGGCCTCGTCCCGGCCGATGGTATCATGCTTCTGGCCGCCCATGTCAGCCGCGCCGTCACCCTGACCGAGTGGATCGACCCCTCCATCATGGACGAGGACAATCCGTTCGCGCGAGACCCGTCGCTCGACATCTATGCCGCGGTCGGGCCAAAGCCGCCTTTCTCGGAGGATTTCCTGGCGCGGTATCGTGAGGCCCAGCTCGCGCGCAACCGGCGGATCACGGACTGGGTGAAACAGACGCTTGAAGACCTGCGCACCCGCGGTGAGACGGCCATGGAACGCGGCTTTGTCACTCATGGCACAATGGCCGATCCGCGTTTCCTCGATCCGGCGATTGATCCATCCGATCGCCGCCCCGGCGAATGCTATCTTGGCGAGCCGCGTATCGTGAATGACGGGCCGGTGGGCCTTGCACGCTTTTCCACGCTGCGCTCCTGGCTGTCGCAATGGAGCCATGACGACACGAATGCCGATGGCCTCGGCAATGCCGCGCGCGTCTCCTGCCCGGTGCTCGTGGTCAGCAACACGGCCGACCTGGCCTGCACGCCGAGCCATGCCCAGCGCCTGTTCGATGCGGTCGGCCATGATCGCAAGACCCGGAAAGATATCGATGGCGCCGACCACTATTATATCGAAACGCCCGAACTGGCGGGGCAGGCGGCACGGGTTTGCCGGGACTGGCTGGAGGGCGAGTCGCTACTCGCCTGAACCGGTCTCGCCCCGTGGCAGGCCGAGCCGGTAAACGCCCCTGAAACTGCCCGGATCGACGGGGCGGCCCTTGCGGTAGATGGCGATCTGCCCGGTCTTGGCCAGCCTGACCGCCTCGGCGCGCACGTCCGGCATCAGCCGGCGCCACATATCGCCGCTCACGGCCCGCGCCGCCTCGCTGGGGCAGATCGTCTTTCCCGCGCCGCGCGCGGCGGTGAGATCGAGAATCGCCGCGCGCACGGGGTTTGGGCCCGGTTCGCTCATCTCACGAATCGATCGCCGCATAGACAAGCTGCTGGAATTGCGGGCGGATGGGATAGCACCCCGAAGGGATCATCTGCGTCATCTGGATCGCGATGAGTTCCTCGGCCGGGTCGATCCAGAAAAAGGTGTTGGCCAGCCCGCCCCAGCTGAACGTGCCTTCCGAACCGGGCTGCATCGTTTCGGCGACATTGGTCACGACCGACCCGCCAAGGCCGAACCCGTTGCCCTCCATGCGGGCCTCGGAGAAGGTCCTGTCGCCCATGGCCTTGATGGTCGCCCCACCTGGCAGGTGATTGCGCGCCATGAATTCCCAGGTCTTCGGGCTGACCAGATGTGCCCCGCCGAGGCGCCCGCCATTCATGAGACAAAGACAGAATCGCGAATAGTCGCGCACTGTCGAGACAAGACCGCCGCCACCATTCAGCAGGGGAGGCTGTGTGCGGTAAGCCTTGCTCTCGCCGCCGGCCCCGTCACTCAGACTGACCTCGCCCGAAACGGGATCGCGCTGGTAGCAGGCCGTCAGGCGCGGCCATTTCGCTTCGGGCACGTAGAAATCGGTGTCCTCCATGCCCAGCGGACCGAAAATGCGCTCGCGGAAGAAGGCGTCCAGCGTCTGGCCCGACACGATTTCGATGACGCGCGCCAGGACATCGGTCGAATGGCCGTAATTCCAGCGCTCGCCCGGCGAGAAGACCAGCGGCAGTGCGGCCAGCCGCCGGCACATCTCCTCCAGCGACTCGTCGGGACGGGCGATCTTCTGCTCGCGATACATGGCATCGACGGGATGCTGGAACAGGAAGCCATAGGTCAGGCCCGACGTATGGGTGAACAGGTCGCGGATCTCGATCTCGCGGTCGGGATCCTTCAGTTCCGGGCCTTCCATGGACCCGCCGACCCAGACCTTCGTGTCGGCAAATTCCGGAATATAGCGCGAAAGCGGATGGTCCAGGCGCAGGTCGCCTTCCTCGAACAGCATCATCGCGGCGAGCGAGGTGACCGGCTTGGTCATCGAATAGATGCGGAAAATCGTTTCCGGGCCGATCGCCTCGCCCTCGCCGGCAAGATGGGTGGTGCCGCGATAGGCTTCATGCACCACTTCACCGCCGCGCGAGACAAGCGTCGCCATGCAGGGCAGCTTGCCGGTCGTCAGATAGCGAGTTCCGAAATAGTCCGGAATGCGCGCCAGGCGCGCGGAATTCATGCCGAATTCCGCCGGATTGGCGGTTTCTGTGTCAGCCATTGTCCTTGTCTCCTCCCTTCGGCACCCACAGGGCGCCGAGCCTGAATGGCGCCGCGTCAAACGGCGCGGCGGCCACCTCGTCATTTTCGCGAAGGGCCGCGATACGGACCCATTCGGTGTGGCGCAGCTCATAGGCCTCCAGCGTGCGCGCATCCGGATCGACCAGCCAGACATGGGCCACACCCTCACGGGCATAGACCTGCATTTTCAGGACACGGTCCTTCTGTTCGGTCGAGGGCGAGAGCACTTCGCACAGCCAGTCCGGCGCAATGGAAGTCCAGGCATCATTGGCCAGGTCCGGCGCCCGCTCGACGCGCCAGCCGGCAATATCGGGCACCAGGACATCCTCGCCGAAATGCAGCTCCGGCTCATCAAGGAATATCCAGCCCCCGGGGCCGCCATCATCGGGATCGAACTCATTATCCAGCTTGGCGCCAAGTTTTGAAGACGCCTTGGCATGGCTGAAGCGCGGGCGCGGCTGTGTGTGCAGGACACCCGAAATGATCTCGCCGACCACGCCTTCGGGCAGGTCGATGATATCCTGATAGGTGGCGCGGCGGAGTGCTGTGTCAGCCATTCAGAGCTCGCCTTTCTGCGCGGCGCGCGCCAGTTCCCGGGCGACCACGATCTGCTGGATCTGCGTCGTGCCCTCATAGAGCCGGAAGATGCGCACATCGCGATAGAAGCGCTCAATGCCATAATCGGCGACATATCCGGCCCCGCCGAACACCTGTACGGCCCGGTCGGCCACACGCCCGACCATTTCGGACGCAAACAGCTTGCACGAGGAGGCCAGCATGGTGACGCGCTCGCCGGCATCGCGGCGCCGGGCGGCGTCCATGATCATGCAGCGCGCCGCATAGGTCTCGGCCTGGCTGTCGGCCATCATCGCCTGGATGAGTTGGTGCTCGGCCAGCGGCTTGCCGAACTGTTCGCGCTCCAGCGCATAATTGACCATTTCGCGTATCAGCCGCTCGGCGACACCGACACAGACCGCTGAAATATGGAGCCGGCCCTTGTCGAGGACGCTCATGGCGACCTTGAAGCCTTCGCCTTCCGCGCCGATCCGGTTTTCGGCCGGAACACGCGCATCGTCGAAATTGACATCGCAGATATGCGCGCCCTGCTGGCCCATCTTCTTTTCCGGCGCCCCGACGCTGAGGCCCGGCGTGTCGGCCGGCACGACAAAGGCCGACACGCCTTTCGCGCCCGGCGTGTCGGGGTCGGTGCGGGCCATCACCGTGAAGACATCGGCGACATTGGCGTTGGTGATATAGCGCTTGGTGCCATTGAGCACGTAATGCTCGCCATCGCGGATCGCCCGCGTCTTCAGGCCGGCGGCATCCGATCCCGCTTCCGGTTCGGTCAGCGCGAAACTCGCCACCAGGTCGCCCGAGGCGATCCCGGGAAGCCAGCGGGTCTTCTGCTCCTGCGTCCCGAACAGGACCAGCGCCTGGCTGCCGATTCCGATATTGGTCCCGACAACGGAGCGAAAGGCCGGTGAGGTTCGGCCAAGCTCGAACGCCACCAGGCATTCGGTCTCCATGTCGAGCCCGAGCCCGCCATACTCTTCCGGCACCGCAAGGCCGAACAGGCCAAGCTCCTTCATCTCCGCGACGATCGATCCGGGAACCTTGTCCTCATCGCCCACCTGGCCTTCGAGCGGAACGCATTTCTCGGCCACGAAACGGTGAACGGTCTCTACAAGCTGGGCGCGGATTTCATCGTCGAAGGCCATGGCGTTTCTCTCCCGGATTTCACTGGGAGAACAATAGGCCGAAGAACGGCCCTTGTCGAAGTCTTCGCGGAGCGCCTAAAACCCCGCGGCGAACCGAAATGACAACAAGGCACTGTCGATGCCCTACAAAACCGTCGAAACCGGCGAATTCGCCGGCTGGCTCTGCTGGGCCGATGACCCGTTCGAATCCCATGCCGGACCCTATTATTTCCGCGAGGATGAACACGGGCCTGTAGCGGCGTTCCGCGCCCGCCCCCACCAGATGAATGGCGCCGGTTTCATGCATGGTGGCTGCCTGATGACCTTTGCCGATTTCGCGCTCTTCGCGCTGGCACAGCCGGATCTGGCCGGCGACCATGCCGTGACCGTTTCCTTCGCATCCGAATTCCTCGCCGGCGCGGCACAAGACGAATGGATCCAGGCGCGCGGTGAGGTCCTGCGCAATGGCCGGTCGCTTGTCTTCGTGCGCGGCCTCGTCACGGCCGAGGGCCGGGCCTGCCTGAATTTCTCCGGCACGATCAAACGGGTTGCACGCTAACCCTCCTGCAGGCCGCGGAGCGCGGTCTCCAGGCGAGCATTCAGCGTTTCGGGGCTGATCGCGCCGCCGCGTGCCATCACCTCGAATTCCGTGCCCCGGCAGATCGCCGTGAGCGTGCGCGCCGCCTCCACCGGACGGGGCACGCCGATCCGTTCGAGAACATCGCACAGGATCGGTTCCATGGCCCTTTGCCAGGCCTGCAGCACGCTCGCCAGCCGGCCGCTGCGATGCGACAGCAGGGCAAGCTCGGCCTCGATACAGGCCAGAGACAGGGCATCGGGTGACAGGCCCGTCGTGCCGACCAGGAATTTCAGCAGATCCTCGCGGGTCCGGATCGGCTGGCTGGCAATCGCCTGGTTCAGGGACACCTGATAATCGGCCACGTATTTTGAAAAGGCTGCGTCGATCAGTTTCTCGCGTGAGGGGAAATGATAGGTGACCGTTCCCGGCGAAACCGAGGAGGATTCGGCAGCGCTGCGATGGGTCACGGCATCGATTCCGTCGCGCGCGATCAGGTCGAGCACGGCTTGCAGGATCGTGTCGCGCGCTGCCCCGCGCTTCGTTTCGTTCGAACCCATGGCCTATTCGTCCGATTGCACGCCTCTTCCCGGCCCGTCCTAGTTGATCACCCGGATTTGCGAAAGGGGTTTCTATTTTTTCGGGACACGAGCCAGATTCGCCTATCCAAACGCACGAATTACGTCTCTGGGCCGGTGGGCGCCGATGGAACGCGGCTTTTGGGCAACACTCGGCTTGTTTCCTGCTTTTCTTGAATTTTTTCTTTACGCCGGCGTAATCATCGACGTATAAGCTGAGTGAGAGTGTGGTTTGGGAGTCGATCCGTGCGCGTTGTATTTCTCTGTCTCGCAGCAAGCCTGTTGGCCGGCCTTGCCGTCGCCCAGTCGGCGCAATACCCGCCGGCCGACCGGGCCGGGCAGTGTTTCGCGCGCGTCCTGACCCCGGTGGTCACCGAAACCGTGACCGAGCAGGTGCTGGAAAAGCCCGCCACGGAACGTATCGAGGTCACGCCCGCTGTTTATCGCGACAGTTCCATCCGCGTCATGGTCCGCGAGGCAAAGACACGCCACCGCGTGATCCCCGCGGTCTACGAAACGGTTGAGGAAGAGGTGATGGTTGCGCCCGAACGCACCGAGATCACCGTCATCCCGGCGCAGTTCGAGACCTATACGGAAACCGTCGTGGTCAAGCCCGAGCGCGTGGTCTGGAAAACGGGAGAGGGCATTTATGGCCGCAGCGGTGTCCATGGGGCGGAGGATGCTGCCGCGCGCGGCGGTGAGACCCATACCGGCGAAGTGCTCTGCCGCGTGATCGAACCGGCCGTCACGCGCACCGTGACCCGTTCACGCATGATCGCCCCGCCGCGCACGCAGGAACGCGTGATCCCCGCACGCTACAAGACCGTCACGCGCCGAAAAGTCGTCGAGCCGGCCCGCGTGGTGGAAGAAGTCATTCCCGCCGTGTATGAAGATCGTTCGATCCGGGTGATGGTGGAGCCGCCCAAAGAACGTCGTGTCGAGGTGCCGGCCGTCTATCGCACGGTCGAACGCGAAATTGTCCGCGGCGGCGGCGAACCGGAATGGGCTGAAGTGCTGTGCGAGACCAACACGACCGACCTGAAGGTCGCGGAAATCCAGGGCGCTCTTTCGGATGCGGGCTTCCCCACTCTTGTGGACGGGGCATTCGGACCGCGAACCGAAGCGGCGATGGAAGCCTATCAACGCGCCAATGGATTGTCGGTCGGTTACCTGACGGTAGAGACGGTCCGCTCTCTTGGGGTCGACCCGTATGGCGAGCCCTCCGATGCGGCCTATGCGGCCCTTGCACAGCGCTCGGCCTGAGGCCGTTTCCCGGACACAACTTGTTTCACGCGGCATGGCCTGCCTTGAGCAGACCCCGTTCTCCGCGGAGCCGAAGGCCTCTCAATCTTTCGTACGATCCAACGAGCCGGACTGCTGTTCAGTCGGTTTTCCTAGTCGAATCATTATAGAAATCAAGGCGTTTACCGTGCGGGTGCCACATTTCCCGGACAGCTGCACGAATCATTTCGAAACTGAAACGAGCCGGCCGCTCATGCGGTAGGTGGCGACACCTCGGCGGAATCGGAGTCGGCGGCCGGAACAATCGTCACGCTCTCACCACATCCACAGGCATCGGTCTGGTTCGGATTGGTGAAGACGAATTTCTCGTGCAACAGCGTCGACTCGAAATCCACGACCGAGCCAAGCAGGAACAGCACCGCCTTGGCATCGACGACGATCTGAACGCCCTTGTCCTCGACCAATTCGTCCAACGCTTCGGGCGATTCCACATAATCCATCATGTATTCCATGCCGGCGCAGCCGCCATTCGTCACGCCGACGCGCAAATAGCCCGCGCCCTTGTCATCCATGATCTCGCGAACGCGATCTGCGGCCGCATCGGTGAGGCTCACAATCTTCGGTCTGGGTCGTCTCGCCATGACGAGAGATTGGTATCTCTTGGCCCGCGGATCAACCCACCTGTGCGTTATCGATTGTAGAATTCGAACTCGATCGCATAGCGCAAATCGCCTGCGCCCATGGAGAGATCATAGGAATCGAATCCGTAGACATAGTCGAACCGCACTGACTGGCGCGGCAGATCGGGCGACGAACGCCGGCGTATGGCGCGCCGGAACTCGACGATATTCACCGCCCCGCCGGCCAGGTCCCCCACATCGTCGACATTGCCGACAAAGCGATAGAAATTGCCATTGGCCGCGCGACTGCCGAACGCCATGCCGTCATCATTTCCCGCCTCGCGGATATCATAGCGAAACCGGACCTGTGACAGCCGCTGTGGGTCACTCAACTCGCCGCTGCCTGCCCGCAAACGCGCGGACGCTGCGAGGTAGAAATCCGTCCGTGATGACAGATAGAAACTTCTCCGGCTGGAGCTCTCACCGGCAGCAATGTCGCTGCGGCCATCAAGCCCGAATGCCGACAGGCCCGCGCTGGCATCGAGGAAACCGCGCGCATTGGCGCCCGGTGACAGGTCGATCTCGCCATCACCGGTCTGATCGATGCCCAGAAGGACGCCTTCCTCGCGCAACGGGGCCAGGTGGAACCCCTCGGTCCGCGTGCCGGTGATCACCGGATTGACCGCGCCTGATCCCTGGAAGGGATTGCCGCTCCAGGCAATCATGCGCCCGCCCGGGGGCACGCGCCGGCCCGTGGCAAAATCATAATTGTCATAGACATCGAATGTCCGCCCGTCATGGACGATCACGCATCCATAGGCGCGGCAATAGAAGTCCGAATCCAGCCAGGAGGCATTGGCCGCAACCCCTCCGGTCTCGATCAATACGGCCAGACAGAGCACGGCGCGCAGGCCCGCCATTAGGGCTGGCCACCGCCGTCTTCGGCCGGCTCCAGGCTCGCTTTCCTCAGCGGCGCGGAAACCGTGTGGGGCTCGAGCTCGATGAGCCCGGACTGGACCTGGGGCGCAAAGGTGTTTTCGAGTTTCACCGAAATGGACGGGTTCTCGCCCAGCTCGGCCGGCAGCCGGACCGTATAGCTGCGCGCACTCTGGTCGAGCACGACCAGGTTCTCGATCGGGCGCGTCGCCACTTCGCCGCGCCCGGTTTCGATCTCGACAGAGCCGCGCAAACGGGCATGCGCATTGCCCTCATTCTCGATCCGCAGGCCCAGCATGGGAACGCCGTCCTCGTCCCGGGCCAGCCCAGAGGATGTCACGAGCGGCAGGCTTTCGGCATCGCCTGTCGTCATGTAGAACAGGCTCGCAATCTGGTAGCGCTTCCAGACGCCTGAGCCCTGGTCCCGCTCCTCTGGCAGGATTGTCGAGGCCAGAAGGGCGAAACGGTGATCACCGGCGCGGGGCACGCGGGCCGGGGCGGCCAGATCGACGACGATCTGCTCGCTCTCGCCGGGCTCCAGCGTTACAAAGGCCGGGCTGAAGCGTGCCCATTCGGCACTCGACGCGGGGTCTTGCCCGGGTGGAAAGAGGCGGATCTGGCCATTCTCGTCCAGGTTCCAGTCGGCCAGACCCATGGTCAGGGAGATCGTCTTTTCCTTGTGGACATTGGCGATATTGATCACCTGGCGTTTGCGCTCGCCCGGTGCGATTTCCATTTCCACCGTGGTCGGCTGGAGTCCGATACCAAAGGCTGCGGCGGGGGCCGCGAGCGGTCCGCCGATCAGGGTTGCCAGTAAGGCCAGGGCAAGGGTGCGCAGCATTTATACGTCTCGGTTTGGCATTCAGGTGAATTTCCAAGACGCATTATGGCCCTTCAAGGTTACCCGGGCGTTTAAAGCGGCGCGTTCTCAATCGGAATCACAGAACCGATTCAAGCCCTTGTTTTTACGCATTTTCGGACGACGAAAAGGTGCCCACTTCGCTTGGAATCGCTTTAAGCTTGGATGCTGTTGCGAAGGCCGGATGGGCGCGCCTGCCGGGCGAACTGTTCGACAAGCCCGACCAATCTGTCAGGAAAGAGGAATGGCGCAAAACTGTCGCCGGCCGGCAGATAGGCTCGCGAAAGGCCAAGCCGTCGCACCTCGGCTTCGAATCCGCGTTTCCAGCTTGCGCTCGTCTCTTCGCTGGAGATCGCCAGCATATCCCTGCCCGAAAAGCGCCCCTGGGTGAGAAAGGGGTCCGGCTGCAGGCTCATGATTATCTCGTTGCGAAAGGTCTGCGTGTCGAGCGCAAGCAGTGCACTGACCACTTCGTCGAATTCGTCGCCATGGGCCTTGAGGAATTCGAGGTCGCCAGGATGCTTCGAATACCATTTTTCGAAAAGCTGATGATGGCCGAAAAGGCGCGCATTCCCCTTTATCCAGGTCAGCGAGGCGCGAGCCATGGCCGGGCTGGCCATGGCCTGCTCGACCAGCCGCGCAAACCATTCCGGACGTAATTCCTCGAATATCTCCGCATTGAATGTCGGGTTGGCGAGAAGCGTGACGGCGATATCGTCACGCAGCTCGGCAAGACGGTAGCCGATGGGAACACCCGAGCCCATGGCCATGAGCACGATGTCGGCCAGACCGGCCCGCTCGAGGAATGCATTGAGGATACGAGCCTGCCCTTCTGGCGTCGGCGCCGGCGTCGAGGCGCCGAACCCGGGGCGCTGCACCGCGATCGTGCAATAGCCGGCCGCCTGCAAGCGCTGGCAGAATCGTTGGGGAGGCAGCCCCGGATAATCGGCCGAATTGAGGATGATGAAGGGCCGCAGCCCCTCGTCACCATACTGCATGAACTCGACGGTCTCGCCGGCCGGCGTCACCTCGGCATTCTGCCAGAAACGCCCGATCCGGTTGACGTCGCCAAGTCGGTCGAGCCGGTTGCCCCTTGGCCCCGAGGCCCGGGGCCGGCGAGCGCGAGACTTCGACGACCCGCGATTCAAATAGTTATCATTCCCCATGGCCGCCGGTTAGCAGCCCGAAGATGACGCGAAGCTGAATGCCCGCGGCAAGGTGTGTCGCCGGCCCGGACAGGGCTTGGCCCGAGACATCCCGACCTGCGTCAGAGCGGGATATTGTCGTGCTTCTTGGCCGGGTTCTTCACGTCTTTCGAGCGCAGGGTCCGCAGCGCGCGGATCACCCGTTTGCGGGTCGAGTGGGGCATGATGATGTCATCGACATAGCCCTTGCGCGCGGCGACGTATGGGTTGGCGAAATTGTCTTCATATTCCCGCGTGCGCGCGGCGATCTTCTCCTCATCACCGAGTTCCGAGCGGAAAATGATCTCGACGGCGCCCTTGGCGCCCATCACGGCGATCTCGGCATTCGGCCAGGCATAATTGATGTCACCGCGCAGGTGTTTCGAGCTCATAACATCATAGGCGCCGCCATAGGCCTTGCGCGTGATCACGGTGACTTTCGGCACCGTGGCCTCGGCAAAGGCGAAGAGCAGCTTGGCGCCATGCTTGATGAGGCCGCCATATTCCTGCTTCGTGCCCGGCATGAAGCCCGGCACGTCAACGAAAGTGACAATCGGAATGTTGAAACAGTCGCAGAAGCGCACGAAGCGTGCCGCCTTGCGGCTGGCATCGATATCGAGCACGCCGGCCAGCGTCATCGGCTGGTTGGCCACAAAGCCGACACTGGTGCCTTCCAGGCGGCCGAAGCCGCAGATGATATTGGCCCCGAAAGCCGGGGAAATCTCGAAGAAATCACCTTCGTCGGCGACCTTCGTGATCAGCTCCTTCATGTCATAGGGCGTGTTCGGATTGTCTGGGATCAGCGTGTCGAGGCTTGAAATGACCCGGTCGGGCGCATCAAAGCTCGGGCGCGTGGGCGGGGTTTCCTTGTTGGAAAGCGGCAGGAAATCGACCAGCCGGCGGATCTGGACCAGCGCCTCGATATCATTCTCGAAGGCGCCGTCGGCAACACCGGACTTGGCGGCATGCACGCGCGCCCCGCCCAGTTCCTCATGCGTGACCTCCTCATTGGTCACGGTCTTCACCACATCCGGGCCAGTGACATACATGTAGGATGTGTCCTTCACCATGAAGATGAAATCGGTCATGGCCGGGGAATAGACATCCCCGCCCGCGCAGGGGCCCATGATGACGGAGATCTGGGGGATCACGCCGGAAGACAGGACGTTTTCCATGAAGATGTCGGCATAACCGGCCAGCGAGTCCACGCCCTCCTGGATGCGCGCCCCTCCGGCATCGAAAATGCCGATCACGGGCGCGCTGGTGCGCGCGGCCGCCTGCTGCACTTTCACGATCTTCTGGGCATGTGCCATGGACAGCGAACCGCCAAAAACCGTGAAATCCTTGGAAAACACATAGACGAGACGGCCATTGACCGTGCCATGGCCGGTGACGACCCCATCGCCGGGTATCTTCTGTTCGTCCATGTCGAAATCGGAGCACTGGTGCTCGACGAACATGTCGAACTCCTCGAAGCTGCCTTCATCGAGCAGCAATTCCATCCGCTCGCGCGCGGTCAGCTTGCCCTTTTCATGCTGGCGGGCGATCCGTGTCTCGCCGCCGCCCATACGGGCCTGCTGGCGCCGCGCTTCCAGTGCTTCGATCACATCCTGCATTTCGCCACGCCCCTTTGTTCCTTGAAGAGTTTGGACTTGTCCTGCCCCGCACTGATAGCGGCCCGTGCGCCAAGTGCAAGCCGAGGCTCCGCCTTCCCTCGGCGTAAGCCGGCCTGTCCTTCGTGGCGATGAGTGCTTGCGAGGCTATCGGCGCCGGCGAACCTTCAGGCATAGGTATAGGGGCCGCCACGCTCGAGCGCGGCCTGATAGGCCGGCCGGGCATGAATACGCTCCAGAAAACCCCGGATATTCGGATATGCGCTGAGATCATTTCTCGAAGCCGCCGCTTCCAGCGGAAAGCTCATCATGATGTCGGCCGCCGAAAATCCGCTGCCCACGAACCAGCCGCTGCCCGCCAGCTCAGCCTCCCAGAAATCCATATGCGTCTTCAGCTGCGGATCGACAAAACCCTGCACCGCGCGTTTCGACACCGCCTGCGCGAAGGGACGGGCCAGCTTCGGCGCATTTTCCGGCAGACGCTGGAACACCAGTTTCATGACCAGCGGCGGCATTGCAGAGCCTTCGGCATAATGAAGCCAGTATGTTAAAGCGCGCGCGTCAGGGGTTCCCGGCTCTGGCCGCAACCCGCCGGGGCCGTGCGTGTCCAGAACATATTCGAATATGGCGCCGGTCTCGGCGACGATGACAGACCCATCCTCCAGAACGGGCGACTTTCCGAGCGGATGGATGCGCCTGAGCGTTTCGGGGGCCAGCATGGTCTGGGGATCGCGCTCATAGCGGCGAACCTCATAGGCCGCGCCGAGCTCTTCGAGCAGCCACAACACGCGTTGCGACCGCGAATTCTCAAGATGGTGAATCGTGATCAATACAGCCCCTCCCTGCGGGCCTGTCAGAGCGCGGAGAACCAGTTCCCCAGCGCCTCGGCCTGTTCGCGCCTGGCCTGTAACGCCGCTTCAGCCTCGCTGTCACGGCCCCATTGCTCGGCCTGGAATGTCTCGTCGACCTGCGAACGGGCAAGCGCGTCGGTGGCTGCGATCTCGCCCTGCTCGACAGCCAGCGCCAGGAGCGCCGATCCGAAAAGCGCGCAGCCGAAAGCCAGGCCCGTCAGCTTATAGTCATCCCGGGACATGGCGTGATCGCGCGCCGCGTCCAGCGACGCCGCCGGCTGGGGCGCCGCCATGATGCCCTGGACGGGCATGAGCATGATGCCGAGCGCCGGGCCGGCCCAGTCGCGTATCGTACGCCAGGCCGCCTCCTGGCGCGCACGCAGTTCCACCGGCGCCTCGGCGAGGTGGCAGAGAAGATCGGTTTCGCAGTATTTCGTCAGCTCGTCTGCCATTTCGCGCCGCGAAAGCGGCGTTCGGTCCACAGCCACATTGGCAAGGCGGGTCAGGTGCATGCGCGGAATTTCGAGCGCTTCACCCTGCTCGCGCCATTCCTGGGCAACGGCCTCTG
The DNA here is from genome assembly GCA_009909065.1 of Alphaproteobacteria bacterium. GTDB lineage: Bacteria > Pseudomonadota > Alphaproteobacteria > Caulobacterales > Hyphomonadaceae > UBA5336. The sequence continues at coordinate 7,097 of JAAANZ010000116.1, read as the reverse complement.
CAAGACGGCGGGACGGCAGTTCGAGGACCGCCCTCGCCGGCGTGCGCAGGGCGCGCCCGTTAAGCTCGACCTGCCAGTTTTCGCCAAGGGGCGCAGGCGCAGCATCACGATAAAAGCGTTTCGGGGCGGCCGACATATCCATCGGCCCTGTCTAAACACGCACCACCAAAACGCAAATACCCCGCCTCACCGCCACGGCATTCGGCCGTCTTCACGGCGATACCGATCGGCCAGCGGCCGCATAGCCGGGCCAGCCGGCTGCACTATCGAAAGCCCTCCGCGAAACCGTCAAGGGCGGCGTTGAGCGCCTCGAAATCATGGCTGAGCACATGCGCCCCGGCCGCCTCGAGTTCGTCGGCCCGGCCAAATCCCCAGCTCACGCCGATGGTGTGGATCCCGGCATTCCGGCCCATCTCGATATCATGCACGGCATCGCCGATAATCAGCGCCTGATGGGCCTCGGTGCCCGTTGCCTTCATCGCCTCGACCACCATGGCCGGATGGGGCTTGCCCGGCCCGTCATCGGCGCAATGGATCGTGTCGAAGAAACGCTCGAGAGGATGCATCTCGAACAGGGCGCGGATCCCGCGCCGTGACTTGCCTGTGGCCATGGCGATCAGCCAGCCCTCCGCGGCCAGGCGTTCCAGGGTCGCCGTGGCCCCGTCATAGAGCGGTTCACGAAACCCCGGATCCGCCCGGCGCGCGACGAAGGCCTGCCGATAGGCCGCGACAAGCCGTGCCAGGTCGCTTGCCGGGTAATCGGGCGGCGCCAGCCGCCGGCAGGCTTCCTCAAGGCCGAGGCCGACAATCCTGCGCGTGGCCTCATAGCCGGGCGCGGCCAGGCCGCAGGTCTCGAAGGCGCGCGCCATGGCCGTCGTGATCACTTCGCGGCTGTCCACGATCGTGCCATCCATGTCCCAGATCGCCAGGCGCAGGCTCATGCCGGAACCAGGTCGAAGGGCGCCGTGACACGGCTGGACCCATCGTAAATCGGTTCCGTGCCATGCCAGAGAAAGGACGGAAAAAGCACAAGCGTTCCGGCCTTGGGGCGAATCCACCTTTCGGCCGGCAGCGGCGGATCGCAGGGGAAAGGCGGCTGGCCGAACCGGATCCAGCCCGCCTTGCTGTCACCTGACAGCGTTTCTTCGGGAAGTTCGGCATAATAGGCCGAACTGATCCAGCCCTGCGGATGGATGTGATCGACATGGCGACCGCCGCCCTGCAGCCGGACAGACCAACACCCGGCCATCGTGTACTCGCCCGTGTTGCGCGCCGACAGCGGATGGTCGCGATCGCGTCCGATCTGGCTCATATAGGCCCGGATCGGCCCGTCCACGGCCGCCAGATAGGCCCGCACCACAGGATCCTGCATGGATGTCAGCGACCGCGCGGTCTGCGCGCCCCTGCGCAGGGACTGGTTGAGCGGATGAAAGCTGAACCTCCTGTGACGATCGAGCGCCGCGGCGAATTCCGCATTGAATTGCTCCAGGCTGTCATACCCTTCCGGCACGGGCAGTTCATAGGCGCGCACATGCTCCTCGACCCGCACCAGGTGTTCATATTCCGGCGCCCCCAGCTGACGAAGTGCTGTCGCCTCGAGTGCAATCCAGTTCTGCGCCAGCGGCTGGCGGGCTCGCATTATGCGCGCGGTTTCCAGGGCCTCGTGACTGCGCGCGCACATCAACTGGGCGCTGGCAAGGAGGTCCACGCCGACCGGGTCAGCCGGATCGCGCGCCACCGCCCTTTCCGCCGCCTCCAGCGCGGCGCCGGCCCGGCCCTGATCCTGATGGATGTTCGATTTGACGCGCCAGGCCTGGGCCGTGTCGCGATGCGTATCGGGGATCTGCCGCCAGCGCTCTTCTGCGGCATCAGGCTCGCCGCTCTGGCGCAGCATATCGGCGACCGCGGCGCCAAGAGGCGCGGGCGCACGGGCCAGCAGCGTGTCGAAGGCCTGCCTTTGCCTCGACATCCAGTAAACGCCCGCCAGGGTCCGCAGGGCCAGCTCATCGGGGGCCTGCTCATAGGCTTTCTGAAGGTCTGAAATCCCGTCTTCGAGCCGGTCGAGCTCGAGTTTCGCGCGGCCCCGCACGAAATGAATGGCCGGCGCGGCGTCCCCCCGGGCGATCAGTCGCGAGAGTATCTGGTCGGCCGCCTCCGCATCGCCCTGTTCCAGGCGAACACTGGCCAGGGTATAGAGCGCCTTGCGCTCGCCCGGTGCGGCCGCGAGCAGCGCATGCGCCTGTTCCTCAGCCTCCTGCCAACGCTCGAGCGCCACAAGGGAACGCGACAATGACTGGCGCGCGCTGGCGAAGTCCGGCTTGACGGCGAGCGCCCGCGAGAAAGCTTCCACGGCGGCGGCGTGATCGCCCATGGCGCGCGCATTCAGCCCTTGATTATTCGCGATTTCCGGATTGTGCGGATCGCCGGCGCCGGCGCGTTCAAACAGTTCCGCGGCCCGCTGATGCCGGCCCGATCTCTTTTCGACCAGCGCGGACAGGTGCAGCGCCATCGGCGAATCGAGGCCTCTGAGCCTGAGGCGCGCCCGTTCGAGATCGCCACCCTGCATCGCCGCATAAGCTTCGCGGAGCGCCGAATCACTCATGCAAACGGCTCCATCGGGTCGGCGCCGGCGAGGTCCTCGATGAAGCCGAGCGTCTCGAATGTCTCGACCATATGCGCCGGCAAAGGAGCGACGAGTTCCAGCGGCCGGCCGGTGCGGCGCGGCACGATCATGGCGCGGGCATGCAGGTGCAGACCCGATGCGACCCCGACAAGGGCCTCGCGGCGCGAGGGATATTTCTCATCGCCGAGAATGGACGTGCCCATTTCGCTCATATGGAAGCGCAGCTGGTGCATCCGGCCGGTCTCGGGTTTCAGCGCGACCCATGCCGCGCGCCGGGCGGCCTGAGAGACCACGGCATAATCGGTGATGGCATGGCGCGCGCCTTCCTCGCCCTGCCGGGCCGGGCGCATGCGCTCGCGGGCCTCGCCTTGACCTGCCCCCTTGGCCATCCAGCCGCGCAGCTGGCCGGCCGGCGGATTCGGCACGCCCGCAGTGACAGCCCAGTAGATCTTGGCCATGTCGCGCGAGCGAAAGAGATCGCCGAGCCGGGCGGCCGCCGCCGGGTGGCGGGCCAGGAGGAGGACACCGGAGGTTTCCCTGTCCAGGCGGTGAACCAGCCGCGGCTTGTGACCGCCTTCGCCGAGCGCGCCCAGCATCCCGTCGATATGGCGCCCCTGTCCTGTCCCGCCCTGCACCGCAATGCCGGCCGGCTTGTTGAGGGCGATCATCTCCTCGTCGGCATGGAGGACAAGACTGTGGATGAAGGCGGCATCGCGGTCGCTGATCCGGCATTCTCGCGCATCTTCCCCGCCGCCGGTGCGCCACTGGTGGGCCCTGACCGGCGGCAGGCGGACTTCCTGGCCGGCCTCCAGGCGCGTATTGGCCCTTGCGCGCGCGCCATCGACACGGACCTGGCCCGTGCGCACGAGTTTCTGGACCTCGCCCTGGGTCAGGGCCAGGCGCCGCTTGATCCAGCGGTCGAGCCGCGCGCCGGCCTCTTCGCGCGTGACGGTTTCAATCACGATGCCGCTCATGCCAGGAGCCGCCTCAGAAAGTGAAAGGCCAGGAAAAGCGCCAGCACGGAGCCGAGCGTGTTCGCCGCCATATAGCTCGCCGCCCGGGCATGGGCGCCGTCATTGAGCATGTGTACGGTTTCAAGCGAAAACGCCGAAAACGTCGTGAACCCACCCAGCAGGCCAACCGCAAGGAAAAGGAACAGGCCGTGATGGGCTCCACTGTCGCTGCGAGACACGAGCCAGGCCATCAGGAGGCCGAGACAGAAACTGCCGGCGACATTGACGACAAGGGTCGCATAGGTGCCGGGCGCCTCGGTCAGGCGCGACGCCAGCTGCGCCACGCCATATCGCATGACGGCCCCGATGGCCCCGCCGGCCGCAACGAAAAGAAAACCCGACATGGCCCCTCAATACGCGTCTTCGAGGCCAGCGGCCAGCCCCATCAGGCGGGCCATGTCAGCGAAATCCGCGGGAACCGGCGCGCGATGGGCAAACCTGCCGCCCTCGGGGTGAGGCCCGGCAATCGCGGCCGCATGCAGCATCAGGCGCGGCGCCGGCGCGCCGGTGCCATGGCGCTTTTCTCCGGCAATGGTCAGGCCGATGGAACCAAGATGAACGCGGATCTGGTGCATGCGGCCCGTTTCGGGCCTCAGTTCCACGAGCGCAGACCCGGCCCGGCACGCCAGGACACGCCAATGCGTCACGGCCGGCCGCGCGCCTTCATCGGACGGTTCGCAGACCTGCGCCACCTCGCCCGACTTGTGGCGCGCCCGGCGGATCGGCGCGTCAATCCGCCCGCGAGCCTTTTCCGGCCCTGCGCCGGTGACGAGCGCGAGATAGACCTTCCGCATCCGGCGGGTCTCGAAAGCCTTCTGAAGGGCGGCGGCTGCAGGCCGGGTCTGTGCGGCAAGGATCACGCCGGAGGTCTCGGCATCGAGGCGATGGGCAAGATGCGGGCGCTTGCCATTGGATCGCGCGAAAGCCCACAGGAGCCGGTTCAGCGTGCGCACATTCCGCCGGCCGCGCACCTCGCAGGCCAGTCCCGGCGGCTTGTCGAGCACCAGAAGGCTGCGATCTTCATGCCGCACGAGACGGCGCGCAAACGCCTTTTCATGCTCGCCCAGTTGCACGACCGGCCGGTTACGCATCAGCCGCGGCCACGCGCGCGGCGCCTCAGCGCCGCCCAGCGCTCGAGCCGTTCGGCAATCGGGCCTTCGCGACCCTCGCCTTTCGGCGCGTAGAAGGCTTGGCGTTCCATGCCATCGGGGAAATAGTCCTGCCCGGAAAAGCCCTCCTCGGCATCGTGGTCATAGGCATAGCCTTGGCCGTATCCCTCGTCCTTCATCAGCTGCGTCGGGGCATTGAGAATGTGTTTCGGGGGGCTGAGCGAGCCCGACTCCCGCGCTGAGCGCCTCGCCGCCTTGTAGGCCACATAGGCCGCGTTCGATTTCGGCGCCGTGGCGAGATGGATGACCGCCTGGGCCAGGGACAGTTCGCCCTCGGGGCTGCCGAGGCGTTCATAGGCGCGCGCGGCTTCCGAGGTGATCATGAGGGCAGTCGGGTCGGCCAGCCCGATATCCTCGCTCGCCATGCGCACCAGTCGTCGGGCGAGGTAGAGCGGATCCTCGCCGCCCTCCAGCATCCGCGCAAACCAGTAGAGCGCGGCATCGGGATCGGACCCGCGCACCGATTTGTGCAGGGCCGAGATGAGATTGAAATGCCCGTCCCGGTCCTTGTCATAGGCCGGCGCGCGTTTCTGGAGCGCCGCAGCCAGCCCATCGCCATCGAGCGTTTCACCCGGCCCGGCCAGCGTGAAAACCTGTTCGGCGAGGTTCAGGAGATAGCGCCCGTCCCCATCGGCCATGGCAATCAGCGCCGCGCGCGCATCCCCCTCCAGGGGCAGGGCCCGGCCCTCGACCGCCTCGGCCCGCTCAAGCAGGTGGTCCATGGCCATCCCGTCGAGCCGTTTCAGGGTCAGGACGCTACAGCGCGACAGGAGCGCGCCATTGATCTCGAAACTCGGGTTCTCCGTCGTGGCACCGACCAGCGTGACCACGCCGCTCTCGACAAAGGGCAGGAAACCGTCCTGCTGGGCCCGGTTGAACCGGTGGATCTCGTCGACGAAAAGGAGCGTGCCCTGCCCTGTCGCGCGGCGCGCTTCGGCCCTGTCGAAAACCGCGCGCATCTCCTTGACGCCGGAAAAGACCGCGCTGATCGCCTCAAAGGCAAGATCGCTGCGATCGGCCAGCAACCGCGCGATCGTCGTCTTGCCGACCCCGGGCGGGCCCCAGAGAATGATCGAACCCAGCCGGCCCGCCTCGAGCATCCGCATCAGCGAGCCGTCGGCGCCGAGCAGGTGATCCTGGCCGACCACGTCTTCCAGGCTTTGCGGGCGCAGCCGGTCCGCCAGGGGCTGCGGCGCGCCTTCATCAAGGCCGGCCGAGGCGAAAAGATCAGTCATGGCCCCGATGATAAGTCCGCACACGGGCTGATGAAAGCGCGAAACAAAAGGTCAGTCGCCGCGAAATTCCGGATCTCGCTTGTCCAGGAAGGCGCGCACGCCTTCGCGCTGGTCCTCGCTCAGTGAGGTCAGAAGGAACTGGTCGCGGTCCATATAGCTTGTCGGCGGGTTCAGCGCCCCCGCCGCCATATTGATCGCCTGCTTGGTCATCCGCAGTGGAATCGGGGCCACAGCGCCATAGCGGGCGCCCAGCGCGTTGGCGCGCTTCAGCGCTTCTCCGGCCGGGGCGACATCATCGACAAGGCCCCATTCACGCGCCCGCTCGGCATCCAGGCGTTCGCCGAGAATGGTAAATTGTTTGGCACGCGAGGGGCCCATCAGGGCGACCGTTCGGGGATTGGACTGCCAGCTCATATTCATGCCGAGCGGAACCTCCGGCAGGCGGAAGATGGCACCTTCACCGGCGATGCGATGATCGCACGCCATGGCCAGCGCAACCCCGCCGCCGATACAATAGCGCTCGACCGCCGCGATCGTGACCTGTTCAAGCCTCTCCCAGGCCGCGCACATGTCCGGGCCGGCCTTCAGCGCCTGTCGCCGCTCAAGGAGAGAGGGGCCATCGTCCGGGCCGCGACCGCGCGACTTCAGGTCGAATCCGACGGAAAAGGCGCCCTTCCCGTGGAGAATGATCACAGAGCTATCGGTGTCTTCATCCAGCCGACGCGCCAGGTCCGTGAGATCGCGCATCGCCTCGGGCGAGAGCGAATTCATCCCGTCGCCGCGATCGAAGGTCACGGTGATGACCCGACCGTCGCGTTCAAGCGTGAGAGATTCGCCGAATCTTTCCGGCAATGGATCGGTCATGGCATCCTCGCGAACGGGCGTTGCAGGCTGGCCCGAAGCCTAAACCGGACATGCCCGGCCTGCCCAGACAATTGTCAGGATGAACACGACCCTCCGCCCAGCACACAGAAACTCGCGCACCAGGGGTGATTGAGCTTGACCGGCTCGGCCGTCGCCTCGGCCAGCGTCTCGCCAAGCTCGAATTCGCGTTCAT
>JAAANZ010000132.1 GCA_009909065.1 Alphaproteobacteria bacterium | reverse complement strand
ACCATTCCGCCCGGCAATGGTCCTTCGTCGGCGAAAGCCTGCTTGAATTGCGCGAGGCGCTTGCCGCGCTCGGCCAGCCACTTGTGGTGCGCACCGGCGATGTCCTCGACGTGTTCGAGGCGATCGAGGCGGAACGGGGCATAGCCGGGCTCTGGTCGCATGAGGAGACGGGCAATGGCTGGACCTATGCGCGCGACCGGCGCGTGGCTGACTGGTGCGCCGCGCGCGCGATACCCTGGCATGAGCCGCGACAGTCCGGCGTGATCCGCCGGCTGAAGAGCCGGAACGGATGGGCCAGGCGCTGGGACCGGTTCATGGGCGAAGCCGTGACACCGGGCCCGGCGCTCGAGCCGCTGGCGGGCATCCCCCCCGGAGCCATCCCTTCCGCGCAGGACATGGGACTGCCCGCCGACCCCTGCCCCGGTCGCCAGACGGGCGGGCGCGCCGCAGGCCTTGAAACCCTGGAGAGCTTCCTGCATCGGCGCGGCGAGCCGTATCGCAAGGCCATGTCGAGCCCTCTCACCGGATTTGAGCACTGCTCGCGCCTGTCGCCGCATCTTGCCTGGGGCACGCTGTCGATGCGCGAGACTGCGCAGGCGACATGGGCACGCCAGCGCGCGCTGAAAGAGGCGCCGAAAGGCACGACCGGCAGCTGGCGCGGGTCGATGACCAGTTTTTCCGGCCGGCTGCACTGGCGCGATCATTTCACCCAGAAACTCGAGGATGAGCCTCAACTGGAATGGCGCAACCTGCACCGCGCCTATGACGGGTTGCGCCCGGCCGAGCCGGATGGCGACCGGCTGGAGGCCTGGACCAGGGGCGAGACGGGCCTGCCCTTCGTCGATGCCTGCATGCGGGCCCTGATGGCGACCGGCTGGATGAATTTCCGCATGCGCGCGATGCTGGTGGCGGTGTCGTCCTATCATCTCTGGCTGGACTGGCGCCGGCCGGGCGAACACCTCGCGCGCCTGTTTACCGATTATGAGCCCGGCATTCACTGGCCGCAGATGCAGATGCAGTCGGGAACGACCGGCATCAATACAGTGCGCATCTACAATCCGGTCAAACAGGGCCATGACCATGACCCCGATGGCGTGTTCATCCGCCGCTGGGTGCCCGAACTCGCCAACGTGCCGGAGGGTTTCATCCATGAGCCCTGGACATGGGACGGCGCCAACCAGCTTCTGGGCAAGGCCTACCCCTTCCCGGTCGTCGATCACCTCGACGCCGCGAAACAGGCCCGCCAGAAAGTCTGGGCGGTGCGGCGCGGGCCGGATTATCGCCAGGCGGCGAATGCCATCCAGGACAAGCATGGATCGCGCAAATCCGGGATGCCCGCGACCGGCCGGCGGGCGAGTGCCCGCAAAAAGCCAAGGACCGGCGGTGACGGGCAGATACCCTTGCCGCTCGGCAAGACCGAGAATTAAAGCGCCGTCTCATAGATGCGCTCATAATCGCCGCGCTCGAGGGGCCGGGCATTCGAGATATGGGCAAGATCCTTCAGCGCATAATCGACAATCGCCGGGCCATCGCCCGCTTCGAGGCCGATATCGGAGAGCCTCGCCGGGATGCCGATCTCCTCATTGAGCCTTTCGATTGCCTCGGCCAGGTCAGCGCCGGCCGGCAGGCCCATCGCGAAGGCGAGCCGGGCATATTTCTCATCGGCCGCGCCCTTGTTCTCGCGCAGCAGATGGGGAAGGAAGATCGCATTCAACGTGCCGTGATGTAGGCGTTTCTCATGCAGGCGCCCGGCCGCATGAGACAAGGCATGCACCCCGCCCAGCCCCTTCACAAAGGCCAGCGCGCCCTCATAGCTTGCCATCATCATGTTCCAGCGCGCCTCGGCGTCCGAGCCGTCAGCCACGGCGCGTTTCAGCCAGCCATTGCCGACCGCGCGGTGCACGCCGTCATAGCCGATCCCTTCGGCAGGCGGATTGGCGTTCGGGCTGAGCACCGATTCAATGCAATGCGTGACCGCATCCATGCCCGTCGCCGCCGTCATGCCGGCCGGCAGGCCCAGCGTCAGGTCCGGGTCGCAGATGGCGGTGGCCGGGATAAGGTTGGGCGATATGATCGTTTCCTTGGTGCCATTGTCGAGGATGGCGACCGCGCCGACCGAGACCTCCGAGCCCGTGCCCGCCGTGGTCGGAATGGCGACAAGCGGCGGGATCTTCCCGATCTTGCGGGCCCCGCCCTTCAGCGCGCCATATTGCTCATAAGGCCCTTCATGGGTCGCCATCAGGCCGACGATCTTGGCCATGTCCATGCTGGAGCCACCGCCCAGCGCGATCAGGCTGTCAGCGCCCGACGCGGTATAGGCCTCAGTCGCTTCGCGGGCCTGGCGCTCGGTCGGGTTCGGCTCGGTCTCTGCGAACAGGCCGGCCGGCTCGCCCTCCAGCGCACTGGTGACCCGGTCGAGGAGGCCCGCTGCCTTTATGCCCGGATCGGTGACGATAAACGGCTTCGCCCCGCCCAGGCCCTTCAGCGTCCGGGGCAGCTGCTTGAGCGCCCCATGATCGAAGATGCATGTTGTCAGGTAATTCATCACGGGCATGGGGCGCTTCCTCCGGCCTGGCTTTCGGGTCTGGTCCGCAGGCAATTGACCATTGTTACCGGCACGGCGGCAAGTCTGACCCGCGGACAATCTGCCTGTCCTGCACGCGCCTGATTGACTTTGCCCGCACCTTCAGCCCCGATGATGCGCCATGAGCGAGACTGTTCTTTCCGTGCGCGACCTGTCGGTCAATTTCCAGACACCGGACGGCCCGGTCGAGGCCGTCCGGGGTATCAATTTCGACATCGCGCGCGGCCACTGCCTCGCCATTGTCGGCGAAAGCGGGTCAGGCAAGAGCCAGAGCGCGCTCGCGGCCATGGGCCTGATCGCCGACAATGGCCGGGCAAGCGGCTCGATCCGCTTTCATGACACCGAATTGCTGGGTGCCGGCGCGCGCACCCTGCGCGACATTCGCGGTGCGCGCATGTCGATGATCTTCCAGGACCCGCTGACCTCGCTGACCCCGCACATGACCGTCGGCGCGCAGATGCGCGAAACCCTCGCCCTGCATCGCGATATCAGGGGCGAGGCAGCCGACCGGCATTGCGTGGACTGGCTGGAGACTGTGCGCATTCCCGAAGCGCGCCGCCGGCTGGACCAGTTTCCCCATGAGCTTTCCGGCGGGATGCGCCAGCGGGTGATGATCGCCATCGCCATGTTGTGCGACCCGGAATTGCTGATCGCCGACGAGCCGACCACGGCGCTGGATGTCACCGTACAAGCGCAGGTGCTCGACCTGATGGACGATCTCAAGCGCGAGACCGGCACGTCCATCATCCTGATCACCCATGACATGGGCGTGGTCGCGCGCATGTGCGATGATGTCGTGGTGATGCGCCATGGCGAGATTGTCGAGCGCGGACCGGTCGGCGACATCTTCTACCGCCCGCGCCATGACTATACGAAAATGCTGCTCGACGCGGTGCCGCGCATCGATCAGCCCAATCGCGAGGGTCGCCCCACGCTCGGCCCGCCGCCCGGCGAGGATGTCGCCCCGGCGCTGAAAGTGCGCGACATGGCGGTGCACTTCCAGATCGCCACAGGCGGCGGCCTGTTCGGCGGGACGCGCCCGCTCAAGGCGGTCAATGGCGTCAGCTTCGATCTGCGCCCCGGCGAGACGCTCGGCATTGTCGGCGAGAGCGGCTGCGGCAAGTCCACACTGGCGCGCGCGGTGCTGCGGCTCGTCCCGCCGACCTCCGGCGCGGTCGCCTGGCTCGGGCGCGACATGGCCAGCGCGTCGCGCCGCGAACTCACAGACCTGCGCTCGGACCTGCAGATCGTGTTCCAGGACCCGCTGGCCAGTCTCGATCCGCGCATGAGCATCGGCCGCTCCATCGCCGAGCCGCTGACCGTGCATGCCCGCCATCTCGACAATGCCGCGCGCGAGGCGAAGGTGCGCGAGATCCTGCCGCGCGTCGGGCTCGATGCGAACCTCATCAACCGCTATCCCCATGAGCTGTCGGGCGGGCAGAACCAGCGCGTTGGCATTGCCCGTGCCATGATCCTCGACCCTGAGCTTGTCATCTGCGACGAGGCGGTTTCGGCGCTGGATGTGTCGGTGCAGGCGCAGGTGGTGGACCTGTTGATCGAGTTGCAGAAGGAGTTCGGCCTGGCGATGATGTTCATCAGCCACGACCTCTCCGTGGTGCGCGAGATCAGCCACCGTGTGATGGTGCTCTATCTCGGCCGGGTGGTGGAAATGGCCTCGCGCGATGCGATCTATGAAGACGCGCGCCACCCCTATACGCGCGCGCTGATCTCGGCGGTGCCGCGCCCGGATCCTGACAGCGAGAAGGCCCGCGAGCGGATCAAGCTCACCGGCGACCTGCCGAGCCCGCTCGACAGCCGCGCGGCCCTGCGCTTCCTGAAATCGAAGCTCACAGACGATCCGGATGCGGAGCAATACCAGCCGAAACTCATCGAAATCGCCCCCGGCCACCTGGTGGCCGAGCATGATCCGTTCGACGATCGCGAGGGGCTCGGGGCGTGATGAGGGAAATGAGGGTTGATCCGGCGAACGCCGTTCCGCACAGCGAGAGGTGCACGGGGGGCGCAGCCCGGCATGCACCGTTGGCGCTCGCCTCGCCCGACTGGCAGCGCCGGATCGCCCGCACCGAAGCCCGCCAGTCCGAGAAGGTGGCGTGAAGCTCCGCCCTGCCACGGCGGAAGATGCCGCTTCGCTGGCACGGCTTCACAGGGCGGCGCGCGAGGCCGCCATGCCATGGCTGCCAGATTTGCACACGCCCGCGGAGGATCTCGCTTTCTTTCGCGACAAGGTCCTTCGTGATGCTGCAGTGACACTGGCCGGGGTCGCCGGCCGCCCGGTCGGCTTCATGGCAGAGGCCCCCGGCTGGATCGAGCATCTCTATGTCGCGCCGGACTGCTGGCGCGCCGGCATCGGCACGCGTCTCCTGCGAGAGGCCATGGACCGGCAGTCTCGGCTGGACCTGTGGACCTTCAAGCGCAACGCCATGGCGCGCGACTTCTATGAGCGCCACGGCTTCACGGCGCAGGAGGAGACCGACGGCAGCGGCAATGAGGAGGGCGAGCCCGATATCCGCTATCGCCAAGTGAAGGCTGACAGATCGCGGCGATTGAGCTAGGCTTGACAAATGGCCGATACTGAAACCGTCACAGACGTGAAATCCGCCGTCCGGGCGCTGGCGCCGGGCATTCATGCGCGCGCCGGTGAGATCGAGGACGCGCGGCGATTGCCGGCCGACATCGCTGGTGATCTCGCCCGCGCCGGCGTCTTCCGCATGGTGACGCCGGCCTATCTCGGCGGTCTGGAATTCACGCCGGCCGAGATTGTCGAGACGGTGGAGATCGTCGCGGCGGCCGATGCCTCGGCGGGCTGGTGCACCATGATCGGGGCGACGACGGCGCTGAACGCCGCCTATATGGAGCGCGAGACAGCCGTCTCGATCTATTCCGATCCGGACATCATCACGGGCGGGGTGTTCGCGCCAATGGGCAAGGCGCGCGACGAGGGCGATCATTACCGCGTCACCGGGCGCTGGCAGTGGGGTTCGGGCTCGGCCAACTGCACCTGGCTGTGCGGGGGCTGCATGGTCTTCGAGGGCGACGAGCTGCGCCGGCTCGAAAGCGGGGCGCCGGACAACCGGATGATGGTCTTCCCCGCCGAGGAGGCCGAACTCATCGACACCTGGCATGTCATGGGGCTGAAGGGCACCGGCTCGGGCGATATCGCGGTCAGCGACATTCGCGTGCCCAAACCGCGCTCGGTCTCTCTGGTGGCCGACAAGCCGGTGGCCGAGGGCGCGCTTTACGCCTTTCCCGCCTTCGGCCTGCTGGCGCTCGGCGTGTCCTCGGCGGCGCTCGGCAATGCGCGCGGGGCGCTCGATGCATTCAAGTCGCTGGCACTTGGCAAGAAGAACCAGGGCTCTGCGCGCACACTGGCCGAACGCTCCACCATTCAGGCGGAAATCGCCCAGGCCGAGGCGAGCTGGCGGGCCGCGCGCGCCTATCTGTTCGACGAGATCGACAAGACCTGGGAAGTTGCAACCGCGACCGGGGAAATTCCCATGGAGCAGCGCGCGGCGCTGCGCATGGCCTGCACCTTCATGACGCGCACGGGCGCCGAAATCTGCCGCATCTGTTACGATCTCGGCGGCGGAGCGGCGCTGTTCGAGGCGAGCGAACTGCAGCGGCGTTTCCGCGATGCCCATGCCATGACCCAGCATATCGTCACCGCGCCGGCGACCTGGGAGCTGACCGGGCGCATATTGATGGACCAGCCGACAGACGGCGCCATGGTCTGAGCCGCGCTTTCGAGGTCCCTTGAGGCAGGTCTGTCACCACACCGGTGCAAGGCCTCGCCTTGCAAGCGCGCGCCCGCAACCCACATAGCGCTACAGGCCCGAGGGGCAGAGTGAGACCAATCAAGGCGGCGTTCCATACCCATGAGCAAACGGGACTATTACGAGATACTTGGCGTTTCACGAGACGCCGATGACAAGGCCCTGAAATCGGCTTACAGAAAGCTGGCACTGAAATATCATCCCGATCAGAATCCGGGCGATGTCGAGGCTGAGGCGCGCTTCAAGGAAGTGGGGGAAGCCTATGCCGTGCTCTGCGACCCCGAAAAGCGCGCGGCGTATGACCGTTTCGGCCATGCCGCATTCGAAGGCGGTGGCGCCGGGCCCGGGGGCGATCCGTTTGGCGGCATGGATCCCGGCGATATTTTCGAGAACATCTTCTCGCAGGTCTTTGGCGGGGGTTTCGGCGGCGGCGCGCGGCGGCGCGGCGGGCCGGCCAGGGGCTCCGATCTTCGCTATGACATGGATATCACGCTGGAGGAGGCGTTTCGCGGCAAGGACGCCACGATCCGCGTGCCCACCATGGTCGATTGCGACACTTGCGAGGGCATCGGCGCAGAGCCGGGCACATCCCCGGAAGAGTGCGAGACATGTGGCGGGAACGGCCGTGTGCGCGTCCAGCAGGGATTCTTCACAGTCGAGCGCACCTGCCCGCGCTGTTCCGGCCGCGGCAAGGTGATCGCGCATCCGTGCAAGGCCTGCGGGGGCGGCGGCCAGGTCCGCGAGGACAGGGAACTGGCCGTGAAGATCCCTCCGGGTGTCGAAGGCGGAATGCGTATCCGCCTCGCGGGGGAGGGCGAGGCCGGCCAGCATGGCGGCCCGCGCGGTGACCTTTATATTTTCGTCGATGTGGCCGAGCACGATATTTTCGAGCGCGACGGACCGAATCTCTATTGCCGGGCGCCCGTGCCCATGGCCACGGCCGCCCTGGGAGGCAATATCGAGATCCCCACCATAGATGGCGGACGCGCGCGTGTGACGATCCCGGAAGGCGCCCAGACGGGGCGCAAACTCCGCCTGCGCGGCAAGGGCATGCCGTCACTGCGCAACGGTCATGGACAGGGCGATCTGTTTGTCGAGGTGTTCGTGGAAACCCCGCGCAATCTCACCGCGCGCCAGAAAGAGCTCATGAGAGAATTCTGTGACTGCACCGGCTCGGACTGCCATCCCGAGAGCGAGGGTTTCCTCGGCCGGGTGAAGAAGTTCTGGGACGACCTGACCGATCTCGACGAGAAACGCCCGCACTGAGGCGCGGGCGCGGGCTCAACGCGCCTCGAAGATCGCAAGCACCCGTTCTGCCTGAGCGCGGGTTTGCCCGTCCTGGACGGGGGCCCGCATGACCACCAGGCGATGCCAGAGCGGGCCGAGCATCTGCTCCATGGCCTCGTCAAGCGCCCAGTCCCGGCGCACGACCTGTTTGGCCGCCAGTTCCGCCATCAGCATGCGAAGCGGCGTGCGCATCGCGGTCTGCAGCCACTGGCGCCAGGTTTCGCCGGCATCTGAATCATCGGCCGCGGCGACCAGGGCGGCGCGCAAGACGCCATGACCGGCGCCCGAGCGCGCTGCGGCTTCGAGCGGCAGGAAGATGCCGGTCAGCCGCTCGACCGGATCGCGCCCGTCTGTTGCAGCCTGGGGAATGATCTCCAGTGCCGATTCGATACACATT
>JAAANZ010000060.1 GCA_009909065.1 Alphaproteobacteria bacterium | reverse complement strand
GATCCCTTCCTGTCCGCCTTCTTCATCACGCTGTTCGCACTCGCGGCCTTTCAGTTCGCGGCGAGAGCCGACGAGGCGCCGCCCGCGCCCGCAGCGGAAGATGCGCCCGCGCCATATGTGGAGACCTTCGCAGGAGATGCGCCGCAGTACCTGACCGACCCCGACTGCGGCGATTTCTGCCGCCGGGAAGTCGGGCTAGGTCATAAACTCATAAATTGGATTCCCAATTTCGGCGAACGCTGATTCCTTCGCGATGAGGAGGAAGCGCCATGACCTGTCGTCGTTATGAACTGACCGATTTCGAGTGGTCGATCATTGAGCCGCTCTTGCCGAACAAGCCGCGCGGCGTGCCCCGCGTGGACGACCCGAAGGTGCTGAACGGCATCTTCTGGCGCTAGCGGGCGGGCACGCCCTGGGCGGAAACCCCCGAACGCTATGGCCGGCCAACGACCTGCTACAACCGCTTCGTCCGCTGGCGGAAACTGGGGGTCTGGGACCGGATTTTCGAAGCGATAACAGCCGCCTATGACGGCGACCTGCAAATGATCGACAGCTCGTCGATCCGCGTTCACCAGCACGGCGCGAACGCCAAAAAGGGGGTGCCCAACCCACCGCGCGATGTTCCGCTGACGCCCGATGCGTGGGGCGCTCGCGAGGCGGCCTGACCACGAAGATCCATGCCCTGGTCGATGCCAATCGCCTGCCCGTGGTGCTGAAACTCACACCGGGACAGGCCCATGACGGGCGCAGCGCCGCCGACATGCTGGACGGGGTCGGCCAGGATCAAATCCTGCTCGCCGACCGCGCCTACGACTCAGATGCCATGCGCGCAGAGCTTGCAGGGCGCGGGGCTTGGGCTTGCGTCAAACCGATGCCAAACCGGAAGAGCATCCCTGCTTTCAGCAACTTCCTCTACCGCTACCGGCACAAGGTCGAGTGTTTCTTCAGCAAGGTCAAACACTTCCGAGCCATCGCGACCCGCTACGAGAAACACGCCGAAAACTACCTCGCCCTCGTCAAACTCGCCGCCATCAGAATTTGGCTTCGCAGTTATGAGTCGGTGTCCTAGGGGGTAAAGATGAAAGCGAAAACGATTGTCTCTGGTATTGTCGGAGTCGTCGCTGTTGTGGGCTGCACGTCCACGCAAAAGGTTTCAGTCGTCCAGCCAGGTGACAGGGACATGACCTGCTCGCAGCTTGAGTCCGAGTTTGCGCAGCTGGATCAGGTCATGCGCGAGGCCGAGGGCAACAAAGGCGTGAACACGGCTAATGTTGCTGCAGCAGTCTTCTTCTGGCCGGCCGCGGTTGGCAACTATATGGATGCAGACAAAGCAGAGAAGCTTGTCGAAGATAGACGTCAGCACCTGATGTCCATCCACGAAGAGAAAGGGTGCTAGGCTATTCAGTCAGCTCTTTTATAGCGAGCCGGCCTGCCACCTGCGGGCCGGCTTTTCCTTTTGTGGCCGCCGGCGGGCTGGCCTATAGGGGCGCCATGGCGGATGTTTACAATCTCCAGACGCTGCTGCGCTCTCTGGCGGAGAATACGCAGGGCGAGAGCGTCACGGTGCGTGACCTGCTCGGCGCGGTCGGGCGGCGCTCCTATGGACCCATCCTTCTTCTTCTCGGCTTCATCGCGATCAGCCCGCTGACCATCATTCCCGGCGCGAACTGGCTGGTCGCGCTGATCATCCTCATCATCTCCCTGCAGATCCTGATCGGACGGGAATTCCCCTGGGTGCCGAGGCGGATTCAGGATTTCGAGTTCAAGCGCAAATACCTGACCGATGGCATCGAGACCGGGGAGAAATATGCCCGCCATATCGACCGCTGGCTGAAACCGCGCTTCACCTTCCTGACCGAGCCGCCCTTTGCCCAGCTCATCGCGCTGATCTGTATCGGCGCGGCGCTGATTTCCTTCCCGCTCGGCCTGATCGTGCTCGGCCCGTTCCTGCCGGGGCTGGCCGTCTTGCTGTTCGGTCTCGGCCTCGCCGCGCGTGACGGGCTGGTGATCGCCCTGTCCGGCGCCGCGCTGGCCGGCTCGGTCATGCTCATGTTCCGCGTCATCCCGCGCATCATCGAAATCTTCAGCGCGATCCTCGCTTGATTTTCCCTCGGCGCCGGCCGATTTCACGGTCATGAGCGCTGAACTCTATCATAACCGCGTCCTCGAACTGGCTGCCGAAATTCCCCATCTCGGCCGGCTGGAGGCCCCGCAGGCCAGTGTCGAGAAAGTCTCGCGCATCTGCGGCTCCACCGTGCAGGTCGATCTGGTGCTGGATGAGGCACGCGAACATGTCACGGCCATCGCCGTCGACCCGAAGGCCTGCGCGCTCGGCCAGGCTGCGACATCTATCCTGGCCGAACACGCCGTGGGCGCGCATGTCGATGAGGTCGTTGCCGCGCGCGAGGCCCTGCGCGCGATGCTCAAGGAGGAGGCTGCCCCGCCGGAAGGGCGTTTCCAGGAACTGCGCCACCTCGCCGGCGTCGCCGACTATCCCCCGCGCCATGCCTCCACGCTGCTCGCCTTCGAGGCCGCTGTCGAGGCGATCCGCCAGATCCGGGAAGCGGCGCCGGCTACCACCTGAAATAAAAGAAGAAGAAGACCATCAGGGCCAGGAAGGGCGTCAGCGTCCCGATGCCCACGAACAGGGCGTTTGGCTGCAACTGACCGCCTTCGGAAAATTTCGGGAAAAAGCGATACTGCTGTTCCAGCCGGCCGGACCGCGCGCGCAGGCGCAGCTTCATCGCCTCGGCCAGGGCCACCGGGTCGGCCTGGGCGTTGGTGCGCGCGATCACGCGGTTGCGGGCAATGTCGCTGGCGATCGCCATGCCGATCCCTGTCAGGGCCATCAAGAGCAGGGCGCCGATGACAAACAGGACGACTTCCACCCGCCGCGGCGTTGTCACGAAGGGCAGCGCATCGATCAGCCCCAGCACGAAACGTTCAACGGCACCGATCCGCCCAACAAAATGGACCAGTATGAACGCCACCGCGAAGGTGATCGCAAAGCCGATCATGGAGCCAAGCCTGTGCCAGAACATCAGGTGCCCCAGCGCGCGGCGCAGCGATTTCTCGTCAATTCCTGTCTGATCGGCTGTGTTCTGGGTCACGATGCCTCTTATATGACACCTGGTCAGGGATTACACACGAAATCATGCCGCATATCGTCCGAACTGCGAAAAACCAGACGGGCCCCGTTGCCGGCGGCCTGCTGCGCATCTGGAAACTGAGCTTAAGCCCGCTGCTTGCGCTGTTTGGCGTGCGCTGCCGCCATATGCCGACCTGTAGCGAATATGCCGCCGAGGCCTGCAGCCGTCATGGCGTCTGGGCCGGCATGTGGATGGGTCTGGCCCGGCTGCTGCGCTGCCGGCCGTTCGGTTCATCGGGCTATGACCCGGTGCCCGAAGCCAGACCCGCGGCGCCGGCCTGGGCGCCCTGGCGGCTCGGCGACTGGCGGGGGCCGCGGCCCGGCGTTGAAACGCACGGCGAAGCGTGCCAGTCTTGCGCCGATGACTAAACACCGCGTCAAATTCCTGACCCGTCGAACGCGTCCGGGTGCGTGAAGCGGCCCGGAAAGGGCTTGGGCCGCATGCGGCCTTGCGCGCACCCCGTGAAAAAACGTCACCCCAGCGATCCCAGACACAGCCGTTCAGCCGCGATTTGACGGTGGGCATTGAAGGCGCTTCGCGCTAAGCCTCCGCCGGAATGGGTCAGACGGCAACCAGAAATGACACTGAAACCATGATCGAAGTCACTCTTCCCGACGGCTCGAAGCGCGAATACGAGGACGGTGCGCGCCCCCTCGATATTGCCGAGAGCGTCTCGAAATCCCTCGCAAAGAAAGCCCTTGCCGCGCGGGTCGATGGCGAACTTTTCGACCTGACCCGGCCGCTGGAGCGTGATGCTGCCGTCGAGATCGTCACCGCGAAGGATCCCGAGGCGCTCGAACTCATCCGCCATGACGCCGCGCATGTGCTCGCCCAGGCCGTGCAGGAACTGTTTCCCGGCACCCAGGTGACGATCGGGCCGACCGTAGAGGATGGCTTCTATTACGATTTCGCGCGCGACGAGCCCTTCTCGAGCGAGGATTTCGAGGCGATCGAAGCGAAAATGCGCGAGATTGTGGACGCCGATTATCCCATCATCCGCGAAGTCTGGGACAAGGAAGAGGCGATCGAGACCTTCAAACGGATCGGCGAGGACTACAAGGCGCAGATCATCGACGACATCATCCCGCCGGGCGAGCCGATCACCGTCTATCGCCAGGGCGAATGGTTCGACCTGTGCCGCGGCCCGCACCTGCCCTCGACCGGCAAGCTGCCCAAGGCCTTCAAGCTGATGAAACTGGCCGGCGCCTATTGGCGCGGCGATGCGAATAACGAGATGCTGCAGCGCATCTATGGCACCGCCTGGACCAGCGAGAAGGAGCTCAAGGCCCATCTGACGCGCCTGGAAGAGGCCGAAAAGCGCGACCATCGCAAGCTCGCCGGCGAGCTGGACCTTTTCCATCTCGACGCCTCGGCGCAGGGTTCGGTCTTCTGGCACCCGAAGGGTTACCAGATCTGGCTGCAGGTGGAATCCTATATCCGCCGCCGGATCAGCGAGGCCGGCTACCAGGAGATCAAGACCCCGCAACTGATGGCCAGCGACTTCTGGAGACGGTCGGGCCATTGGGACAAGTTTCGCGACAACATGTTCGTCGTTCCCGATTTCGAGCCGAGCACCGAAGGCGATGAGGTGCATATTCCGGCCGATGCCGAACTGATGGCGATCAAGCCGATGAACTGCCCGGCGCATGTTGAAGTGTTCAAGCAGGGCCAGAAATCCTATCGCGATCTGCCGCTGCGACTGGCCGAGTTCGGTTGCTGCCATCGTAACGAGGCGCATGGCGCGCTGCATGGGCTCATGCGCGTGCGCCAGATGACGCAGGATGACGCGCACATCTTTTGCCGCGAGGACCAGATCGTCGACGAGACGCGCGCCTTTTGCGGCCTTCTCAACAGCGTCTATGAGGATTTCGGCTTCACCGACGTCAATGTGAAGCTCGCCACGCGTCCCGGGATACGCGCGGGCAGCGACGATATCTGGGAGCGGGCCGAGGCCGACCTCGAAGAAGCGCTGAAAGCCACCGGCCTGCCCTATGAGATTGCGCCCGGCGAAGGCGCCTTCTACGGACCGAAACTCGAATTCCACCTGACCGATGCCATCGGGCGGACCTGGCAGTGCGGGACCTTGCAGCTCGACTTTGTCCTGCCGGAACGCCTCGGCGCGGAATATATCGACGAGAGCGGAGAGAAGGCGCAGCCCGTCATGCTGCACCGGGCCATTCTCGGCACGCTGGAGCGCTTTATCGGGATCCTGATCGAGGAATGTGCCGGCGCGTTCCCGGCCTGGCTTGCGCCCGTGCAAGTGGTTGTCGCCACCATCACCGAGGCGGCGGACGATTATGCCCGCGAGGCGACGGCGGCGCTGCAGGCGGCCGGGCTGCGTGTCGAGACCGACCTGCGCAACGAGACCATCAACCGCAAGGTGCGCGAGCATTCGGTGCAGAAAGTCCCGGTCATCGCCGTCGTCGGCGAGCGCGAGGCGGCCGAGCGCACACTCGCGCTCCGACGCTTCGGCTCGAAGGGCCAGGAGGTCGTCTCCCTCGACACGGCGCTCGACAACCTCTCATGGCAAGCCCTGCCGCCGGACCTGAAACGGGCCGATCGGACAGAATCGGGCTGAGCCCGCCCCGGCAAACGCCGACGGAAAGGACGCGGCCCATGGCCTATGCCCCGATCTTTGCTGGTCTCATGCTGCTTTGGCCGGTGCTGGCCTTCCTGGGCGGGCAGGGATTCTCCCCGCTGATCGGCCTTTGCGCCGTTGCCGGCCTGGCCTGTATCCGCCCGCCCATGCCGGTGCGCGCCTATGCGCTCGCCGGGCTTGGCTTTGTCGGCTGGGCCGCCGTCAGCACGCTGTGGTCTCCCGCGGGCGGGCCGATACTGACCGGCTCGCTTGCCGACAGCGATTTCGGCGTCACGGCGGCGAGCTTTCGGCTGGTGCTCATGGCGCTTGCCATCACCCTCGTCTTCACGGCGATGTCGCGGGCCGCGCCGGGCTCAGTCCCCAGGGCGAGAAAAGTGCTGTTCGTCGCTTTCGGCCTGGCCGGCCTCATGCTCCTGATCTCGGCGGTTTTCCTGAGGCAATTGCTGGCCCTGGCCTATGAGAACCCGCAGGAAGCCATGACCTCCGGCATGCAGAATGCGCTGCGACAGGCCAATGCCTTCGCGATCATCCTGCCCATTGCGCTGGCCGTCGTCTGGGCGAACGCGAAAGGCTGGCCGGCGCGTCTCGCCGCGATGGGCCTGGCCATCGCATCAGGCCTCGTCTTTGCCTATTTCGGCAGCGCGGCCGCACTCATGGCACTGGTATTCGCAACGCTGGCCATGGCCGTGGCCAAGTGGCTGCCCGAAAACGGCTTCAGGGTCATTGCGGGCGTCTGGGCGGCAAGTCTTGCCGCCGCGCCGGTCGTTTTCGCGAACATGGCGCAAATCCTGACGGCCACGGGCCTGCCGGCGCCCTTCTCCTTTCGATCAAGGGCATTCGCCTGGCAAAGTGTCGGTGAGCGCATCCGGGAAAAACCGCTGACCGGACACGGCCTCGAAGCGGCCGGAACCTGGGATGCGACCTATGCCAGCCGTCCGGACTGGCTGGCCGAAATCGTCGCGCTTGGCGGAGTCGAAGCCGCCTGGAGCCGGTATCCCATCATCCCCGGCCATCCGCACAATATGCCCCTTGAGATCTGGGCCGAAACAGGGCTTGTCGGCACCGGCCTGGCCATAGCGGCCATCGTGTTCCTCGGCCTTCGCCTGCCCGCGCCGAAACGCCTTGCCGCCGAGGCCCGTTTCGCCGCGGCCGGCGTCATGGGCGCAGCGCTGTCGCTGTTCTGCTTTTCCTACAGTGCCTGGAACGAGGCCGGCTGGGCGATTGTCGCGCTGGCCGGCGCGAGCGCCCTGATGCTTGCAAGGCAGGCGAAGAAAGCCTGATGACGCCGCCGCGGATCGCCGCTGTCGTAGTGAGCTACAAGACGGGCTGGCGCCTGCGTGACTGCCTGTATGCCCTCGCCGGCGAGCCTGAAGTCGAGCGTCTGATCCTTGTCGATAATGGCAACCCACCGGAAGACACGGCCTGGATTTCCCGCTTTGCGGCGCGCCGCAGCGACATGACCGTCATCCAGCCCGGCGAAAATCTCGGGTTCGGGCGCGGCGCCAATCTGGGCGCAAGCTCGGCCGGCGGGGCCGACTGGCTGGTCTTCGTGAACCCCGACGCCATGATCCATCGCGGCGCCGTGATCCGACTGGTCTCGGCATCTGAAGGGGCAGCGCGACCCGTCCTTGTCGGCGGGCGCATCTTCGGCCCTGACGGACGCGAGCAACGTGGCTGCCGCCGGCGCGAACTGAACTGGGCGAGCGCGCTGGGCCTGGCCCGCTGGACCCTGGAAACGGCCCCTCCCCCACAAGGCCCGACAGCGATGGATGCCGTTTCCGGCGCTTTCTTTGCCATGCCGCGCAAGGACTTCCTCTCGCTCGGGGGCTTTGATGAGGCCTATTTCCTTCATGTCGAGGATGTCGATCTTTGCCGCCGGGTGCGCGAGGCGGGCGGCGCGGTGATCTACGAGCCCGCCGCCGGCGCCCTGCATGCCGGGGGCACCTCGGATGCGCCCGCCGCCCTCATTCAGGGCCACAAGGCCGACAGCCTGACCCATTATTTCCGCAAATTCGCGCGGGGGCCGGCGGACAGGCTGCTGAATGCGCTTCTGCTACCGCTCTTGCGCCGGCATCTGCGCCGGCGGGGCCGCTGAAACCTACCGGCTTCGGAAGGCCTCCACGCGCCTGGCCACATTCTCGCGCAGGTTCGACCAGTAGAGCGCGTAATCGAGAAGATGATAATTCCCCGGCCCCAGATCCATCGGCAGATCGTCAAACGCATCGGTGCGGATCTCGCTTATGAACAGGCGGCCATCCTGGCAGCGCGCATCGGCCGCCTGCGCGATCACGCCATTGCGCTCTGTCGACATGGCGCCGAGATTGGCGTCGAAACCGGCCCGGCTGCCATCACTCTTCCAGTTCAGCGGATTGACGCAGACCATGCCCGTCGTCGGCTCGAAACTGCGATACCCCTTGCCGGTGGCGTTCCAGGTGACAAGGCAGCCGGTCTGTTCGCCAGACGTGCAGACGGGAATATCCGGCAGGGATTCGGCAAGCTCGGCGGCGGGGAAATAGTAGCCGACCGGATAGGCGGCCACCAGCTGGCCGGCGAGCGGGGTGGCCGAGATGCGCCGTTCCAGCAGCCATCGCACATGCAGGGCGCCCTGGCTGTGTCCGGCCAGTATGAATGGGCGTCCCTCATTGTACTGGTCGAGATAATGATCGAATGCCGCCTCGACATCGGAATAGGCCAGTTCCAGCGCTTCCTGGCCGCCCTCTTCCAGCGAGAAGAAGGCATAGATCTGCGCCTGGCGATAATGCGGGGCGAAGACACGGGCCGATCCGTTATAGGCGCTCGCCTGGCCGCGCAGGACGAAATCATCCACCAATTCATCGGCGGCTTCATGGCCCATGGGCGCGTTCCAGCCGGAATTCTCGATGAAAGTTGTCGGATGCACGAAGAAAACATCCACCGCGGCCTCGTCCTGCCGGTCCGTGACGCCATCGGGTGTGTAGTCGGCCATGTCCTCACGCCAGGGCAGCGCGGCCCAATCGGCGCTTTTCGCATAATCGGGCGGCGCGGGCGCGGCGGTTTCGGCAAAGCCGGCTTGCGGTTTCACGGAGGCACGGAAGATCATGAAGCCGACCAGCCCGCGAAACATGAAGGCGAGGATGGCGAGGATCACGACGCCCCCCAGTAAAACGCCGACAAACCATTTCATCCGCAAATCTTCCCTGTGACCAGCAAGCCTAGTGTCCTGATCGCGAAAATCACTGTATTGTCTTGCATGACTGGATTGGAGGTGTTCTGTGTCAGGCAAGGGTCGGGTTTCGGCGGTTTCGATTGAGCTTTCGTCTGAGGAGCGTTCGGAACTGGAAGGTCTTTTGAGGCGTCGCAAGACGGCCCAGGGTCTAGCGCGGCGAGCGGGGATTGTTCTGCTTGCAGCCGACGGTCTTCAGAACAAGGATATCGCCGCCCGGCTCGGCACGGACCCGAACACGGTCTCGAAATGGCGCCGGCGTTACGCTGAGCGGCGCTGTGACGGGCTCTATGATGAGCCGCGTCCGGGCACGCCGCGCAAGATTGGCGATGATGCGATTGCCGAGACAATCCGTCTGACCCTTGAGGAAACACCGCCCGATGCGACGCACTGGTCGCTTCGCTCGATGGCTCGGGCGACCGGCTATGCGCCGTCGACCATTCACCGGATCTGGAAGGCCTTCGGTCTGCAGCCGCACCGCAGCGAGACCTTCAAGCTGTCGACCGATCCGTTGTTTGTGGAGAAGGTGCGCGACATTGTCGGCCTGTATCTGGCGCCACCAGACCGCGCCCTGGTGCTGTGCGTGGACGAGAAATCCCAGATACAGGCGCTCGATCGCACCCAGCCCCTTCTGCCGATGCGCCCTGGCCAGCCTGAACGGCGCAGCCACGATTACACCCGCCACGGCACCACATCGCTGTTCGCGGCGTTGGATACCGCGACGGGCAAGGTGATCGGGAAATGCTATGCGCGCCATCGCTCGTCTGAGTTCCTGAAGTTCCTTCGCGAGATCGAGGCCGGCGTTCCGTCAGACCTCGATGTGCATCTGGTGATGGACAACTATGCCACCCACAAGACGCAGAAGGTGCGCAACTGGCTGGCCAAACGCCCCCACTGGCATGTCCATCTCACGCCGACATCAGCCTCCTGGATCAATCAGGTTGAACGCTTCTTTGCCGACCTCACCGAGCGCCAGATCAGACGCGGCGTGCACCGGTCCACCGCAGAACTGGAAGCCGACATCCACAGCTACATCGACACAGTGAACGCCAATCCCAAACCCTTCAGATGGACCAAGTCGGCCGACGACATCCTCGCAGCCATCAACAGGTTCTGCCTCAGAACCATCGAAACAGCACAAGCCCAAGTCACCCAAACTTCGGAATCTGGACACTAGTGGATATGCCGGTCTTGCGAAAGCCGTCACTTCCCGCCGGCGGCGGTCACGTCATGGCCATAAATCCAGTCGAGACGCGAGCGCATGAAACCCGGCGCGGCCTGGCCGCCCAGCCACATCGGCCCATAGGTGGCCAGGCGCATCGGCGCGAAGCGTCTGTGAAACCGCTTCATGTTCGCGCGCGCACCGGCCTGCATCCGCGAAGCCCGCGCGATCCTCGTGCGGTAATACGCCAGTAGCGCGGCAGGGATGTCGGCTTCAAGCCGGTTGCACTCGCGTGCCAGGACCCAGGCATCCTCGATGGCCAGCGCCGCCCCCTGCGCCAGAAAAGGCAGCGTCGGATGACAGGCATCGCCGATCAGCGCCACGGGCCCCTCGCTCCAGCGATGCAGGGGTTTGCGGTCGAAAAGGGCCCAGCGATAATGCGACTGTGCCGCTTCGATGAGGCGCACCACTTCCGGCACCCAGTCTTTGAAGTCGGCCAGCGCCTCTTCACGCGTGCCCTGCCGGGTCCAGGATTCCTCGGGCCAGCGGCTGTTCTCTGTCACGCCCACGAAATTGGCAAGCTCGCCGCCGCGCAGTCGATAGGTGACGGCATGGCGCCCGCGCCCGGCCCAGACACAGGCCGTCGGGGGCGGCGCCGCGCTTCCCAGTGCCTCGATCGGGACCACGGCACGCCAGGCCAGGTTCCCGGTGAAATCGGGCCTGTCGGGTCCGATCATCTGCTCACGCACGGCCGAGTGGATCCCGTCGGCGCCGACCAGAAGATCGCCCTCGAGCCTCTCGCCCCCCTCCAGAAGGGCCTGCACGCCGCGCGGCATGTGGCGATAGCCGATGAGGCGCGCCGACAGGCGGATGGAGCCGGGCGCCCTGGCATTCATCGCGGCCAACAACACCTCGAGCAGGTCTTGGCGATGAACATGCAGGTAGGGCGCGCCCCAGCGCCGCTCGGCCGCCGGGCCCGCCGGGATCGAAAAGACAGGCCGTCCGCTCTCGCCAAGACGCATTTCCAGCGCTTCGGGACGAAAGGCGCGTTCCTCGATCGCCGCCTCGAGCCCCAGAGCGCGCATCACCTTCATCGCATTGGGGCTGAGCTGAAGGCCGGCGCCGACTTCGGAGAATTCAGGCGCCTGCTCGACCAGTTCGACCTGCCAGCCGCGGGCGATCAGCGCCAGCGCCGTCGTCAGCCCCCCGATTCCTCCCCCGGCGATGACCGCCTTCATGGGCGCGCGTCAGTCCGCATAGGCGGCGGCCAGGCCCGGATCCTTCGCCGCGACAAGATCGGCCAGGTCGCCGATCACCTTGGCCTGTTTCCAGGTGGCATCATCCTGCATCTTGCCGTCGAGCATGGCCACGCCCCGACCGTCAGGCAGGGCTTCGAGGATGCGGCGTGCGAGTTTCACCTCGTCCGGATCGGGGCTGAACACCTTCTTGGCAATATCGATCTGGCCGGGATGCAGCGTCCAGGTGCCCACGCAGCCGAGCAGGAAGGCATTGCGGAATTGCTGTTCGCAGGCCTCCAGGTCGGAAATATCCCCGAAAGGCCCGTAGAAGGGCTTGATCCCGGCCATGACGCAGGCATCCACCATGCGCGCGACCGTATAGTGCCAGGGATCCTGCTGGGCGGAGATGCGCGCGCCACCCTCCTCGCGCGGATCCTCGATCACGCGATAGAAGGGATGGCCGCCGCCGACCCGCGTCGTCTTCATCTGGCGCGAGGCGGCAAGGTCGGCCGGCCCGAGCGAGATGCCCTGCATGCGTGGCGAAGCCTGCGCGATTTCCTCGACGCGGGCCACGCCCTCGGCTGTCTCCAGGATCGCATGGAACAGGATCGGGCGCGCCAGGCCGTGCTTTGCCTCGAGCTGGGCGACAAGCTGGTCGGCATAGTGAATATCCCACGGCCCCTCGACTTTCGGGATCATGATCACGTCGAGCTGCTCGCCGGCCTTCTCGACCAGGGTCATCACATCCTCGAGAAACCAGGGCGAATTGAGCGGATTGACCCGCGTCCAGAAGCCTGTGCCCGAAGCCTGCCAGTCCATCATGCCGGCCATTTCCACGACGCCCGCGCGCGCCGCCTCCTTGGCGTCGGCCGGGATCGCGTCCTCCAGGTTGCCGAGGATCACATCGGCATTCTCGGCCATGCTGGGCACCTTGGTGCGCACCTTGTCGAGATGCGGGGGCACGAAATGGATCATGCGTTCCAGTCGAACGGGCAGCTCGGTCAAAGGGTCTGGCGCGCCGGCGGCAAGCGGCTGGAAGAACTGGCGCGGTGTCTTGGGCTGCATGGCGGCGGATCCTTTTCCCTGAGCTTCTCCTTGTGCGGCGCAAAACTAGGCCTGGCGGCGTCCAGCGTCAAACGGAACGCCAGCGCGCCTGACCCATTTCCGGTGAAACCGGCAATGCCTGAAAACGCCTCGCATTTTCATATAAATACCTGATTCGACTGTCGATTTTGACTTCCTCTGCCGGCTCGTCCATATCTGCCACTTGCCTTGAGCACCCAAGGTAGAGACAGGAGACGAGGGCATGTCAGGACATCACGACGAGGCGCACGCCCTGCCCGGCGCGCTGGCTGCGGCCGATGCGGCGCGTGTGACCGCGCGCGTCGCCCGGCTTTCGGTGGCTACGGCCATAGTCCTGATGTCGATCAAGGCCTGGGCATGGATCGCGTCCGATTCGGTCGCCATGCTGTCCTCGCTGGCCGATAGCGGGCTGGACGGGATCGCCTCCCTGTTCACGCTGCTGGCCGTAACCTATGCCGCGCAGCCGCCCGATGCCGAGCACCGACACGGCCACGGCAAGGCCGAAGCCTTTGCCGCGATGATGCAGGCGCTGCTTGTCGGCGTGTCGGCCACCCTTGTCGCGCTGGAAGCCATAGACCGGTTCCGCAATCCGCAGCCCATCGCGCAGAGTGGCCTGGCGCTCGGCGTCATGATCGTCTCCATCCTCCTGACGCTTGCGCTGCTCTGGGCGCAGACCCGGGCCATTCGCCAGACCGGTTCGGTCGCCACGCATGGCGACCGCGCCCATTATGCCGCCGACCTTGCGGCCAATCTTGCCGTGATTGGCGGGATCGGCGCGGCAACGCTGCTCGGCCTGCGCTGGGCCGACCCGGCCGTGGGGCTCGGCGTGGCGGCCTGGCTCGCCTGGAGCGCACTGGACGTGGCGCGCGGGGGATTCGACCAGCTTCTCGACCGTGAACTGCCCGATGAGGCGCGTGCACGCATCCGCGAGCTGGCGCTGTCGACCGGTGGTTTGCTGGACATACACGGCCTGCGCACGCGCGCATCGGGGCCTTATGTGCATGTCCAGTTCCATGCCGAACTGCCCCCGCATCTCAGCCTCGTGGAAGCTCACCGGATGATGGTGGCCGCCGAAAAGGCGATTCACTCGCAATTCCCGGCCGCCGACGTGCTGATCCATCCCGATCCGCGCGGCGAGGCCGAGCCGCACGGCTCGCGCCTTTTCGCCGAAGCCGATCATGAAGGCGCGGCCTGACGCCCGGAACCTGCCCCGGCCTCCACCCGTTTCGCCCGTGACACACGATAACCGAACGGAGGCCATGCAATGGCAATGAACGACCTGAAATCTGTCTATATCGACCAGTTGCAGGACATTTACAGCGCCGACCGCCAGTCGGAAACGGTGACTCGCAAACTCGCCGAAATGGCATCCGATCGCGAGCTGAAAGCCGCCCTGAAACGGGGCATTGACGGGATCGACCAGGGCAAGCAGGCTCTCGCGCATATCATCCGCAGCCATGAGGCCGAACCGACCGGGGAATTCTGCAAGGGCATGGAAGGGCTGGCGAAGGAAGCCGAGGCGCATGTCCTGCAGGCCGATTTCGGCGATGATGATGTGCGCGACGCAATGATCATCAGCCAGTATCAGCGCATGGCCCACTATGCCATTGCCGGCTATGGCTGCTGCGCCGCCTTTGCGCGCCGGCTGGGCTATGAAGGCGAGGCGAAGACGCTGCAGGACTGTCTCGACAACACCTATCATGGCGACAAGGAAATGACCCGGATCGCCATTGGCAGCGTCAACCCGGACGCAGCCTGACCGGCGCGCGGTAAATCGGGCGGCCCTGCCGTCGCGCTCGCAATTTCCGTGGCGCGCTCGGGATGAATGCGCCGACGGACTTTCCGATATCCACGGCCTCTCTGGAGCCAGCGACCTGAATGCTGGCGCCGGACCGGGTATCGGCGCAGATACCGTCGTCTCAACCCGGCCTGCCGGCTCTGACCGCAGCCGGCGTCGGGGCTTTTCTCATGCCGGCAATTGCGCAAGACACAGGGCATGAGCGAAAGATCGACCGGCAAGACACGCGGCCAGCTCGATCCGGCCGACTGGGGGCGATTCCGCAAGGAGGCCCACCATATGCTGGACGCGGCCATCGACCATCTCGAAACGGCCGGGCAAGGCCGTGTCTGGACACCCTGGCCGCGCGACCTCGCCGAGGCCTTCGCCGCCGCCCTGGACGGCGACGGCCAGGCGCCGGGCGAACTGGTTGAACATCTCGAAAGCCTCCTGCCTCATGGCGTGGGCAATACGCATCCGCGCTTTTTCGGCTGGGTTCATGGCGCCGGCTCACCGGCGGGCCTCATCGCCGAGATTGCGGGCGCGGCGATGAACGCCAATTGCGGCGGGCGCAATCATGCCGCGATCGAGGTGGAACGCCGCGTCGTGGACTGGACGCGCCGGCTGATGGGATTTCCGGAGGGGGCAAGCGGCCTTGTTGTGTCGGGCACCTCGATGGCCACCCTCATCGCGCTCAAGGTTGCACGCGATGCCCGGCTGGATTTTGAAAGTCGGGCGCAGGGCGCGGGCCATGCCGGGCTTGTCGGCTATGCCTCCAGCCAGGCGCATAGCTGTGTTGCGCGCGCCTTCGACCTGCTTGGCCTGGGCAGCACGGCGCTGCGCGAGGTGCCGGTCGATGCGGATTTTCGTATGGACACGCACGCCCTGGAGGCCGCGATTGCCGCCGACCGCGAGGCCGGACGGGCGCCCTTCACCGTCATCGCCACAGCCGGCAGCGTGAATACCGGCGCCAGCGACGCGCTCGACACAATCGCCGACATTGCCGCGCGCCTGGGGCTCTGGATGCATGTGGACGGCGCCTTCGGCGCCTGCGCCATGCTCAGTCCGCAGCTGCGCGGGAAGCTTCATGGCATTCAGCGCGCCGATTCCCTGGCCTTCGATTTCCATAAATGGATGCAGGTCAATTATGACGCCGGCTGCGTCCTCATACGCGACGAAACCCTGCACATGCAGGCCTTTTCCGACCGCCCCGACTATCTCAGCCGCGAGGAAAGCGGACTTGCCGCCGGTGCGCCCTGGCCGGTGGATTATGGCCCGGAACTTTCACGCGGCTTCCGGGCCCTGAAGGTCTGGGCGCAGATTGCCGAATACGGGCAGACACGGCTGGGCGCGGTGATCGACAGCAACAGGGCGCTTGCCCTTCGCTTGGCCGCGGCGGTGGATGCGACCGGCGACCTTGAGCGCCTTGCGCCGGTACCGTTGAATATCTGTTGCCTGCGCCATGTTCCGCGCGGCTGGACGGAGCCGGAGCTGGACCGGCTGAATGAAACAATCGTGCGCGAGCTCCAGCTCTCCGGCATCGCCGCGCCTTCGACCACGCGCATTCACGGCCGTCTCGCCATCCGCGTGAATATCACCAATCACCGTACAAGCGAGGACGATATCGACCGGCTGGTCGAGGAGATCCTGCGCCTCGGGCGCTCGGACCGGCTGCGCGCGACGGCGCGGGAAAGGTAAGCACAGACTGTCCCGGGCAATGCGGCCCGTTCGCTGAAAATGGGCCCTGCACGCAGGCACGGCATGGCGGTCATCGGCCGGGTTGGCCTACGCGATCACCGATCAGGGCGGTTTCCGAGCGCCGCCTGCGTGGCGCCGGCAAGTTCCCAGTGAAATTCGAGGCGCCGGCCGGAATAGAGCTCGAGGCTTGTGACAAGGCGTTTTGCTTCGGCGAACCTGCCGGGATCGACATGCAGACGAAGCGCGGCTGTCTGGGCCGGTCGCCGCGGACTTGCCGCGATCGGATCGCCGAGCAGCCCCTTGTCGGTTTCCAGGCTGAGGCGGGCTTGCTTGAGGTTCGGCGCTCCGCCGTCGGCGGTAATGACGAGTCGAATCTGGCCGTCAAACCTGCCATCGGCTCCCTGCGCGAGATGCGGGATCGCCAGGATCGCCCCGGCGCTTCGCGGTTCAAGCGCCAGCTCGGCCGCCGGCCTCTCCGGCCCCTGCAAGCGTTCATACCAGAAATAGCCAGCCGCCATGGAAAGCACGAGGATGGGCATTGTGGCAAATTGAGCCTTGCTGACATGGCTTGATTTCAGCCGTTTCCAGGTCAGCCAGACGCCGCTGACTGAAAGACCGGTCATGAACACGCCAAAGGCGAACCAGACGAGCTTGGTGGGCAGGCCGCCAAAGAAGCCGAAATGCAGGGGATCAGCGGTCTCGTTGAGCCAGGCCACCCAGCCGATCTCGCTGGACCTTTGCACCCTGAGCGGTTCGAGGCTGACCGGGTCGAGGAAAACCCCGTTGGCCCGGTCCCGAAGGATCGGGTTGCCCACACGCCCGAGCACGGCGAGCGTGCCATCAGGACTGAACGGGTACTGGATTTCGGTGATTTTCAAGTCCGGATAGGCCGCCTGCGCAGCTGTCACGATCTCGTCGGCGCTGCGCTGGGGGACAACATCGCCGAAATCGGCCAGCCTTTCCGCGCTCAGGGCCGGGCGTTCGGGCTGAAATTGTCCACCGCCCGCCTGAGCGCCGAATTCGGCCAGATACCAGAGACTGGTGACGATCATGACGATGAAGAACCATGAGCCCCAGAGGCCCGCAGCCTTGTGGGCATCGCCGACGGCGATCCGTGTGCCCTTGTTGAACCGGATGCGCGTCATCAGCGTGCCCCAGTTCCGGCTGGTCCTGAGCCCTGTATAGAGCGAGATGGCCAGGATGAAGGCCATCGAGCAGACCAGTGGCAGGCCGATGAAGTTCGGCATGAACAGATAGCGGTGCAGGTCGCGGAAGAAACGCTGCACCGTCAGCGGATGGGTGGTGCCGGTCACCTCGCCGGTCCACGGGTTCACATGCACGAAAATGCGTTGGCCGAAGCTATCGGTGACGTCCGCGCGGTAGGCGAAATGGTCTCCCTCCATCGCCTCTATACGAGCAATCCGGCCATCCGGGATGGCGGCCTGCACGGCCTCGGTCATCTCGCCCCAGCTGACCTTGTCTCCTTCAGGACTGACGCGCATGTCATGCTGGACCAGCCAGTCGATCTCGTTCGACACGGTGGCAATCGTGCCCGTGGCCAGGATCAGCGTCATCAGGAGCGCGAGGTGAAACCCGACCCAGGTGTGAAGCTCGTAGCGCCGCTTGCGCGCGGTTTTTTTCTTCCGGCGCGGCCCTGTAACCCGGCCTGTATCAGTGTCAGCCGTCGACATGGATCAGAACCGCCGCGATGCTTCCAGGAAGACCGAAACCGGCTCGCCCGGGAAATGTCCGGTGCGGTCGAGGAAGCCCGACGCGGCATACTCCTCGTCGAGCACATTGTCGACGCGCAGAAGGAAGCGATAGGGCTCAGGTTCCCAGATGATCGAGGCATCAAACACCGTGTAGGGACGCACCTTGGTGCCCTCGAAATTACGGCGGACATCGACATAGTCGCCGCCGAGGGCGAAAGCGAGCTGGTAGCGCGGGATCTGGTAGCGCGTCCAGAAGCCGAACTGGTGCTCCGGCGCATTGGCAAACCTGTCACCCACGGCGTTCCGGATGCCACCGGTGCCATTATCCGCGGTGATACGCGTGTCATTATAGGCATAGGCGGCTGTAACCACCCAGTCCTCGGTTATGTCGGCCGCAAGGTCGGCCTCGAAGCCCTCGCTGGTGACTTCACCGAACGCGACCAGCGCACCTGGAGGGGCATCGGGATCGGGGTCGGTCTGCGCCAGATTGGTGCGCTTGATCTGGTAGATCGCTCCCGTCGCCTGCACCCGCCCGTCCATCAGGCCGAGTTTGACGCCGCCTTCCAGAATATCCCCGCGCACCGGATCGAGCAGATTGCCATCCCGGTCAGTGCCCGCGGGCGGGACGAAACTGTCGGCCGCCTGACCGTAGAGGGAGATCTCATCGCTCACCCGGTAAACCGCGCCAAGCCGGTAGGTGACCGCCTCGTCATCGACCT
This sequence comes from Alphaproteobacteria bacterium, assembly GCA_009909065.1. Lineage (GTDB taxonomy): Bacteria > Pseudomonadota > Alphaproteobacteria > Caulobacterales > Hyphomonadaceae > UBA5336. Next base: position 13,768 of record JAAANZ010000060.1, on the reverse strand, counting down.
CCTCGACGAGCAGGCCCGCGCCGGTATCGATGATCTGGGAGTCCTCGAACTGGTCGAAGCGCAGGCCCCCGGTCAGGATCAACCGGCCGAACGTGATCTCGTCAAGCAGATAAGCCCCGAACCGGGTTTGTTCGGTTGTCCGGCTGTTGCCGAACACATTGGTCAGGACATAAGTGGACCGATCGGAGTTTCCGTAGGCGGGTTCCGCCAGGCCGAGCGGATTGGGGGCGCCGGCCGGGCGGGAGACATTGTCGCCGCGCGCGCGGTCATAGAAGAGCGTGTCCTCGTCGGTATAATAATCCGTGCCAAACAGGATCCGATTCGCGAAACCGCCGATCTCGGCCGACCAGACCGCATTGGCGCCGACCGAGAGACTTTCGCCGTCACGCAACTGATCGCGATACTCGCGCACCATCACCGTTTCCGCATCGGCCGGGTTGGCGACGATGTTGCGATCGGGATCGAGGAAATTGCCCGAAGCATCCTGGCGCGGGAAAAGCCCGCGGGGCTCGTGATATTGCTGGGTTTCCTCTCGGTCGTTGAAACGGATGCCGGCGTCCCAGGTCAGCCCGTCAAGCAGTTCCCCGTCCAGCTGCGCCTGATACACGGTCGAGCTCAGTCGGAGGAAATCATCCGGTTCATTGTGATTCCACCGCCGGTCAGTGATGAAATTGCCGAGTTCATCAACGGGAACACCGCGCAGGCGGTTTGCGGCCAGGTCCTGGTCATAGTGGGAGACTTGCAGGGTGAGGTCGGCAAAGCCGAAATCGAAGCCCAGCCCGGCATCGCCGATGAAGATCTCGCTGCCAGCATTGCGCCGAGGCGTGTTCTGGTCTTCATAGAAAAGTCCGAGCCGCCCGGCGGGGCCGCCCTCGGTAACCGCGCCGGTCATCTCAAGCGATGCGCCGTAGCGCGCCTCCGACCCAATCATGACCGAGCCAAGTGCATCGAATTCTTCCGAAGGCTTCTTGGTGATATAATTGAACAACCCCCCTGGCGCGCCGGGGCCGTAAAGCATACCGGCCGGTCCCTTGAGAAACTCCAGCCGCTCGACATTGAAAAGCTGCGGCACCGAAAAGCCGGCATACGGGTCGCCGCGCAGGCCGTCGAAGAAGATCTCTTCCTGGCGAAAGCCGCGCGCCGTCACGCCGGCATAACTGAACACGGTGACGCCGGAGAGGTTGCGGTAAAGGTCCTGGGAAGTCCTGGCGCCCTGGTCCTCGATCAGCTCATCGGTGATGACCGCGATATTGAGGCTGGAAGAGAGCGGCTCGGCCGGCAGCTTACCCGTCGATGTCTCGTTGACGCGATAAAGCTCGGCGGCACGGCCGGTGACGATGATCGTTTCCTGGCGCGCTTCGCCGTCTTCGTTTTCCTCGGACGGGGCCTCCTGCGCCGCTGCACCTGAAAGCATCAAGGCTCCGCAACTCACCGCCAGGCAATTGAACTTGAACATTTTTTCCTCGTGTTTCGTCATCGGCATGACAGGCAGGCCGGCCGGGCTCGCTGTCGTTTTCCGGCCCATAACAACCCAATTTGCAAATGTAAATGCGAAACATTCGCACTTCTGGGATTCGGTCCCAACGCTCGAGGGTGGTGACGTGGCGCGTAAAGAGCCTGGCGCGTGAATTGCCGGATCAGTTCACCGCGTCCGAGCCTTTCATCGCGGACCATTCCACCGCTCACGCCGCAGCTGATATCCTGAAAAACCGGCCCGGCTTGCCTGAAAGTGTCTCCTGTCAGGATGCTTTTTTGTTGAGCGCATCCGCTCGCGTCACTAGAGTGCGGGAATGCGCCTGACATCCTACACGAATTATGCCCTGCGCATTCTCATGTACTGCGCCCTGCATCCCGACAAGCTGGTCAGGGTCCAGGACATATCGCAGGCCTATGGCATTTCCCGCGCCCATCTGCTCAAGGCGACCCGTCAGCTCGGGCAGCTCGGCTATCTGGAAAATGTGCGCGGGCGCACGGGCGGTATCCGCCTTGGCAAATCGCCGGAGGCTATCATTGTCGGCGACGTGGTGCGTCACACCGAAGAACTCGATGAATTCGTCGAGTGTTTCAATGACAGCAAGAATACCTGCCCGCTGATCGGCGTATGCAAGCTCAGTGTCCTGTTCGCGGCCGGACTGAAAGCCTTTTTTGCGGAACTGGACAAGGTCACGCTCGCAGACCTCGTCAGCCATCCGGCGGCGTTGCTAAGCCGGCTGGACGGCGAGACTGTGGAATGACCCGATAGCTGCCATGACACGCCGCGCAGCGGTGGAGGGTCTCGGCTGTGGCGCGCTGGATGCTTTCCATGTCGGCCGTTGCGGCCATTTCGGAAATGCCTGCAAATCCCTGCCTCAGATCGCGGCTCATCAGACGAAACCCCTCGGGCACCTTTTGTCGTATCGCCTGGCCGCCGCCGTCGCCGCGCTTCAGCGCGTCAGCTGTTTCGGCAATCGTCTCACGGTCGCCGGCAAGGGCGGCGTCACTGATGACCGCCACGCCGTTCAGGAATTCCAGCATCTCACCGCGCACATGGGCGCGTTCGTCGGGCGTCAGACGTATTGCAAGACGCGGGTCCTCGCCCGGCGCCGCAATCCGCCCGGTGTCGAGCCAGGCAAACCCGGCCGCTCCGATGAGAAGCCCGAGCAGAAGTGTCAGAAACGGCAGGCTGAAACGCATTGTCATCGCGGATCCCTGTCTGGCCGTCCATTTCGCCCGCCTTTTGCCTGACCGCATTCGGGTCCACGGCGAGGCGCGCCTTGCGCACATCGCTGGAAGGCCGGAAGGTGGCGCCATTCCGAGGCGTCCCGGAGTCGGCCAAACACTGCGGCAATATCGGGATAGTCCGCCACGGCCGGCAAGAGAGCCTCATCGAAAAGCCGGACATTCTCGATCTCGGCTTCCGCCGCGACCCGGCAAAGCGTTTCGAGCGTTGCGTTGCTGGCGAGGCTGTCGCATTCGGTCTCGTCGGGCGGCGGTGTCAAACCATGGCGCTCATAGACCCGCAACAGCGCCGCGATGTGCCGGGCTTCTGCTTTCACGATGTTCACGAAGGGGCGCGCACCGGGGAACCGATCCAGGATGAGTGTGTAGTTCCGCCATGCCTTGCGTTCATCGGCCAGCGCCGCGGCGAGGGCATGACAAACCGCATCGGGCAAGGCCGGGTTTTCCCGGAAGGCGACAGTGCCCTGACAGCAGAATCCCTTGCAATCAGCCATGATCGGCGATCCTTTCAGCATTCGCGACAGGATCGCAATCGACATCGTCGCAGGCCCGGGCTTCTTCGGAAAACTCGTTCCAGAGCGCGTTCAGGATGCCAAAGGTCAGCGCGAGCCCGAGGCCGAGAATCCAGGCGAAATACCACATGGTTGGGTCTCCTTGATCAGTAGGCGTGCCCGCCGTCGGCACCGGTGGCTTCCTCGGTCGTGACCCGTCCCCAGAGCACCTTGTAGACCCAGGCCGTGTAGTAGAGGATCATCGGGACGAAGATTGTGACCATGACGAGCATGAAGAACAATGTGAAATGGCTCGACGAGCTGTCCCATACGGTCAGGCTGGACTGCGGGTCGAGGGAGCTTGGCAGGATAAAGGGAAACATCGAGGCGCCGACCGAAAGGATGACCCCGCTCACGCCCGCGGCCGATCCCACCATCGCCATTTCGGAGCGCGCGCGCAGGGCGAAGAAGGCGACGAGCGGGCCGGCAAGGCCGAGCGCCGGGGCGATCAGCATCCAGGGAAAGCGGCCATAATTGGCAAGCCATCCGGCTGGAACGATCTCGACCTCCTTGCGCAGCGGGTTCGGCAGCGCCTGCATGTCCACTTCGCTGGTGATCGTGTAGCCATCGACATTCAGATAGAGCAGGACGCCTCCAGCGGCGAAAAGAACCAAGCTCGCAAGCGCCGCCCAGGCGCCGAGCGCCGCTGCCCGGTCGCGCACAATCCCCTTTTCGAGCTTGATGACCAGCCAGCCGGCGCCGTGCATGACCAGCATGCTGACCGAAAGCAGGCCGGCGACCAGTGCGAAGGGGCGCAAAAGAGCTATGAATCCCGTGAAGAGGCCGCCCTCATAGCTCATGCGCATCGTGGGGTCGAGCTGAAAGGGGACCCCAAGCATGGCATTGCCGACAGCGACACCGAAGATCAGTGCCGGGACGAAACCGCCGATGAACAGCGCCCAGTCCCAGCGTGAACGCCAGGCCCTGTCTTCCAGTTTCGAGCGGTACTTGAACCCGACAGGTCGCAGAATCAGGGCCGCAAGCACGACGAACATGGCGATATAAAAGCCGGAAAAGCTGACGGCATAGACCAGCGGCCAGGCGGCGAAGATGGCGCCCCCGCCGAGGATGAACCAGACCTGGTGGCCTTCCCACATCGGTCCGATGGAATTGATGACGAGACGGCGCTCCTCATCCCTGCGCGCGACAAATGGCAGGAGCGAGGCGACACCGAGATCGTAGCCGTCGGTCAGGGCGAAGCCGAGCAGGAGGATGCCCAGAAGCCCCCACCAGATGACTTTGAGCGTGCCGAAATCGAGAGGGATTTCCATTTTGCGGCTCCTATTTGTCGAACGGGTCTGCGTGGGGCGCGGCCGGACGGGCGATACCGATCGCATCGGAGATTCCGCCACCGTCTAGCGGGACAACGGCGCCGCCGCCCGGGCCGAGCCGGATGGCCCGCAGCATCAGCTTCATCTCGATGAAGAGCAGCAGGCCATAAATCGCCGTGAAACCGACCATTGTCGTGATGACCTGTGCTGCCGAGAGGCTGGACACACCCAGATGCGTCGGCAGGACCCCATCAATGATCCATGGCTGGCGGCCGACTTCGGCGACGATCCAGCCGAATTCCGCAGCGATCCAGGGAAGCGGGGCCGCGAGGACGGCGCCGCGCAGATACCATTTCGGGATATTGCGCCGGATATTCATGAAATAGAAGCCGAGCGCGAAGATGGCGAGAAACAGGAACCCGATACCAACCATGAACCGGAAGCCCCAGAAAGTGAGGGCCACATTCGGAACGAGACCGTCAGCGGCAGCTTCAATATGGGCCTGTGTTGCGTCGCGGGGGTCCTCGACATAGCGCGTCAGCAGGAGGCCATGGCCGAGATCGGTGCGCGTGGCCGCAAAGGCCTCCTGTGCAGCCGCGTCATCCGGGTTCTCTCGAATGCGCTGCAGCGCGTCATAAGCTGCGATCCCATTGACAATCCTTGCGCGCGCCTGATCGACAAGGTCTTCGATCCCTTCAACTTCCTTGTCCAGCGAACGTGTGGCGATCAGCCCGAGGACATAGGGAATTTCGACCGCGAAATGGGTCTCGCGCGCTTCTCGGTCCGGCCAGCCGACCAGGGTAAAGGAAGCCGGAGCCTCTTCGGTCTCCCACATTGCTTCCATGGCGGCGAGTTTGAACTTCTGGTTTTCACCGTCGATATACCCGCTCTCATCGCCGAGCACGATGACGGAGGCGGCCGACAAGATACCGAATGAAGAGGCAACCATGATCGAGCGCTTGGCCAGGCCGACATGGCGTCCCCTCAACAGGTACCAGGCCGACACCGCGAGCACGAAAGCCGCTGCGGTGACATAGCCGGCCGACACAGTGTGAACGAATTTGGCCTGCGCGACCGGATTGAACAACACCTCCATGAAATTGTTGACTTCCATCCGCATGGTTTCCGGATTGAACGCCGATCCGACAGGATGCTGCATCCAGCCATTGGCGATCAGGATCCACAGTGCAGACAGGTTCGATCCCAGGGCGACAAGGAAGGTGACCATCCAGTGGGCTGGTCGCGAGAGCTTGTCCCAGCCAAAGAACATCAGCCCGACCATGGTCGCTTCGAGAAAGAAGGCCATCAGTCCTTCAATCGCGAGCGGCGCACCAAAGATGTCGCCGACATAATGCGAGTAATAGGCCCAGTTGGTGCCGAACTCGAACTCCATGGTGATGCCCGTCGCGACACCGAGGACGAAATTGATCCCGAACAAGGTCGCCCAGAATTTGGTGATCTTCTTCCAGACTTCCTTGCCGGTCATGACATAGGCGCCTTCCATGATGACAAGCATCATCGACAGGCCCAGCGTCAGCGGGACGAAAAGAAAGTGGTACATGGCCGTCAGCGCAAACTGCCAGCGCGAAAGATCGGCGACGAGAAGGTCGGGCATGATGAGGTCTCCTGATCCGTCGGTCCGGTCGAAGCGGGTCGCCTGTTAGGTATCGGTGGGCTCCGGCAGATTCGATTGCACAAAAAGTCGCATATATAATCACACTTAAAACCCCCAATTCACGCTCATGACAGGAACAGCGGCTGGTTCGAAGGACAATTCGGGACGCGAGGCGCTGCGGCGCTGGGCTCGCCCGGCCCGCCGCGCCATGCACTATGGTCTCGTCCTGCAACTGACCGGTATTGGCGGCTGGATCGCCATGGCATTCGGTGTCGCGACCCTGGTGGGCGGCGCAGCCAGCGGAAACACAGCCCATCACGGCCTCCTGATCGCCCTTTTCGGCGCTTTCGCTCGTGCGGTCTCGGGCTGGTTCGCAGAGGGCCAGTTAAGCTTGGCGGGTCGGCTGATGGTCTCTCAGGCACGCGCGGAAATTCTCCGCGGCGTGGCCGAACGCGGGCCAGGCTGGCTGAGCGGCGACACACATGGCGCGCGCACCAGCCAGATCATCGACCGCACCGGCCAGCTTCACGGCCATGCCGCGCGCTGGCAGCCGGGTATCCGGCTGTCGGTTGCCGGCCCTGTCCTTGTTCTTCTCGCGGTTGCCACGCAATCCTGGCTTGCTGCCGCACTTTTGCTGGTCTCGGTGATGGTGCTCCCGGTCTTCATCTGGCTGACCGCCAGTGGAACAGCCGCGCAGGCCCGCGCGCAGCAATCTGCGCTCGACCAATTGTCGGGCGATTTCCAGTCACGCGCCGCCCAGTCCGGACTGATCCGTTCATTCCGCGCGGTTGGCCGGCAAAGCGAAGAGATCGCTGCGCGCTCGCAGGCCCTGCGCGAGCGCACCCTGGCGATCCTGCGTGTGGCTTTCCTGTCGACCGCGGTGCTGGAGTTCTTCACCTCCGTGTCGATCGCCCTGGTCGCCGTTTATGTCGGTTTCAAGCTCCTGGGGATTTTCCCGTTTGCCACCGGAGAAACGTTGACACTGAGCGAAGGCCTCGCCGCGCTTCTCCTGGCGCCGGAGTTCTTCGCACCGATCCGGCGGCTGTCGAGCCTGCATCATGACCGCACTGACGCGGCGGCCGCCGCCGGCTTCCTGGCTGGATGGCTTTCGCACAGGCCTGTTCTGGCGACGCGCCGCGCGTGGCTTGAGCAGGCGCCCCTGATCATATTCGACAAGGTCTGCCTGGAATGGCCGGATGGCACGATCGGAATCGAGGAACTCAGCTTCACCGCCCGACCGGGCGAAATCACCGTGCTGACCGGCCCGTCCGGCAGCGGCAAGTCAACTGCCTTGCTGGCGCTTCTCGGCCATGTCCGGCCACTGGCGGGCCGGATTTGTGTGGATGGAGACTGCTTTCAGGGGGCCGAGAGCCTTGCCGACAGCGCTGCTTATATCGGTCAGGCGCCTTGGCTGATGGAAGGCACAATCACTGAAAATATCTCCATTGCATCTCCGGGCGCGTCGCGGGAAGCCGTTGCGCGGGCGGCCCTCACGGCCGGTCTGATCGATGATGCAGGACGACAATCAGATGAGCTGGCGCGTCACCTGGGCCGCTTCGGTGCGGGCCTCTCAGGTGGCCAGCGCCAGCGGGTGGCCCTCGCGCGCGCCCTTCTGCGGCAGGCGCCTCTGCTTCTGCTTGACGAGCCGGCAGCCCATCTCGACGCGGCAGCCGAGGGAGAGTTCATGGCCCTGTTACGTGGCATCGCACCCGGCCGGACCGTATTGCTCGCGACCCATTCCCCTGAATTGAAGGCCGCCGCCGACACGTGTTTTGCCCTGACCACCGGGCCAGCGGAGATTGTCGATGCTTGAGCTCTGGCGCCTCCTCGGCCGGCCCGCCAAAGGGCGCCTGATGCTTGCGCTGATCCTGTCAGCCGCAGCGGGGGCATCGGGGGTGATCCTGCTCGGCCTGTCGGGTTGGTTCCTCACCGCGGCCGCGCTGGCGGGGCTATCGGGTGGAGGTCACGCCTTCAACCATCTTTATCCCAGCGCGGGTGTGCGCGCGAGCGCCTTTGCAAGAGTGCTGGCACGATATGGCGAACAGCTTGTCGGCCATGATGCCACGCTGGGTTTGTCGGCCCGGCTGCGCCCGCAGCTCTTTGCCGCCGCGGCGCGCAGCCGTCGCGGATTCGCACCGATGGCAGCAGCGGACCTGTCAGCCATCACCGATGATGTCGATGCCACTGAGGCGGGGTTTCTTAGGGTAATCAGTCCGCTTTTCGCGATTGCCGCCAGCGCAGCGGTCGCGCTTGGTTTCGCCTTTGCCGCGGACCTGCTCGGCGGGCTGGTCGCCCTTTGCGCGGTCCTTTTCGCGGGCGGCGTGCTACCTTGGCGGATGGTGCGTGCGAACCGGGCGGACACTGCAGTGTCAGCCGGGCTCTTGCGGTCTGCCCGCGAGGAGACCGCGCGTCTGGTCGAAAATGTGGTGGAACTTGATACGTTGGATGCTGTGGGGCCGGCGGCTGGTCGCGCGCGGGACCGGCTTGAGGCGGCGCTCGCGGCGGATGCGCGAAACGAGATCCGCTTCCAGCGTGCTTCCGTTCTGACCGGGTTTGCCGGCGCGCTTGCTGCGCTGTTCCTGATCTGGCGTGGCGTCATCGGGCAAGCGGACATGGCGCTCAGCGTGGCGGCAGCCTTGGCTGTCATCGCAGCGCTCGATGCGGCTGCGTCGATGGTTTCAGTGCTCAGCTCAGCCAGTGATTCCGAGCAGGCCGCAAGCCGGCTGGCAGGCCGGATCGCTCAACCCGATGCCGACTGGAACCCGCCGGCTGAAGACGCCGAGCCGCTGGCAGGTGTGTTTCCGGTCGTCGCCGAGAACCTGATGGTCGCCCCGGCAGCTGGCGCCGACCCCATTGGTCCCCTCTGCTTCCGGATCGAGGCTGGCGATCTGGTCCAGCTCGTCGGTCGCTCTGGAAGTGGCAAGACAACACTTGCCGAGACTTTGATGCGCCTGCAACCCATGTCGGGCGGCCAGCTGACTTACCGCGGCGTTCCGGCCGGCAGGATTCGAATGGCCAACATATTGGAGCACGTCGCCTATACGCCGCAATTGCCCGCCTTTCTGCCGGGCCGGCTCATCGACCAACTGAGGCTGGCAAATCCGCTCGCCGGGGATCAGGAGATTGCAAGGGCTCTGAAGACCGCTTGCGCGGAAGATTTCGTGAACGCGGCCCCGGGAGGTCTTGAAACCGTATTTGCCGAGGGAGACTATCCCTTTTCCGGGGGAGAGCTCCGCAGGCTCGCCATCGCTCGGGCCCTGATTGCCGATCCGCGACTTCTGATACTCGATGAGCCGCTGGCCGGACTGGATACGGAACTGGCCGACAAACTCGCAGGAAACCTTGAACGCTGGGCCGCAGGAAAAGGACGCAGTCTTCTGGTGATCGTCCATGCAATCGAACCCCGGTTTCGATCGACAACAGCGACGATCGAGCTTCCTTGCGTCCCAGTGCGATGATCGATGCCACTTCGCGAACCATAAGCCGGGCCAATGGCGCCCATCGGAAAGTTTCATTTCAAAAGTATCACGTTGAATGATACTTAAAATCCGCGCGCGCAAGCCAGGTCTGCCGCGCCCCACTGATGCGCATCAGGCGCTCAACGACAAAGGAGACAAAGAGAATGTCACTCAGGATCGGCGACACCGCCCCGAATTTCACCATCGCCTCCCAGAAAGGCGAGATCACGTTGTATGACTGGGCCGGCGACAGCTGGGTCTTCTTCTTCAGCCACCCGGCCGATTTCACCCCGGTCTGCACGACCGAGATGGGTCGCACGGCGCAACTGGCGGCGCAGTTCGAGAAACGCAATACCAAGCCGCTCGGCCTGTCGACCGACACGGTGGAAGAGCATGTGAAATGGATCGAGGATGTCAACGACACCCAGAATTGCGACCTTCAGTTTCCGATCCTCGCCGATGCACACCACAAGGTTGCCCAGCTCTATGACATGATCCATCCGGGCGAGAGCGAGACGGCGGCCGTGCGCTCGGTTTTCATCATCGACCCCGACAGGAAGATTCGCCTGACAATGACCTATCCCATGAGCGTGGGACGCAATTTCGACGAAATCCTGCGTGTGATTGATGCCCTTCAGTCGAGCGACCGCCACATGATCGCGACGCCGGCCGACTGGCTGCCGGGTGAAAAGGTGATCATCCCCCCCTCGGTGACAGATGCGCAAGCCGAGGGCCAGTTTCCGCAAGGCTGGGAAGAAATCCGTCCGTATCTGCGCCTGACCGAGGTTCAGTAGACCATCAGTGCGCCGCAGTGTCGGGGACCCGTTTTTCTATTGCTCCCACGACAGTGGTGAAGTGGGCAGGCCTTCAGGCTGCCAACGCTAACTTCGCCCCGGGCGAGACGGGCGGGCATCGCCCGTTTCTGCTCGCACCGTACTTGGCTTTTATTCGCGCCGGCATCGAGAAAACCCCGCATCTGACCTTGAGCAGGCTGCGGGACCTGCTGGCCGCACGCGGTGTTCATGTCGGTCGCGATGCGGTCCAGCGGTTCCTGAAGGCCGAGGGGCCCAGTTGAAAAAACGCTTCTGGCCGGTGAACGGGCCCGCCCGGATATGGCCCGCAGACGCGGGCTGCGGATGCAGGCCAGCCTCGATCCCGAAAGACGGGTGTTGATCGATGAAACCTGGCTCAAGACCCACATGGACCTGGTCCGGGGAGGTTCGCGGCGCGGAACGCGTCTGAAGGGGAATGTCCCACATGGCCATTGGCGCACAATGCCCCCTGGGCGCTCTTCGGGCTGAAGGGATGCCCACCTCTTGCGTGTTTGACGGGCCGATTCAGGGCGAGGCCTTGCTCACCTGTGTCGAGCCGGCCCACTTGGAGATCCCCCGTCCGGGCGACATCTTGATCCTGGGCAAGCTCGCCAGCCGCACGGGTAGGAATACCCGCGGCCCCATCCGCCAGTCGGGTTCAGGGGTCTGGTTCCTGCCGCTTTACTCGCCCGATCCCAATCCGATCGAGAAGGCCCTCCCAGAGATAAACCGGCCGTGAGAGAATGGCGTATCCCGGCCGGATGCGGGGCCTACCCCACACTGCCCTCAAGGCTGACCTTCAGGAGGCTTTGCGCCTCGACCGCGAATTCCATGGGCAGTTCCTGCAGGACCTCTCTCACGAAACCGTTGACGAGAAGCGCAACGGCTTCCTCCTCATCGAGGCCGCGCTGGCGCGCATAGAAGAGCTGGTCTTCCGACAGCTTGGTCGTGGTTGCCTCATGCTCAAGTTGAGCGTCCGTGCGCCGGTTCTCGACATAGGGCACGGTGTGGGCGCCGCAATCGCCCCCGATCAGCAGCGAATCGCACTGGGTGAAATTACGCGCCGTGCTGGCATTCTTGTTGATCGAGACCAGACCTCGATAGGTGCTGTCGGATTTGCCGGCGCTGATGCCCTTGGCGATGATCCGGCTCTTCGTGCGCTTGCCGAGATGGATCATCTTTGTGCCGGTGTCGGCCTGCTGACGGCCATTCGTCACCGCGATGGAGTAGAACTCGCCCACTGTGTCATCGCCGCGCAGGATGCAGCTGGGATATTTCCAGGTGATCGCCGAGCCGGTCTCGACCTGCGTCCAGGAAATCTTCGCGCGTGCCTCGCGGCAATCGCCGCGCTTGGTGACGAAATTGTAGATGCCGCCATTGCCCTCTTCATCGCCCGGCCACCAGTTCTGGACGGTGGAATACTTGATCTCGGCATCTTCCAGAGCGACCAGTTCGACCACTGCGGCATGCAGCTGATTCTCGTCGCGCATCGGCGCCGTGCATCCTTCGAGATAGGAGACGTAGGAGCCCTTGTCCGCGATGATCAGTGTGCGCTCGAACTGGCCGGTATTCTCGGCATTCATGCGGAAATAGGTCGAAAGCTCCATCGGGCAGCGCACCCCCGGCGGGATGTAGACGAAGGTCCCGTCAGAGAAGACCGCTGCATTCAGCGTGGCGAAGAAATTGTCCGTGATGGGCACGACCGAGCCGAGATATTTGCGCACCAGTTCGGGATGTTCCTGAACGGCTTCGGAGATCGACATGAAGATCACGCCGGCCTTTTCCAGTTCCTTGCGGAATGTGGTCGCCACGGAGACACTGTCGAAGACGGCGTCCACGGCCACTTTAGGGCCTTCACGCGCCTCGGCCGCCGTATCGGCCGCGCCTTCGACGCCGAGCAGAACCTCGGCCTCGCGCAGGGGGATGCCGAGCTTCTCATAAGTCTCGAGGATCTCCTTGGGCACATCGTCGAGCGATTCATATTTCGCCCCCCGCTTCGGCGCGGCGTAATAATGATAGGACTGGTAATCGATCACCGGATAGCTGACCTTCGCCCAGGTCGGCTCGCTCATCGTCAGCCAGCGCTGATAGGCTTTCAGGCGCCAGTCCAGCATCCATTGCGGCTCGTCCTTCTTCTCAGAGATGAAGCGGACGATATCCTCGCTGAGGCCCAGCGGCGCCATGTCCTGTTCGATATCGGTGGAGAAGCCGGCTGAATAATTCTGCGATTCCAGGGCGCGCGCAGCCTCGACGGTGCTCTCCTCGATGCTCTCTTTCACGCGGATGTCGTCGGCCATGTCAGGCGCTCTCCTTCAGTGTCGTGCGGCGGGCGGCCTTGAGCCAAGCCTCGGCGGTGGCGTCGAAATCCTCCGCCCGCGTTGTCCATCCAAAGCTGGTGCGTATCGCGCATTCTGCAAGGGTGTCGGACACGCCCATGGCGCCGAGAACACGTGATCGCTTCACCTTTCCCGAAGAACACGCCGCCCCGGACGAGACGGCGACCCCCTCGAGGTCCATGGCCATGACCTGTGTCTCGGCCCGGAACCCCTCCAGGGCAAAACAGGACGTTCCGGCAAGGCGCGGGGCGCCCTCGCCCATCACCGAAATGCCGGCTTCGGATTTCAGCCGCGCTTCCAGCCCGTCACGGTGCACGCCCAGCGCTTCATGGGTTTTCAGGTCACGCAGGCTGGCCTCTGCCGCCGCGCCGAAGCCGGCTATGCCGGCGACATTCTCGGTACCCGAACGCAGGCTGCGCTCCTGCCCGCCGCCCATGAGCACCGGTTTCAGCGGTGCGCCCGGCCGGTGCCAGAGCGCGCCTGCACCCTGTGGACCGCCGGCCTTGTGGGCCGACAGGGCAAGGTAGTCAACGCCCAGCATGGCCACCGACATGGCGAGCTTGCCCAGCCCCTGGACCGCGTCGCAATGCGTCAGCCCGCCCACCTCGCGAATCCGGGCCGCCGCCTCGGCCACGGGCTGGATCACGCCGGTCTCATTGTTGGCGAGCATCAGTGCAAGGATGGGCGTGCCCTTTTTGGCATGATCCCAGGCGGCCAGCCTGTCTTCGAGGCTTTCCAGGGACATGCGGCCATCGCTGCCGGCATAGACCGTCTCGACCGGAACACCGCATATCCCGGCATTCTGGGTGACCGCGTCATGTTCCAGCGCCGAGACCAGAAGCGTCGCCTCGCCGCCAAGCGCTGCCACCGTGCCGTGCAGGGCGAGAGCATTGGCCTCCGTCCCGCCCGAGGTGAAAGTGACATCCTCTGCGCGCGAGCCGATGGCTGCGCCGACCTGTTCGCGCGCGCGCTCGACGACCCGGCGCGCCGCCCGTCCCGCTCCGTGC
>JAAANZ010000051.1 GCA_009909065.1 Alphaproteobacteria bacterium | reverse complement strand
GCTCTTGCGAGAGCTGCAATCCTGCGGGGCCACGCCCCACTCACCGGCCGCCGCCTCGATCAGCATGGCCTTGGCCGCCGCTCCGCCTTCGCGGACATAATCCTGGGAGTTGCGGATGCCACGGCTCCCGCCGGTCGAGAAATCGCCCCAGACGCGCTCACGGCGCAGATTCTCGCCGGGCGTGGGATATTCGGTGCGCACCTTGTCCCAGTCGGCATCCATCTCGTCAGCAACGAGCTGGGCCAGGCCGGTCAGCGTGCCCTGTCCCATCTCCGAACGGGCGATGCGAATGGTGACGATGTCGTCATTGCCGACATGCACCCAGGCATTCACCTCCGGCGGCGGCGGTGCGTCACCACGGTCCGGCGCGCTATCGGCCGTTTCGGCCGGCTCCTGCGGCCCGCCACAGGCGGCGAGAATGCCGATGGTGAGGCCCGTGCTGCCGGTGGCGACAATGAAGCCCCGGCGCGAGAAATTGATCGTGTCAGCCATTGGTCGCCCCCTCATGCTTTCTTGGCGGCAAGATGAATGCCCTTGCGCACGCGGGCCAGCGTGCCGCAGCGGCAGATATTGGTGATCTGCGCGTCGATATCGGCGTCACTCGGCTCGGGCGTGGTGTTGAGCAGGCCGGCCACCGCCATGATCATGCCCGGCTGGCAATAACCGCACTGGGGAATGTCGAGCTCGGCCCAGGCTTCCTGCACCGGATGGCCGGCATCCTCCGACAGGCCCTCGATCGTGGTGATCTCTTCCTCGCCGGTCAGCGCGCCGACAGGATAGGTGCATGAGCGCACCGCCATTCCGTCAACATGCACCGTGCAGGTTCCGCACTGGGCGATCCCGCAACCATATTTCGTCCCTGTCAGGCCCATCTGCTCGCGCAGCACCCAGAGCAGGGGCGTATCGTCATCGACCTCGATCTCGACACGCTCACCGTTCACCTTCAATTTCGCCATTGCCGTTTCCTCCCGGGCTCCACACCAGTGTAACAGATACACCGCATCTGGAAACGGCCCATGATGCGCGCCGTATCAATCCTTGGGGCAAGGCCAGAGTCTGCAACTGCGTTTACGGGCCCGGATTTCCCTTTCCGTGCGAAGCCCGGGCTTCAGCAGCCCCCCCTAATCCTCCCCGCCGCCGAAGCGGTCGGTCCATTCGGCGACCTGGCTGTCCTCGATCTTTGAGAAGAGCACGTCCGGCGGGGTGATTTCGTGGCCGTGGGGCAGGGCGTCCATGAGGGTCTTGTCGGCCGCGTCCGGCCAGCGGCGATTGTCTTGCGGCACGCCGAGCGCGTCGAGGATGCGCGCGGCCGTGTCGGGGATGATCGGGGCGGCGATGATGGCGAACACGGCGGCGAGATTGAGCCCCGTGCGCACGCCGATGGCGGCGGCGTCGACATCGCTCTTGTACTTCACCCAGGGCTCGGCCCTTGTGAGATATTCATTGCCGGCCGCCCAGATCGCGCGCGTCTCGGCGGCGGCCTTGCGGAACTCCATGTTCTCGTGATGGGCGGTGAGCGCGGCCAGGCGCGTCTCCAGCTCGCCGGCCATCCAGGCTTCCGCCTCGCCCGGCGCGCCGCCGCCCGGCACCTGACCGTCGAATTTCGAGGCGCAGTATTTCGTGATCCGGTTGACGAAATTGCCGAGCACATTCGCCAGGTCGGAATTCACGGCCGACTGGAAGCCTTCCCATGTGAAGGCCGCGTCAGAGCCCTCCGGCGCATTCGCGGTGAGATACCAGCGCCAGTAATCGGCCGGCAGCAGGTCGAGCGCCTGATCCATGAACACGCCGCGATTCTCGCTGGTGGAGAATTTCCCGCCATACCAGGTCACCCAGTTGAAGGCTTTCAGCTTGTCGACGAGTTTCCACGGCTCCTTCGAGCCGCGGATCGTCACGGGGAAGGAGACGGTGTGGAAGGCAACATTGTCCTTGCCCATGAACTGGACATATTCGACGTCTTCGGCGCCCGCATCGGTGCGCCACCAGCGCTGCCAGTCCGCGCCGGTTGAATGCGCCCATTCCTGCGTCGCGCCGATATACTCAATGGGCGCATCGAACCAGACATAGAAGACCTTGTCCTCGAAGCCCGGCCGTATGGAGCCGTCGGGCAGGGTCACCGGCACGCCCCAGGAAAGGTCGCGCGTGATCGCCCGGTCACGCAGCCCCTCGTCCAGCCATTTCAGCGCGATGGATTTCGCCAGTTGCGGCCAGTCATCCGAGGCTTCGACCCAGCCGCGGATATCCTCCTGCATCTGCGATTGCAGCAGGAACAGATGGGTGGTGTCGCGGATCTCGATATCGCTGGAGCCTGAAACGGCCGAATAGGGGTCCTTCAGGTCCACCGGGTCGAGCAGGCGCCCGCAATTGTCGCACTGGTCGCCGCGCGCCTTCTCGTAACCGCAGTGCGGACAGGTGCCCTCGACATAGCGGTCCGGCAGGAACCGGCCATCGGCGAGCGAATAGACCTGCCGCGAGGTGCGTTCCTCGATCAGCCCGTTTTCCTCGAGCACATGGGCGAAATGCTGGGTGAGGGCGGCGTTCTCGGGTGAGGAGGAGCGGCCGAAAAAGTCATAGGACAGGGCGAACCCCTCACCCGCCGCGCGCTGGATATCATGCTGTTCGTCGCAATAGGCGCGCACATCCTGCCCGGCCTTCCCGGCGGCCAGTTCGGCCGGGGTGCCGTGCTCGTCCGTCGCGCAGATATACAGCACCTCATGGCCCATCAGCCGCATGGCCCGTGCATGCACGTCCGCCGGCAGCATCGAGCCGGCGAGATTGCCCAGATGCTTGACCCCGTTGATATAGGGCAGGGCGGAAGTGATCAGAATGCGTTTGGCTCTGGCAGGCATGAAGGCTTCCCATGGGGCTTGGTTTCAGGCCATGTTCGGCGCGGTGACGAACATGCGCGCCTGTCATAGGATGGTCGCGCCGGAAAGAAAACAAGCGGAGGGTCATGCAATGCCAAGGCTGGGCGGTGTCAATCTCCTCGGCGTGCTGCTGGCGGCGCTGGCCGTCTGGGCGCTGGGTTTCGTCTGGTACGGATGGATCTTCGATGAGGCCTGGATGGCGGGCCAGCGATTCGAGATGGCCGAGAATGAAGGCCGGGCCTCGGCCTGGACGATTGCCGGCGGCGTCATCGCGCTCGTGCTGTCCTTCGGGATCGGCTGGCTGATCAAGCGCGCCGATGTGGCCGGGCCGGGGCCGTCCATCCTGTTCAGCCTGGTGATCGGGGGGCTCATCGGCCTGCCGCTGATGGGCTTTACGCTGGTCTACTCGCCCTGGCATTCGCTCAGCCTTCTCGCCATTCATGGCGGACACACCCTGGCGAGCTTTACCCTGGCCGGGCTGGTCCTGTCCTTTTTCGACTGAGCGGAAAAAAGGGCCCCGCCAGCCGTCTGCATTCTGCAGGGGCTCTTGGCGGGGCAGGCCAGCACGCGCTCCGGCGGACAGTGGGTTGGAGCGCGTGTTCCGGGAGGAACCGGTGAGGCGCTCAGCCGATGGCGGCCGGGCGCAGGGAAAAATCGATCACCGTGCGGCGCGAGCGCGGCAGGGCGCGGCCTTCGGGGCTGGCGGCGAAGGTGATTTCAGACTCGCTGCCTCGCATCGCGGGGCGCAGCGGAAGGCCCGCTTCGGCGAGCGCGTCAAAGACGGCGGCGCGGCGCGCCCGTGCCAGCGCGGCGCCATCGTCGAGACGGGCCGCATCGCCGGCGCCAATCTGCATGTCGATACCTGTAATGTCGCAGCCCCTCAGGCGCGCGGCGAAGACGTCCAGGGATTCGGCGGCGGCAGGTGTCAGGCGGCTCTCACTGGCGGGGAAATAGACATTGAGCGTTTCCGCCTGGCAGCTGAGATCGGCATATTCGACGCGCTCGCGCGGTTCCGGCTTGTGCGGCGCGCCCGCCAGGGCGGGCAGCGCGATGGCAGCGGCGGCAAGACTTGCAGTAACGGCTTTCATTTCCTGACCCCTCGTTTTCGTCGTTCTCTCTCATCAGCGACTGGAGGGGAGGATCGCTGCGAAAAACGGCACGAATGTGCAAATCCTGCGCGCGATTGCGGCCGCGGCAGGGTGATTTCAGGGAAAATCGCGAGCCGGGAGGGTCAGCCTTTCAGCGCAGTCTCGATTTCGCTGACCAGTTCATCATCCGACGGCTTGACCGATGAGGGAAAGGCCCGGACCGGCTGGCCGTCCGGTCCGATGAGAATCTTGTGGAAATTCCATTTCGGCCGGGCCGCTTCGCCCAGGACGTCTTCCGCGCCGGCATAGAAGGGATGGCGCCCTGTGCCGGTGACCGCGGTCTTGGAGGTCAGCGGAAAGTCCACGCCGTAATTGATCTCGCAGAATTGTTTGACTTCAGCCTCGCTGCCGGGTTCCTGGCCGCCGAAATCATTCGATGGCACACCGAGCACGACCAGTCCCGCATCGCGGTATTTCGTCCAGAGCGCCTGAAGGCCCTCATATTGCGGGGTATAACCGCAGCGCGAGGCCGTGTTGACGACAAGCACCGGCTGGCCCCGGAACTGCGAGAAGGGCAAGGGGTCGCCCGTGATGGTCGTGAATTCGGTTTCATAAAGCATGGCGGTGGTCTCCTGGTCCCCTGGCGCTCCGGCTCCGGAGGAGGGTGGCGGTTCGGCGCTGCAGGCGGGCGACATCAGCGCAAGCCCTGCGGCGAGTGTCATCTGGCGGATCATGGTCGTGTTGTCTCCTCCGTGTCGCCATGGCAGGGCCGGCATTCGGCTGGCGCGCCCATCAGGCGCTGAACGCCCGGCCTGACAGGAAGATAGAGCCGGTATAGCCCTTCGGCCAGCCAGACAAAGGGCGGCGCCGCGAGGATGTAACCGGCCGGACGGAAAGCCGGCAATGCCTTCCAGAGCGCGGCAAAGGCCGCCGCGCCACTGCGCAACCGCCCATCCTTCTGACGCACATGGAACCGTTTCAGGGCCTGATCGCGGGTCAGGCCGCCAAGATCGTCTTCAGTGGCCTGTAAGACGTCGACCCACGCAATCTCGTCGGCGCCGCGCCGGTTTTGATAAAGCGCGATCTCTCGCCGGCAGAGCGGGCAGGCTCCGTCAAAATAGACCGTGAAGGCTGACGCTGTTGGAACATTTGACATGACACCGCAGCTAGATCCGCCGGCCGCGCCTTCAACGCGCGAGAGAGGAAATGCGATAAAGGCGGAGACTGGACAGCGACCCGGGCGAAAACTCGTTAGGGCTGCTTCCTTCCGGACCTGACCCGATTGGCGAGCGGCCCGTCCGCCGCCAGCCTCCTGACGCGTATATCGCCTCTCGGATGCGGGGTGACAACCCGGTTTCTGTTTGTAGTCTCCATACTCGGCATCGCGCGCTCGCGAACGCCCTCAAGAAAGGCCCTCCATGACAACTTCCCAGGACATACCCCTTGCCATCAAGCCCATTGAGCGGGCGGCCCATCGCCGGATCAGCCCGCGCGACATCGCCGTTGCGCGCGGCGATCCGGATGTTCTGGTCTGTCTCATGCGATCGGGTGAGCCCCTGATCGAGGGGGGGCAGGCGGGGCTTGCGACCCGGCCGGGCGACTCGGTGTCCGGTCCTCAGCGCCCGCTGGTCTGGCTCGGCCCGGAAGCGTTCCGGCTCGTGCCCGAAGCGCCGGACGTGTTTCTCGGCGAGGATCGCAACGGCGCCCCGATCTTCGCACGCGACCTGCCGCCGGATTTTTCCCTGGCGGGCTCGATCCTGGAAGGACTGGGAGATTTCGAGGATATGCGCGCGGCCGCTCAGGTGCTTTCGCCACTGGAGGCCAATTGCGTCTCGACCGCGCGTTCCCTTTTCGAGTGGCACCGCCGGCACGGATTCTGCGCCAATTGCGGGTCGAAGACCCAGATCGTCGAGGCCGGCTGGAAGCGTATCTGCCCGGACTGCGAGGCTGAACACTTTCCGCGAACGGACCCCGTGGCGATCATGCTGGCCGTGCGCGGTGACCAGTGCCTGCTCGGGCGTTCGCATGGCTGGCCGGGCGGCTTCCTGTCCTGCCTGGCGGGTTATGTCGAGCCGGGCGAAACGGTCGAGCAGGCCGCCTGCCGGGAATTGGAGGAAGAGGCCGGCGTGCGCGCCGACCCGGAAAGGGCCGAATACCTTTTCTGCCAGCCCTGGCCGTTTCCCTCCTCGCTGATGATCGGCCTGATCCTTCCGGCCGAGAGCGAGGAAATCCGCACCGAGCAGGACGAGCTGGAAGCGGCCTACTGGATCTCGCGCGAAGAAGCGCGCGAAATGCTGGCCGGTGAGCATCCCGAATTCTATTGCCCGCCCCCGATGGCCATCGCCCACCATATTCTCAAGGCCTGGGCCGAACGCGAGGACTGAAAGGCGGCGGGACGAAAACCAGGCCAGACAACCGGGAGGACATCATGGAACCCTACACACCGCTCAGCCGGTCGATCGCGGGGAGCTCGGCCATCATCACGGGCGCGGCGAGCGGCATGGGCCGGGCCACCGCGCACCTGTTTGCCAGCGAGGGCGCGAAGGTCGCCGTCACCGATCTCGATGCCGGTGCCTGCCAGCAGGTGGTCGAAGAGATCGCCGCGAACGGTTTCGAGACGGCGCGCGCCTGGGCGCTCGATGTCAGCGATCCCGAGGCCATCACCCGCGTCGTGGCCGAGGTGGCGGACGCGTTCGGCGGGCTCGATATTCTCGTCAACAATGCCGGCTTCGGAAACTTCGTCTCGCCCGATGATGGCGCGGAATATGAGCGGGTCTGGCAGAAGAGCCTTGATGTGATGCTGAGCGCGCATCAGCGGATGATCCGCGCCACCCTGCAGCATCTGCGCGAGTCCGACAATCCGCGCATCGTCAATGTCGCCTCGACCGAGGGCCTCGGCGCGACGCCGGGCAACAGCCCCTATGTCGCGGCCAAGCATGGCGTGATCGGCCTGACACGGGGCCTTGCCGCCGATCTCGGCAAGGAAGGCATCACGGTGAACTGCATCTGCCCGGGCCCGATCCACACCGGGATCACAGAAGCGATCCCGGAAGAGCACAAGGAAATCTACGCCCGGAGGCGCACCGCGTTGCGCCGCTATGGCCGCCCCGAAGAAGTTGCGAATGTCACGCTTTCGGTGGTGCTGCCGGCCTCCAGCTTCCTGACCGGCGCGATCATTCCGGTCGATGGCGGACTTGTCGTGCGCAATGCGTGAAGTTTCGGGTCTTGCCGGCGAAGCGGTCTGGCGGCACTGTTTGGGGTCCGGGCGGCAGAAGGGAATGCGCGATGGGGTCTGGCAAAAGGCGGTTTGCAGCCATCGCACTGGCGGGGGCGATCGCGGCCTGCGGCGGGCCGAGTGATCCGGGCGGCCAGATGCCGGCGGGATATGAGGCGTTCGACATGACGCCGGCGGTGCGCGGCGATGCGGCGACGATCGACATGGATCGCCTCGCCGCACTCCTGCCCGACGGTTTCGCGCTGAGCTGGGAGACCGTCGAGCAGTCCGGAAACCATACGCGGCTGACAGGCGTCGAACTGAAACCGGATGACGCTGCGGCGCTCGCCTTCATGGCCGGGACGGTTGAAATCTGGGGGCTCGACCCGGATGCGATCGAGACGCTGAAGTCCGGAAACTGGATCGAGACGCAGACGCGGCTTGTCGAGCGCATCGAAGCGGGCGATCTCTCGGTCAGCGGCCTCGAGGCGCTTTATGCGCCGGTTCTCGACGGAATGAACGAGGCGATGGCGCCGCTGCGCGAGCTCGACCCGGACATGCCGGACCCTTCGCTTCGCCTCGAGGATTATGCCTTCAACGTCGACCGGTTCGTGATGGCCGGCCTCGATGTTCATCCACTGGACAAGGCGCGCGAAGGCGATCCCGGTTATCCCGGCGATACCGACGAGCGCCAGCTCCAGCATGCTGCCGCCCTGGCCGGTGCATTCGCCCTGGATGGCGTCGCTTTTACCGGCCTGCGTGCGAACATGGCCATGACCCAGTATGGTGAGACCTCGCAGATGGATTTTTCCGCCGGTTTCGTCGGTTATCGCGGTTTCGCGCGCGGAGACCTGGCGAGCGCCGATGTGAAGGATCTCAGTTTCGACATGGCGATGCAGATCCCGCCGGAAGCGCTCGGACCTGAGGTCACCGCAACAGGATCCATCGCGCTGGACATGTCCTGAT
>JAAANZ010000012.1 GCA_009909065.1 Alphaproteobacteria bacterium | reverse complement strand
GCTCCATGTGCCATTGATCCATGGCTCCGACGGGCGGAAGCTGTCGAAACGTCATGGGGCACTCGCAACCCTCACCTACCGGGAAATGGGCTATCTGCCGGAAGCCGTGTCCGCCTATCTCCTCCGGCTGGGCTGGAGCCATGGCGAGCGTGAAATCTACACAATGCAAGAGGCCGCCGAGGTCTTCGCGCTCGAGGACATCAACAAGGCGCCAGCAAAGCTAGACCTCGACAAGCTGGCGGACGTGAACCGACACTTCCTGCGCCAGGCCGACAATGACCGGCTATTGCACCTGCTCACGCCGTGGCTGACCGCCGACGGGCCGCTTAATGCGCAACACCGCGCGTCCATCGAAAAAGCCCTGCCGCTCATGAAGGAGCGCGCCGCCACGCTGCCCGATCTGGCGGCCGCTTTCGGGTTCATAACACAGCCGCGGCCGTTCGAACTCAACAAGAAGGCCCGCAAGGCCCTGAAGGGCGAGGGTCTTGACCGACTGCGCGCGCTGCGCGATTTGATTGCCACGGTTGATGATTTTGCGGCGCACAGTCTTCAGGAAATCCTTGATTCGTATTGCGCCGCACAAGGCTTATCTATGGGGCAGGTGGGACCGCCCCTGCGCGCGGCGCTCACCGGCGGACTGCCGGCACCCGACCTGGCGCCGGTCATGGAATGGCTCGGCCGGGACGAAGTCCTTGCCCGCCTCGACGAACAGCTCGCCCCGGCCAATCCGGCCGGACGCGACCCGGAAGAAGGATGAATTGGGGCTGACCATGCAGAGCAAGATGAAACAGGCGGGCCACGCCCGGATCGAAGTTGAAGGCAAGAGTGTCGAACTGCCCCTCATGGAGGGCACAGACGGCCCGAAGGTCATTGATGTGCGCAAACTCTATGCTCAGGCCGGTGTGTTCACGCTCGATCCCGGCTACACGTCAACGGGTAGCTGCGAGTCCCAGATCACATTCATAGATGGCGACGAGGGCCGCCTTCTTCATCGCGGCTACCCGATTGACCAGCTGGCCGAGAATTCCGGCTTCCTCGAAGTCGCCTATCTCCTTCTCAGGGGAGAACTGCCCAGTCAGAGCCAATTCACCGCTTTCGAACAGTCGATCACGCGCCACACGATGCTCCATGAGCAGATCGACCGTTTCTTCGAGGGCTTTCGACGCGACAGCCACCCCATGGCGCTCCTGACCAGCGCCGTGGCGGCATTATCGGCATTTTACCCCGATGCGATGGATATCGAGGACCCCGAACAACGGAACCTGGCGACACTGCGCATGATCGCAAAAATGCCGACGCTGGCGGCAAGGGTCTACAAGTATTCCATAGGCCAGCCTTTCGTTTATCCGGACAATTCCCTGTCCTATGCCGAGAATTTCCTGCGCATGTGTTTCTCCGTGCCGGCCGAGCGGTATGCGCCAAACCCGGTTCTCACGCGCGCCATGGATCGGATTTTCATCCTGCATGCCGATCATGAACAGAATGCCTCGACCTCCACGGTGCGCCTGGCCGGCTCGTCCGGCGCCCACCCGTATGCCGCCATTGCAGCGGGCGTGGCCAGCCTCTGGGGACCCAGCCATGGCGGTGCCAATGAAGCGGCTCTGAACATGCTGCGCGAGATCGGAACGCCAGACCGGGTCGGCGAATATGTGAAGAAGGCCCAGGATCCGGACGATAGTTTCCGCCTCATGGGCTTCGGACACCGGGTCTACAAGAATTACGACCCGCGCGCGAAGGTGATGCAGCAGACGGCCAAAGAGGTGCTCGATGAGCTGGGCGTCAACGACCCCGTGCTGGAAGTGGCCCAGAAGCTGGAAAAGATCGCGTTGGAAGACGATTATTTCGTCGAGCGCAAACTCTACCCGAATGTCGATTTCTATTCAGGCGTGATCCTGAATGCGATCGGTTTCCCGACCGAGATGTTTACCGTCCTTTTCGCCCTTGCACGCACTGTCGGCTGGCTGGCGCAACTCAACGAGATGATCGAGGATCCGAGCCAGCGGATCGGACGTCCGCGCCAGATTTACACCGGCCCGGACCAGCGCGATTTCATCCCGGTGCGCGACCGGGGCTAAATCGTTTCCAGGCGAAGTCGGCACCGTTCACCGTCCGGAAGTGCGTAAAAACAAGGAGTTGAAGCGGCGCGCTGATTCCATTTGAGAACGCGCCGCTCTAGCAGGCTGCTAAAGAACGGATCCTTCGGCCATCCAATGGCCCAGACAGTCGTGCGAATCTCCATCCTTCGAGACACGCTTCGCGCTCCTCAGGATGAGGTGGGTACTTTGTTTCGAAAGCATGAATTTCTCATCCTGAGGAGCGATCCATTCAGGATCGCGTCTCGAAGGATGGTGGCGCGATCATGCTTTCAGGTTCGCAAGACCCGATTGCAGGGGTTCTTCAGCAGCCTGTTAGGATCATTTTCACGTTACGCCCAGACGAAACGGGCACGATCATTCGAGATCGGAAATAATGGCCTCGGCCGCCAAGTCGGGTGCCCGGCGATCGCCTTCGCCCATGGATTTCAGGGCCGCCCGCTGTCGGGTGACCTGCTCCTGGCGTCGTTTCCCGTCATTCAGCAAGTCCTGTGCGGTGGCGGCGATCAGGTCGGCGCGCAGGCGTGACTGAACGAATTCCGGAACAATTTCCGTGTCATCGGCTGCGATATTCATGATCGTGATATGTGCGGGTTTGTAGAGAAGATGCCTAGCAATTGCCCATGTGACCGCACCGACGCGGTAGCCGACCAGCATGGGGGTGTCCTGCATGGCAAGCTCGCTCGTGACGGTCCCCGAACAGGCAAGCGCCAGATCCGCGGCGGCCATGACATCGAACCGCTCGCCCGAGCGGGCAGAGATGGTCGACCAGTCCTGGGCATCGGGGACAGACTGCCGGAAAAGTTCCAGCATGCCCTCAGCCGGGGCCACGATCACCTGCAGGCTGTCATTTTCGGATTTGAGGCGCCGGGCCGCCTGCATGAGCACCGGCGCGACGGCGCGAATCTCCGAAGGCCGGCTTCCCGGCAGGACCAGCAGTAGCGGCGCATCCGCATCAAACCCGTGGCGCGCGCGAAAACCGGCCCCATCGCCGGGCTCGGCCCTCGACAGGGCCGGATTGCCGATGACGGTGACCCTGACGTCATGCGGCTCGTAGAAAGGCCGTTCCATCTCGTGCAGGCAGAGCACATGATCGACACGTGCTGCCAGCTTCTTCGCGCGGCCGGGCCGCATCGCCCAGACCTGCGGGCCC
The DNA here is from genome assembly GCA_009909065.1 of Alphaproteobacteria bacterium. GTDB lineage: Bacteria > Pseudomonadota > Alphaproteobacteria > Caulobacterales > Hyphomonadaceae > UBA5336. The sequence goes on along the minus strand of JAAANZ010000012.1, from coordinate 28,991 downwards.
ACCAGCTTTATCAGGCGGATATGTGGCGCGCGGGCGCGCAGGCGATCGGCCACCCGGATCATGAACCCCCACGAATCGACAAGGATCGCCGCGTCGGGATCGGTACTGATGATATGATCGGCGGCCGCGTCCGCTAGTCGGATCACCGTGCGATAGGCTTTGAGCCCCTCGACGAGGCCGAGGATCGAAAGGGGTGCGATATCGAATGGCGAGCGGATGCCCGATCTCGCCAATTCCGCGCCACCAATGCCGGCGAACTTGCAACCCGGTCGGCGCTCGCGGATGGCCTCGATCGTTTCATGCGCCAGCAGGTCGCCGGACGCTTCCGCAGCGGTGAAATGGAGCCGCATCAGCCCGGTTCACTTTCGTCTGGCGCAGGCATTCCAAACAGGAACATACCACGCGCCTCCGCTTCCATGACCAGTTCTTCCCGGTCAAGCACCAGGACGCCGCCAGCCTCAACGACAATACCGCTGAGCCCGGCGGCATCGGCCCCGCGCAATGTCGCCGGGCCGATCGTGGGCAGATCGACCTTGCGCTCTTGGATCGGCTTGGAGCGTTTGGCAAGGACCCCGCGTCGTTTGCGCGCCGTCCCCCTCAGGGCGGGGTCGAGCCTGGCACAGCGCGCCAGCATGGCATCGGTCCCCTCCTGCGCCTCGACCGCAAGGACCAGCCCGTCGCATACAACCGCGCCCTGCCCGATATCCAGCCGGCCCATTTCGCCGGCGATGAACATTGCCGCCTCCATATCGGCCCGCGCATTGTCCGCCGGTGCAGGACCGGCGATAACGCCCTGCGGCGCAAGAAGGCTCTTCTGGATGTCGTGCGCCCCGACAATGCGCAATCCCTGTTGTTCGAAATAGGCGAGGATCACGCGCAGCAGCGCATCGTCCCCCTTGCGCGCGGCCTTCAGCACTTTCGGAAGAAGGCGTGCGCCGCTCCAATCGGGGCGCAGTTTGCCGAATTCCGGCCGTCGCACGATGCCGGCAAAAACAAGCTCTTCGCAGCCCGCCGCCTTCAGGAGCCTGACCGCACGGCCCGGTTCTCCGAGGCCGACCGTCTCCCCGGGATATTCGGCCAGGCGCGGCTCGACGAAACCGTCGAGTCGGAGGATATAGACCGGCCGGCCATCGGCGCGCGCCGCTTCGGCGAGGCTGACGGGAAGGTCGCCGAGGCCGGCTATGATGCCGAGTGGCGCGCTCACGAAGCCTCCGGCCGGCAGAGCGGGCGACGACGCTCGCGCCGGATAAAGTCGAGAACCGCGATGACACGGGGATCATCGGGATCGCGGCGCGCCAGGGATGCGACTCGTTCCGAAAAATTCCCCTCTGCATGGAAGAGGTCGCGATAAGCCGCACGAAGTGCATTGATCTCGGTCTTGTCGGCGCCGGATCGCTTCAACCCGACGAGGTTGAGACCGTTCAGGCGTGCGCGATTGCCCGTCACCAGCCCGAAAGGGATGACATCATCGACAAGGATTGCCCCGCCACCGACCATGGCTCCCTCGCCCATTTCGACGAATTGATGTATCGCCGCCGCGCCGCCGATGTTCACGCCCGGCCCCAGACGACAATGGCCGGCCATGGCGACATTGTTGGCAAGCATGCAGCCATCGCCCACCTGGCAGTCATGGCCCGCATGGGAATAGGCCATGAAATAGCAATGGGTGCCGATCCGGGTTGTCCCGGCATCCTTCGGTGTTCCGGTGTGGATGGTCACACATTCGCGAAAAACGCAATCCGCACCGATTTCGAGCCGCGAGTCCGATCCAGGCACCAAACCCTTGACCTGTGGCGCGCCTCCAAGTGTGGCGCCCTCATGGATCTGCGTGCGCGCGCCAATGCGGGTGTTTCCGATTACGCTTGCCCTGGCCCGTAGCTGCACACCCGCTTCCAGCACGACACCTGCGCCGACCTCGCAGAAAGGTCCGATCTCGACATCGTCTGCGATTTCGGCTCCGTCATGCACACAGGCACTCGGATGCACGCGCGCGCTCATTTCTTTCCCCGATCACGAACCTGTTTGGAAAGCCAGGCCTGTTCACGCATATATTGACGCATGGGGCGCGAAGGCGTCCCGCCCCAGGTTTCGCCATCGGGAACGTCGCGAAACACCCCGGCCGCGGCGGCGAGACTGGCCGCGTTCCCGATTTTCACATGATCGGCAACGCCGGCCCGCCCGCCGAGCCGCACGCCATCGCCGATTTCGACCGAACCGGAAATACCGCCGAAAGCCGCAATGACGGTGTCCCGCCCGATGCGGACATTGTGGGCAATCTGGCAAAGATTGTCGATCTTGGTGCGTTCGCCGATCACGGTGTCATCGAAAGCGCCGCGATCGACAGTCGTATTCGCCCCGATACTGACGCCATCCTGCAGGATCACCCGCCCGAAATGCGGCTGATCGGCCAACCCGTCCTCGCCGGGGACGACACCGAAACCCGCCTCGCCAATCCTCACACCTGACGACAGCGAAACATGATCACCGATCAGGGCGCAGATGATCGAGACATGATGACCGATGCGCCCGTTCCGGCCGATCTGAACACCCGGCCCGATCACGCTGCCGGCGCCGACCTCTGTCCCCTCGCCGACAGCCGCGCCCGCGCCTAGTACCACTCCGGGTGCGAGCCGCGCGCCCGGATGCACGCGGGCCCCGGGATGTATCAGGCCCTCCTGGCCACAAATCGATCGCAGGGCGATCAACCGGCTCGCCGCAACACCATGCGCGAGCCTCGGTTGCCCGGTGACAAGACCCGGCACGGTTTCGGGCAAGTGGGGAGCGGCGTCCGCGGTGACGAAACATCCCGCGGCCGAGGGGCTGATGTCGCCGGCGCCGCGCGGGTCGCCCTCGAAAAAGCAGACATCGCCCGGCGCAGCCCTGGATGCCGACCCCACGCCAGGCGCCGGCCGGTCGCGATACGCGCTGTCAAGTCCGGCCGCCGCGATATCAGCCCAGGTTCCGAGCGTCAAAGCCCCGTCAGGCGCATAGAACCTGTTATCGACCGGCACGGGCGGCCTCCCTTGTTTTCGGAAGCGTTTACTGCTGTTGAGCCTGTTCGGGAAGCCGCTTGCGCGTCACCGCGATGGATGTCGTGGTTTGATCAAGCCTCGAAATCACCTTGTCGGTGACATCGGAGCTGCCCATCGCAATCATGACATCGCCCGCCGACATCATGATGTCAGCGTTTTCTTCCTGCATGACCTGCTCAAGCACCGGTCCCAGCGCCTTGGAAAAGGCCATGGAGGCATTGCGTTCCGTCAGGGCCAGTTCCTGGGAACGTTTTTCACGTTCCTTGGAAAGATCCGCCATCTTGGTGCGAAAAGTCATTGCCTCAGACCTGAGGGACTCGTCGGCGCGGATCGCCTCGGGGGTCATGTTTGCTGTCTTCGCTTCCAGCGATTTGCCCATGGATTCCAGCGATTTCGCCGTGGGTTCGAGCTCACGCTTCATTTGCGCTTCGATCGTCTTGATCTTAGAGGCGATATCCTTGCCGGCCTTGCTCTCGCGAAGGACGCGGTTCTGGTCGACGACGATGATCTTGGTGCCCTGCGCGGTGGCGGGCGCGGCAGTGATCGCACCGGTCAGGGCCAGTGCCATTGCAATGAATAGGATCCTGAACTGTTTCATGGGGGGTCTCCCTGGGGCTTAGAAGCGGGTGCTGGTGGAGAAACGGAAGGTTTCGGTCTCGTCATATTCTTCCTTCCGCAGGATCTGGGAAAAATCGAACCGGATCGGCCCGAAAGGCGAGTCCCAGAACACGCTGAGGCCGGCCGATGCCCGCAAGGTCAGCTCGTCCTCGGTGAAACGCACGGCATCGCGCGCGACGCCCGTGCTGGAATCGGTGAAATATATCGGATCATCGATATCGGCCTCTTCGAGACGGCCAAGCGAGCCTACATCCGTGAAAAGGGCTGTCTTGATCCCGTATTCTTCCGGCAGATAGTTCGGAACCGTCAGTTCGAACGTGCCCTGGTAATAGGCATTGCCGCCCAGAGCACGGCCCCGGCGCAGCCTGACTTCATTGCCGTCGGAATCGAAAACCCGGTCGATCTCGCGCGGGCCGATCCCTGCTACGTCAAATCCGCGAAACGAGCTGCCGCCGCGGAAGAAGCGATTATTGATCCGCACCGTGTCATCGTCAGCAAAGGGGAAAATATAGCCGGCTGCAAAACGCGAACTGAAACGGAAGCCTTCCCAGAGACCGCGATACCAGGTCGCGCTGCCCTCGGTCCTGAGATAATTCACGTCACCGCCCAGTCCGGCCACGTCCTGACTGAAGGACATGTCGAAGCCGCGTGTCGGCTCGATCGGATCATTCCGCCGGTCCCAGTTCCATGTGTAGCCTATGATCGAGGCGATATCGGCGCGCTCGCTGTCACACAGCGACGGCCGCAGATTGGGCGCAAGCGCCGGAGAGCAGACATCGACCCGCGACGTGCCGTCCGGCAAGGGTGAAACCGTCGGCGGGATATTTTGCTCGAAAGTCGTGTCGTCGTCGGGATCGTCGGGCGTGCCATTGTCATCGACGATCGTCTCGGTCGCGAAGGTGCCGTCATCATCATTGATCACGACCTGGTCGTCATCGACATTGATCTCATCAGACTGAAGCCGATAGCGAAGTCCCAGATTGGCCCGCTCGGTCAAGGGGAATCCCAGGCGAAGGCCCGCACCGATCGTTTCGGTCTCGAAATTCGACAAGTCCAGGAAGTCCTGGCGCGTGGCAAATATATCGATCCCGGCCGCCAGGTTGCGGTCGAGAAACCGCGGCTCGGTGAACCGGAAATCCACGAACTGGTTGCGGCTGGAGGCTGACACACGGGCAGAGATGGACTGACCCGTACCGCGAAGGTTTCGTTCGGCAATGGATGCGTCGAGCAGGAAGGCATCGACGGAGGAGAAACCCGCCGCGAAGGACAACTCCCCGGTCGGCTGTTCCTTGACGTCGATATTGACCACGGTGCGGTCGGCTTCCGAGCCGGGTTCCTCGGTGATCTCGACCTCTTCAAAGAAACCGAGCGAACGCACCCGGTTGCGCGAGCGGTCCAGCAGGACGCGGTTGAAGGCATCCCCTTCGGAAAGGCGCAGCTCACGGCGGATCACCCGGTCGAGCGTGCGCGTGTTGCCGACGATATCGATCCGCTCGATATAAACGCGCGGCCCCTCGTCGATCGCAAAGGTGACATTCACCTCATTGGTCTCGGGATCGGCTTCGATGCGTGGCCGGATATCGACAAAAGCATAGCCTGCAATCCCGGCCGCATAGGTCAGCGAATCAATCGCATCCTCGATCCTGTCGCCGCGATAAAGGTCGCCCTCCTGTATGGAGACCGCCCGGCGCAGACCCTCGGCATTGAGTTTCTCGAGCGCCGTCTCGACCTTTATCTCGCCGAAATTGTATTGCTCGCCCTCCTCGACCGTGAAGGTGATATAGAAATCCTCACGATCCGGCGTGAGATCGGCCACCGCGGATACGACGCGGAAATCATAATAACCATTGTTCTGGTAGAACTGGCGCAAGAGCTCGCGGTCGAATTCCAGCCGGCCGGGGTCGTAATTGTCATTCGAGCTGAAAAATCTCCACAACCGCGACTGCTTGGTCACGATTTCCGAGCGCAACCGGCCATCGGAGTAAACTTCGTTGCCGATGAAATTGATTGAGCGCACACCCGTGACCGGGCCTTCGGTGACCTTGAAGATCAGATCGACACGATTTTGCTCAAGCGGTTTGTATTCCGGCTCGACATTGGCAGAAAAACGTCCAGACTGACGGTAAAGCTCGAGGATGCGCTGAACGTCGGCCTGGACGCGCGCCGCCGTGAAGATACCGCGCGGGGCCGCCTCGATCTCCTCGCGAAGCTTTTCGTCATCAAGGGAGCGGTTGCCCTCGAAAATCACCCGGTTGATGATCGGGTTCTCGACCACCCGAACCACGAGATTGTCACCGCGCCGGTCAATCGCAACATCGGCGAACAGGCCGGTAGCGAAAAGCGTCTTCAGGCTGAGATCGATCCGCTCGCCATCGAACGGATCGCCGGGCTCAAGCAGCAGATAGGACTCGACGGTGCGCGCCTCGATACGCTGGTTGCCCTCGACGACAATGGTTCGGATCGTACCCGACAGCGGATCCTGCTGGGCGTGAGCCGATCCGGAAATGACGAGCCCGGGCGTCAGCGCCATGGCCGTGGCCATTGCCGTCGCGGAGAGAATCGATCGCATACTGGTCCTCATCTTGATGGCTGGCCCCGATACGCCGTCAGTTGCCCGTCGCGCTGAACACGCCGGTCTCGAGAATGTCGCTCCAGGTGACAACCACGAAGAGGCCTATAAGGACGATCAGGCCGGCTGTCAGGCTCGCCTCCTGTATTTTTTCGGGAAGCGCCTTTCCAGTTACAGCTTCGTAGGCATTGAAGACCAGGTGCCCTCCGTCGAGCACGGGCAGCGGCAGGAGATTGAACAGCCCGATGCCCACGGACACGAGCGCACAGATGCGCAGCGCCGTCCATCCCAGCGCCTGCAGTCTCTGGCCGAGACCCACATGATCGGCCTCCATCGTGCGGTTGACCACTCGCCGCGTCACATCGCCGATGCCGACCGGGCCGGACAGCGTACTGATGGATTCGCGTCCCGTGAGCATGCGTCCGATCATGTCGACGGTCATGGAAACGGTCTGGCCGGTCTCGCTGACACCGGCCAGAAGTGCGCTTGCCGGATTGTAGGACTGGCGCTCCAGCGGTTCGGCACGGAACTCCACGCCGATCGTGCCAAGCGGCTGCTGCTGGCCGACCCCGTTCTCGCGCATGCGTCGTTCCGGCACAACGGTGACGGGGACTTCCTCGCCATTGCGCAGCACGGCCAGCTCCAGCGGATCGCCGGATCCCAGCTGGACCGGCAAAAGCAGGTCCGTGCGATTCTCCAGCGGTTCGCCATCCACCGCGGCGATCCTGTCGCCTGCCATCAGGCCGGCCTCTGCCGCCGGGCCACCCGGCTCCACCCCGACAATCGCAAGGCGTTCACGAGGACTGCCCGTTGCCCAGAAGATCAGGCCGAACAGCACGATGGCCAGGAGGAAATTCGCAGCCGGGCCCGCCAGGGCCACAACCGAACGCGCACCGGGGCCGAGCTCATTGTAAGCCTTGCCGACCGGCCCGTCCTCGAGGCGGCCGACATCGCCGGGGGCCTGCGGCTCGCCCACGAATTTCACGAACCCGCCGAGCGGGACCCAGTTGATTCGCCAGCGCGTGTTGCGCTTATCCTTTCGCTCGAAGATCGGTGAACCAAAGCCGACCGAGAAGGATTCGGCAGCAGCCCCGAACGCGCGTCCGGCCAGATAGTGCCCGAGCTCATGGATCACCACCACGATGCCCAGCATGACAACCAGGCAGATTATAAAGAGAGGTCCCTGGGTCAGTACGCCACTCAAACCGATTTCCTCCTGCCCGTTTCGGGCCGTGTCCCAAGAAGGCCCCCTGCAAGCTCGCGGGCCCGACTGTCAAGATACGCGATCTCCTCGAGGCTCTCGCAACTCATGTCGGCGAGATTCGTCGACGGGAACCGCTCGAGCATTTCTCCCACCACCCAGCATATGTCGAGAAAGCCGCATTCGCCCGCAATAAATGCAGCTACAGCTGCTTCATTTGCACCATTCAGGACCGTCGCGGCGGCATTTCCCAGCCGGCTGGCCTGGCGCGCATAGTCCACGGCGGGAAACCGCACCCGGTCCACCGGCTGAAAATCGAGCCTCGCAAGCGCGGCGAGATCGAGCCGCGCGACTTCGGTCTTTACCCGCTCCGGCCAGGCAAGCGCATGCGCGATCGGCGTGCGCATGTCCGGCACGCCAAGCTGGGCCAGCACCGAGCCGTCCGAAAAATGTGCCATCCCGTGCACGATTGACTGCGGATGGACCAGGACATCGATCTGCTCGGCCGGAAGGTCGAAAAGATAGGCCGCTTCGATGAATTCCAGTGCCTTGTTCATCAGGGTCGCACTGTCGATGGAGTTCTTCACGCCCATGTCCCAGTTCGGATGCGCCTTGGCCTCATCCGGCGTGGCGCGCGACATCCTTTCAAGAGTGTGATCGCGGAAGGGCCCGCCAGACGCCGTGATTGTCAGTTTCTCGACATGCCGCTTGTCGTTCAGCACCTGGAAGATTGCATTATGCTCGGAATCCACCGGCAGGATGCGCGCGCCCGAGGCCCGCGCCTCGGCCAGCAGGAGTCGCCCGGCGCAGACGATACTCTCCTTGTTGGCGAGCGCCACGGTCGTGCCCTGACGCACTGCCGCAAGTGTCGAGGCCAGGCCCGCGGCGCCGCTGATCGCGGCCAGCAGCTTGTCACAGGGCCGCGCGGCCGCTTCGGTCACCGCCGCTTGACCGCCGGCGCATTCGATATCGCTGCCTGACAGCGCTTCCCTGAGTTCCGGAAGCCGGGACTCATCGCCGATCACGGCGATCTGCGGGCGATGACGCAGGGCAAGCGCAGCCAGCCCCGCTACATCCGTGTGCGCCGAAAGCGCCACCACCCGGAATGCCGGATTGCCCGGCGGCGCCTCGCGGTTGGCCCATTCGACGACCTGCAGCGCCGACTGGCCGATCGAGCCGGTTGCGCCCATGATGGATATCTCAAGCATACTCGCCATGACTTACAATCCGAGCCGGGTTAGGAGCGCCGGTGCGGCAAGGAAAACCGTGACAGCCACGATGCATACCGCGCCAAGACCGTCCACCCGGTCCATCACGCCGCCATGTCCGGGCACCAGGCCGCCGGCATCCTTCACGCCGAAACGCCGCTTGATCTGTGATTCAAACAGGTCGCCGAGCTGCGCGGCCACCGACACCGCCGCGCCGACCGCCGCCCAGACAAGTTTTTCGGCAGACAACAGGCCCGCCGCGATCAGGCCACACAACATGCAGGCAAGGATGGCGCCGATCGCGCCGCTCCAGGTCTTGTTGGGGCTGTCGGTTGTCAGAGGCGGGCCACCAAAGCCCCGCCCCGCAAAATAGGCCGCCGAATCCGAGGCCCAGACGGTTGCCATCAGGATCAGCGCCGCCGCCGGCCCGTCCCACGGCCCGCCACGCAGGAGCTGGAGCGCGAACGGCATCCCGCCCGCATAAAGCACGCCAAAGGCCGCGATTGCGCCATCGCGCCGGTTGGCGAGGGCAAAGACGAGGGCCGAAGCAACCAGACATGCGCAGAACAACTCGACCCGGATCACGGGCACCAGGAGGTTGAGCCCGGCAATCGGCAATATCAGCAACCCGGCCGGACGATGCCCGCTCATCCGGCTCCATTCCAGACCCATGGCCGCGGCGAAGAGGGCCGCCCCCACCGCCAGCCACCAACCCCCGGCCCACACGACATACAGCGCAAAGGGGATCAGGATGGCTGCCGAGACCAGGCGCAGGGCGAGCTCCCGACTGTCCCGGCGTCCGGCCGCGGCCACCGGCACCCTATCCTGCCTTTGGTGCGACATCGCCAAAGCGACGTTCTCGCGCCCTGTAGTCGTCGACCGCTTCGCGCAGAGCCACTCCGCCGAAATCGGGCCAAAGGGGATTGGCGAAAACGATTTCGGCATAAGCGCACTGCCAGGGCAGAAAATTGCTCGTGCGCTGCTCGCCGCTTGTGCGAATGAGCAGGTCGGGGTCCGGCAGGCCGGCAGTGTCGAGCTTGCCGGCAAAGCCCGCCTCATCGATCTGTCCCGGCATCAGCCGGCCATCGATCACATCCTGGGCAAGCCTGCGGGCCGCGCGCACGATCTCGTCGCGACCTCCATAATTGAAGGCCACCGTCAGGTGAAAATCGCTGTTTTCCGCTGTCTCGCGCTCGGCGCGTTGGACGAGTTCCTGCAGGTCTGCCGGCAAACTCTCGCGCTCGCCGATGATACGGATACGCACGCCCTTGTCCCTGAGGCGATCGAGATCGCGGCGGACATAGGCCCGCAAAAGGCCGAAAAGCGCATTCACTTCCTCGGCCGGGCGCCGCCAGTTCTCGGTCGAGAAGGAATAGACAGTCAGGTAGGAAATGCCGAGATCGCCAGCGGCCTCGACAGTTCGGCGCAGGGCCTCAACGCCGCGCTCATGTCCTGCCCCGCGCGGCAGCCCCCTCGCCGCAGCCCAGCGGCCGTTGCCATCCATGATGATCGCGACATGGTTCGGCACGTCATCGCCGCCGCCTGAACGGGCCGCGGGGCTGGTGGCAGCTTTCATGGCCATCAGACCTGCATGATCTCCTCTTCCTTGGCCTTCAGCGACTCGTCGATCCGCTTGATATGATCATCCGTCAGCTTCTGGACCTTCTCGGACAGATCGCGCTGTTCGTCCTCGCTGATCTCGCCGTCCTTTTCCATCTTCTTGAGCTGGTCCATGCCGTCGCGACGGACATTGCGCACGGCCACTCGAGCCGACTCGGCATACTTGCCGGCGATCTTCGTCAGCTCGGTGCGCCGCTCCTCGTTCAGTGGCGGGATCGGGATGCGCAGGTTCGTCCCGTCAACGACCGGATTGAGCCCGAGCCCGGACTCGCGGATGGCCTTGTCGGCGGCAGCGACCACCTGTTTGTCCCAGATATTGACCGAGAGCATGCGCGATTCCGGAACCGAAATCGAGGCGACCTGGTTGAGCGGCATCGATGCGCCATAAGCCGGCACCATCACCGAATCCAGGAGGTTCACGGAGGCCCGGCCCGTACGCAAGCCCCCGAATTCCTGCGAAAGCGAGTTCAGGGCGCCGTCCATGCGCCGCTCGAGATCCTTCAAGTCAAAACTCATGAGCCAACCTTCTTCTCGTTCGAGATTACAGTATAGGTTCCGCGTCCATACAGAATATCCCTGAATGCCCCCTCCTGGTGAAGGGAAAACACGACAATCGGGATATTCGTGTCGCGCATCAGGCTGACCGCTGACGCGTCCATCACCCGAAGATCGCGCGCCAGGACGTCCTGATAGCCCAGATGCTCATATCGCGTGGCGCCGGCATCGGTTTTCGGGTCGGCCGAATAGACCCCATCGACCTGTGTCCCCTTGAGCATCGCATCACAACCCATCTCGGCCGCGCGCAGCGCCGCTCCGGTGTCGGTTGTAAAGAAGGGGTTCCCGGTACCGGCGGCAAAGATGACAATCCGTCCCTTCTCCATGTGCCGGATCGCCCGCCGGCGGATATAAGGCTCGCAGACCGATTCCATGGGAATGGCCGACTGGACCCGCGTCTCGATCCCGAAATTCTCCAGCGCGCCCTGAAGGGCCAGCGCATTCATCACCGTCGCCAGCATGCCCATACTGTCCGCCTGGGCCCTGTCCATGCCCTGCGCGGCTCCCGCCAGGCCCCGAAAAATATTCCCCCCGCCAATGACGAGGCAGATCTCGGAGCCGGTTTCCTGGGCCACGCGGATTTCCCGCGCAAACGCCTGGCAGACGGCCATGTCGATCCCGAAGCTCTGGCTGCCCATAAGGGCCTCACCCGAGAGCTTGAGCAGCACACGCTTGTAGACGAGTGCCTCGTCGGGCAGGTTTTCAGGGGCGTGCATTTCAGGGCTCCAGAAGAATTTTTCCTGCCCTAACGGATTCCCGGTAGCCTGTCATGGGCTGGCGCGCAAATCCGGGCGATTCTCGCTGTGGCGAAGCTCTGTGTCAGCCGCCCTTCGAGAGCGCCTCGACCTCGGCGGCAAAATCATCTTCACCCTTGTCCAGCCCCTCACCGAGGGCGAAGCGGACAAAGCCCTTCAGTTCGGCGCCATTGTCCTCAAGGAATTTGCCGACGGTCATATCCGGATCCATGACGAAAGGCTGCTCGACCAGGACCACTTCCTTGTAGAACTTCTTCATGCGCCCTTCGATCATCTTTTCGATGACATTGTCCGGCTTTCCGCTTTCCTTGGCCTCGTCGGTCAGCACGGTGCGCTCACGCTCGACCAGGGCCGCATCGAGATCGTCTACCGTCGCGGAGGCCGGGGCCGTCGCCGCAATATGCATCGCCACCTTGCGGCCCGTCTCCGCCAGTTCATCGCCGGAACCATCGAGCGCAACCAGGACACCGACCTTGCCCATGCCATCGGCTTCGGCATTGTGAACATAGGAAGCCACCGCGCCCTGCGCGACAAGCTTTTCACTGCGGCGCAGCGTCATGTTCTCGCCGATCTTGCCGACCAGCGCCTTGATCATGTCGTCGACCGTTCCCTCGCCCTGCGGGGCCGGCGCCGCCTTGAGCGCCTCGACCGAGCCATCGGTTTCCAGCGCGTTGTGGGCGATACCCGAAAGTGCGGACTGGAATTCCGCATTGCGCGCCACGAAATCGGTTTCGGCGTTCAGTTCGACGACCGCACCGGATTTTCCATCCGGCGAAATGGCAACGGCGACCAGCCCGTCAGCCGCGGTTCGGCCGGATTTCTTGGCGGCCTTTGACAGGCCTTTCGCGCGCAGCCAGTCAACCGCGGCTTCCATGTCGCCGTCGCTCTCGACCAGCGCCTTCTTGGCATCCATCATGCCCGCGCCGGTCTTTTCACGCAGTTCCTTGACGAGAGCGGCTGTGATCTGAGCCATGACTCGTTATCCCTTCAGGTCTTTGTTGGTCGGTCGCGTCAGCCGGTCGGGCCGGACGTGGCCGCATCTTCCGCCGCAGCCGGTTCGCCGGTCTCAGTGACTTCGCCACCGCTCTCGCCGGTCTCGCCCGGCGCGTCAACCGCGGCGATGTCCGCTTCGGCGAGTTCGCCGACATCTTCCAGTTCGCCAAGATCCATTCCGAGATCGGCCGTCGATTCGGCGAGACCATCCATCACGGCATCGGCGACCAGGTTGCAGTAAAGCGAGATCGCGCGCGCGGCGTCGTCATTTCCGGGAAACGGGAAGTTGACCAGGTCCGGGTCGCAATTGGTATCGACCACCGCGACGACCGGAATGCCGAGCTTGCGCGCTTCCTTGACCGCGATGGCTTCCTTGTTCGTGTCGATGACGAACATGAGATCCGGCAAGCCACCCATATTGGCAATGCCCCCGAGCGCGCGCTGCAACTTCTCGCGCTCACGCTCGAGATTCAGCAGCTCCTTCTTGGTCAGGCCTTCGCCGCCGCCGCTCTCGAACATGGCATCAAGTTCCTTGAAGCGCTTGATCGAATGCGAAACGGTCTCCCAATTGGTCAGCGTGCCGCCGAGCCAGCGATGGTTCATGTAATACTGGGCGCAGCGCTCAGCCGCCTCTGCAATCGGCTCGGCCGCCTGACGTTTCGTGCCGACGAAAAGGATCCGCCCGCCTTTGCTGACCGTGTCGCGCACCTGAACCAGAGCCTGGTGCAAAAGCGGGACGGTCTTGGACAAATCGAGAATGTGAATATTCGAGCGTTCGCCATAGATGAACTGGCGCATTTTCGGGTTCCAGCGATGCGTCTGGTGTCCGAAATGAACGCCGGCTTCCAGAAGCTGGCGCATGGTGAATTCAGGTAGGGCCATTATTCTTGTCCTCATCCGGTTGGCCTGCACGGACGGAACGGGGCATTCTTCGCCGGAATGCCCGCACCGGATGCGCCCGTGCGAGGGGGTTGAGGGAGGGGGCTATACACATTTTCGCCCTTGAAGCAACCGCCCGCATCAAGCCCTGAAACGCCTCAGGCCGCCACGACCCGGTCAACGCCGGGCGCGCTCTTGAGCGCCTGCATCGCGCCGACATCCGTGGCATACCGCGCCGGAAGCCTGAGCGTGACCAACTCGCCCGTCTCCAGAGGCAGCTCCACGAGTATGTCGCCGCGATCGCTGCACTGGCGCGCGGCCAGGAGTTCGGCGATGCCGGCGAGTTCTCCCGGGTCCGCGCCCGGCCCCAGGCGAACACGCAATCCCGCCGAATGGCGCGCAAGCCGGGCTGTCGCAATCGGCTTGACGATCTCTGCCGCGAGCCGGATTTCATCGCCCTGCCGGCGCACACTGGCGGTAACCGAGACCGCAGCGCCCGGCTCGAGCTTGTCACGCGTCTCGCTCAGCGTCTCGGGATAGACCATGAGCTCGACCTCGCCCGTCGGGTCCGACAGGGTGAGGAAGGCGAATTTGCCGCCGCGCTTGGCCGGCTTCTCGACACGCGCGCGCACGATGCCCACCAGTTCAAGCGCCCGGCCATCCTCGGCGCGCCCCCGGATTTCCATCGCCAGGGTCACACGGGAACGGTCTATCGATTCCAAGAGGTCATCGAGCGGATGGCCCGACAGGTAGAAACCGGTCGCGGCGAACTCCTCGTCAAGCCGTGTCTGCATGTTCCAGCTCCGGGCGCCGGGAAGCGGGGCCCGGGCGGCCGGTTCACAATCGCCAAACAGACCGCCCTGCCCTCCGGCCCGGTCCTCTGCGGCACTTGCGGCAATCGCCGCAAGCGCCGGCGCCGCGGCAAGGGCACGCGCCCTGTTGGGCTCCAGTGCGTCGAACGCTCCCGCCCTCGCCAGCTGTTCCAGCGCCTTCTTGCCGACATGACGCGGATCCACGCGTTCGGCGAAGTCATGAAGGTCGGCAAACGCTCCGGCGTCAGCGCGAAGCGCCTCGACATGGCGCATGGCTTCCATGCCCACGCCCTTGAGCGCGCCGAGCGCATAGATGATGGCGCCGTCGCGGACATCGAAATCGGCCTGACTGGCATTGATGTCCGGGGGGCGAACCTCGATCCCGAGTCGCCGCGCTTCCTGGAAGAAAGCGGCGAGCTTGTCCGTATTGTGGATGTCGAGGCTCATTGATGCGGCGAGAAACTCGACCGGGAAATGGTGTTTCAGGTAAGCGGTATGATAGCCGATCACGGCATAGGCCGCCGCGTGGGACTTGTTGAAACCATAACCGGCGAATTTCGCCATCGTGTCGAAAATCGAATTGGCAAGATCCGCCGAAATGCCTTTCAACTCGGCCGCGCCCTCGACGAAGCGCACCCGCTGCTTGTCCATTTCCTCCTGCTTCTTCTTGCCCATGGCCCGGCGCAACAGGTCGGCTTCACCCAGCGAATAGCCGGCGATTTCCTGCGCCATCCGCATCACCTGCTCCTGATACACGGGCACGCCATAGGTCGGCTCCAGGATCGGTTTGAGGTCGGGATGGTCATAGGTGATCGTGGCGGGGTCTTCCTTGCCCTGGACATAGACCGGGATATTGTCCATCGGCCCGGGCCGGTAGAGTGAAATGATGGCGATCACATCCTCGATATTGCCGGGGCGCACCTTGCGCAGCGTGTCACGCATACCGGCACCCTCCAGCTGGAAAACGCCGAGCGTGTCACCGGACGCCAACAATTCATAGGTTGGTGCGTCATCGAAGCTCGACCATTCCGGACCGACATCACGCCCGTCACGGCGAATGAAATCGAGCGCGCGCTGGATCACCGTCAGCGTCTTCAGCCCGAGAAAGTCGAACTTCACCAGCCCCCCGAGCTCGGCCCATTTCATGTTGAACTGAGTGGCCGGCAGGTCGGCGCGCGGGTCATTGTAAAGCGGGGCGATCTGGGTCAGTGGCCGGTCGGCAATCACCACACCGGCCGCATGAGTGCCGGCCGAGCGGTAGAGCCCTTCCAGCTGCAGCGCAATCTCCAGAAGTTCGCCGACCCGCTCGTCATTCTCGATCTCTTCATCGAATTTCGGCTCGTTATCGATCGCCTCGCGCAATTTCGGCGGATTGGCCGGGTTGAACGGGATGAGCTTGGCCAGGCGATCGACCTGACCATAGGGCATCTGCATGACCCGGCCCACATCACGCACAACCGCCTTGGCCTGCAGCGTACCAAAGGTGATGATCATGGCCACGCTGTCGGCGCCATACTTGTCGCGCACATAGCGGATCACTTCACCGCGCCGTTCCTGGCAGAAATCGATATCGAAATCGGGCATCGAGACGCGTTCGGGATTGAGGAAACGCTCGAACAGGAGATCGAAACGCAACGGGTCGAGATCGGTGATCAGCAGCGACCAGGCCACCAGCGAGCCCGCGCCCGAGCCCCGCCCCGGCCCCACCGGAATGCCCTGGTCCTTCGCCCATCGGATAAAGTCCGACACGATCAGGAAATAGCCCGGGAACCCCATATTGCCGATAATGCCGAGTTCATGCTCGAGGCGTTTGAAATACTCCTCGCGCGGGGCATAGAGACGGGGAACCTCATCGAGGCGCGCCTGCAGCCCGCGCATGGCCTGTTCGCGCAGGGCTTCAAGCTCGGAAACATCGCCTTCGGCAAAACTCGGCAGGATCGGCGCGTGGGTGCGCGCACGCACCGCGCAGCGCTGGGCGATTTCGCCGGTCATCGCGATCGCCTCCGGCAGGTCGGCAAACAGCTCGCGCATCTCGTCGGCCGATTTGAGATATTGCGAGGGCTGCACCCGCGGGCGCTCCTCTTCGCCCAGATAACGGCCATGGGAAATACAGATCAGCGCATCATGCGCGCGTGCATCCGAAGGCTTCATGAAACGCGCATCATGCGTGGCCACGAGCGGCAGGCCCATCTCATAGGCCAGATCCACAAGCCCCGGCTCGCTGGCCGCCTCCTGAGGCGTTCCGTGGCGCGTGATCTCGACATAACAACGGCCGGGATAGGCCGCCGCCAGCCATTCCAGCTCCGCGCGCGCCTCGTCCAGTTTTTCACGCGCCGCCAGCTGGCCAGCCCGCCCTTCACTGCCCCCCGTCAGCAGGATGAGCCCGTCGGTATGCTCGGCCAGCCAGTCACGCTTCAGGCGTGGCTCGCCATTGTCGGCCTCGAGATAGGCCCGCGAGGACAATTCCATCAGCCGGCGGTAGCCGGTTTCATTCTGGGCATAGAGGCTGATCCGCGAAACCGGATCGCGCGGCTGCTGGCCCTCAAGGTCGAAACAGCAGGCCATGATCGGCTGGATCCCCTTGCCGGACAGCAATTCGGAGAGTTCCAGTGCGCCGAAAAGATTGTTGTGATCGCTGACCGCCAGCGCGGGCATCTCCTGTTCCACCGCCCAACCGGCCAACGCATCGGGCGCGATCATGCTTTCCAGCAAGGAATAGCTTGAACGCACACCAAGATGGATAAACGGCGAATCAGTCATGGGGGTTCGGCCTCCTCGCGCGCATGTTGCCCTTTCCGGCCTCTCTTGCCCAACTCCTCAGATTGAATGTATCGTTTTTGTTCCTGAGCGAAAGCCGGTATCCCCGCCTCTTCCACAGCCTTTTCAGCGCCGGTCAGACCCTTGCGGGCGCGCTTGTGTCGAAAGACACGACGGCCCCGTCCTCAAGCGTCATGATCCGATCCATATGCACGGTCAGGTTCATATTGTGCGTCGCCACGAGGACGGCAGCGCCTTCATCGCGGGACATCTTGATCAGGGTGGCGAAAACGCGTTCGGTCGTCGCCGGGTCGAGATTTCCGGTCGGCTCATCGGCAATCACGAGGCGCGGATCATTGGCCAGGGCCCGGGCGATGGCCACGCGCTGCTGTTCGCCGCCTGAGAGCTGCCCTGGCTGGTGATGGCCGCGTTCGCCGAGACCCATTTCCGCAAGCAGTTCCTGCGCCGTCTCGCGCGCCCGTTCACGACGCCGGCCGGCAATCATGAGCGGCATGGCGATATTGTCCAGCGCGGTGAATTCGGGAAGCAGATGGTGAAACTGGTAGACGAAGCCGAGCTTGCTGCGCCGCAGTGCCGTGCGGTCCGTATCGCTGAGTGACAGGCAGTCCTCGCCATCGAGGCGCACCTGTCCACTGTCGGGACGCTCCAGAAGGCCGGCCGTGTGCAGGAGGGTCGACTTGCCCGAGCCTGACGGTCCGACAAGGCCGACCATTTCCCCCGGCGCCAGTGAAAGGCTCGCGCCGCGCAAAACGTCCAGCCTCTTCTCGCCGGACTGGAAGCTGCGCCGGATATCGATGAGATCGAGGACAGCCGCCATCACTCGAACCTCAGCGCTTCGACCGGGTCGATATCGGCCCCGCGCCAGGCCGGCCAGAGCGTGACCAGCACCGAGACGACAACAGCCCAGACCGCCGAGCCGAAAACTTCCACCGCCGACAGCCGCGCCGGCAGGCCTTCGAGTCCATAGGTGTCCGGGTCGAAAATGGTCACGCCGACCTGGGCCAGCGCCCATTCGATATTCGGAATATTGATGACGGTCACAACGCCCAGCACCATGCCGACCAGCGCGCCGGCCAGGCCGAGGGCCCCGCCGATCATCAGGAAGACACGCATCATCGCCCCGCGCGAGGCGCCGATGGTGCGCAGTATGGCGATATCGCGCGTCTTGTTCTTCACGAGCATGAGAACGCCGGAAATGATGTTCATCGCGGTGATGGCGACCAGCACCATCATGACCAGGCGCATCATGTTGCGCTCGACATTCAGCGCGTTGAAATACTGCGCGCGCTGGGCTTTCCAGTCATACATGTAGACCGGCCTGTCCAAAGCCATGTCGATCCGGCGCATCGCCGCTTGCGTGGCCATCGGATCGCTCAGACGCACATCTATGGATTCATAGCGCCCCTGTTTCTTGAAGAAGACCTGCGACTGCTCCATCGGCATCATGATATAGATGCGGTCGAGTTCGACACTGCCGGTACGAAACAATGCGCCGACCGTATAAGTCTTGTTCCGCGGGGTGCTCGCGAAGGGCGTGGCATTTGTCTCGGTGGAAATCAGGCGCACCTCGTCACCCGGACGCAGCCTCAGATCGCTCGCCAGAAAGGCGCCCATCATGATCACGTCGCCGCCATTGCGTCCCTCGCCGAAACCGGCTTCGCGGGCGCGCTCGGCGGCGCCCTCCTCGAGAAAGTCCAGCGCATTGAATTCCTTCATGGTGATGCCCTTGACCAGTGCGCCACCCGAGGCGATGCCCGAATTCGTCGCGAGAACCTGTTCCTGGATATAGGGAAACGCGCCCTCAACGCCTGCCACGCGCTCGATCCGGGTGACCAGCCGGTCCGCCTCTTCAGCCGGCATGTCCTGAACCGAGACGATGACATGCGGCTGCCCGCCGAGCAGCGCATCGAGCAGCGTGGCGCGGAAGCCGGCCATGATCGACATGATCACGATCAGTGCCCAGACCGCCAGGGCAATGCCCGCAAAGGACAGGATAGCCGTGATCGAAAGGCCGCCATGCTCGCGCCGCGCGCGGACATAGCGCCAGGCCAGCGCCCGTTCAAGCGCGCCGAAGGGTCTGGCAGACGAAGCCATATCCGCGCTCAACCCGCCCCTTTCAGCCTGCTGATCGCAGCCTCCAGGCTGACCTCCTCGGTGTCTCCAGTGCTGCGGCATTTGAGTTCCACGACACCATTCTTGAGGCCGCGTGGCCCTATTGCGAGCTGCCAGGGCAGACCGATCAGGTCCATGGTCGCGAATTTCGACCCCGGACGCTCGTCACGGTCATCATAAAGGACATCAAATCCGGCGTTTTGAAGGCGCTGATAGGCGTCTTCGCAGGCCGCGATGCAGGCCTTGTCGCTGGCGCGCAGGTTGAGCAGGCCGACATCATAGGGCGAGACGGAAGCGGGCCAGACAATGCCCTTCTCGTCATGGCTCGCCTCGATAATCCCGCCGACCAGACGCGACACGCCGATCCCGTAGCTGCCGCCATGTATGGGAACCTGCTGGCCGTCGCCGTCCTGGACCATCGCGCCCATCGGCTCTGAATACTTGGTCCCGAAATAGAAGATATGCCCGACCTCGATACCCCGTGCCGCGACCTGGCGGTTATCGGGCAGCGCGCCGAATGCCGCTTCGTCATGCTTCTCGTCGGTCGCGGCATAATAATCTGTGTAACGCGCGACCATGGGTTCAAGATCGCCGTCGAAATCGAGATCGAGCCCCGGCGCCGGCAGGTCGAGCAGTGCCTTGTCCAGGAAGACCTCGCTTTCGCCGGTCTCGGCCAGGATGATGAATTCATGGCTCATATCCCCGCCAATGGGACCGGGATCGGCCTTCATCGGAATAGCCGTGAGGCCCAGCCGGTCGAAACAGTTGAGATAGGCACAGAACATCTTGTTGTAGGACACCCTTGCGCCGGCCTCGTCGAGATCGAAACTGTAGGCATCCTTCATGTAGAACTCGCGCCCGCGCATCACCCCGAAACGCGGCCGGATCTCGTCACGGAACTTCCATTGCTGGTGATAGAGATTGAGTGGCAGAGACTTGTAGCTCTTCACATGGGCGCGGAAGATCTCGGTGATAAGCTCCTCATTGGTCGGCCCGTAGAGCATGTCTCGATCATGGCGGTCGCGAATCCGAAGCATTTCCGGGCCGTAATCGTCATAGCGCCCGGATTCGGTCCACAGCTCGGCCTGCTGAAGCGTCGGCATCAGCATCTCTATCGCGCCGGCGCGGTCCATTTCCTCGCGCACCACCTGCTCGATCTTCTTGAGAACCCTGAAGCCGAGCGGCAGCCAAGAATAGATGCCGGCGCCGGCCTGTCGGATCATGCCGGCGCGCAACATCAACTGATGGCTGACAATCGCCGCCTCGGCCGGCGCTTCCTTGAGGACGGGCAGGAAAAAACGGGACAGGCGCATGGCGAGCGGGCAACCTCGTTTCAGTGGGCGGGTCGGCAACAGCGGGTAAAGCTCAATCGCCGGTTTGGCTAGGGCAAATACAGACTCCGCTGGCCGGAGCGTCCTGCCTGCGCCTCAACCGTAGAAGAAGATCTCCAGATAGTCGAAGAACAGGGTGGAGAAGCCGATAAGGGCGGTGATGGTCACCGCTCCGAGGCTCGCCCAGACCGCCTTTTTCTTCAGCATAGGATTGACCGGCGCACCTTCCTCTGTGCCCTCAACGGCGCCGCCCTGCTCGAACTGGCCGCGCACGCCGATGGGCAGCACGGCAAAGAAGCACAGCCACCAGACAATGACGAAGATGACAATGGCGCCGGTCAGGGTCATCAGTGGGCCTCTTTGGGCGTTTCCATCAGTTCGATCAGGACGCCATTGGAATGCTTCGGATGCACGAAGATGATCGGCGTGCCATGCGCGCCGATACGCGGCTCATTGAGCACCGTGGCCCCGCGCGCATTCATCTCCTTCACCGCTTCATGGATGTCAGCCACCTCGAAACAGACATGGTGCTGGCCGCCCTTCGGATTGTTCCGGATGAAATTATGGATCGGGCTGTTCTCGTCGAGCGGCTCGATCAGCTCGATCTGGCTGTTGGGCAGGTTCACGAAACACACTTTCACGCCCTGTTCAGGCATGTCGAACGGCGTCGTGATGTCGGTTGCGCCGTAAAGCGTGCGATAGGTTTCGATCGCCTCCCGGATATCGGGAACAGCGACACCGACATGGTTCAGCGGACCAATCTTGAACTCGCTCATCTTTCGCTCTCTAGCTCCTCAGCACAGTGATATCGATGACCGGGCGGCGCCCGAAGGCCCGCTCGGCGGCGCGACGCACGGCCCGCCCGAGGGCCCGCTCCACGGCATCGTCATCGTCCAGATCGTCGCGTTTCAACTTAGAAAGCGCAAGCTCGCCGGCCTCGTCCAGCGCATCGAGGCTTTCATCGGCCAGCCGGCCATCCGGTTCGCTGAGCCCGCGCGCGGTTGTCACCGGGCCATCGGTAATGCCGTTGCGTTCATCAATGGCCACGCTGACATGCAGATAGCCGTTAAAGGACAGTCTCTTGCGTTCTGACAGGCCGCCGGCATTTTCCGGAACCAGCATGTCACCGTCCAGCATAAGCCGGCCTGTCGGCACAAGGTCGATGATCTGCGCTTCGCCGGGCGCCAGTTGCACCATTTCGCCATTCTTAGGTGCCACGGCCTCGGGCACCTGCAGCGAGCGGGCAAACTGCGCATGCTCCAGGGTATGGCGCCGTTCACCATGCACGGGCACGGAAATGCGCGGGCGTACCCATCCATACATCCGTGTGAGTTCATCGCGGCAGGGATGGCCCGAGACATGGATGGGATCCGGCGTCATGCGGTCGGTGATCACCCGGATGCCCATATCGGCAAGGGCATTCATCATCGCGAAGATGCCCTTCTCATTGCCCGGAATGACACGCGACGAGAAAACCACCGTGTCGCCCTCCCCCAGCGTCACATTGCGGTGATCCCCGCGCGCGATCCGCGACAGCGCTGCGCGGGATTCGCCCTGGCTGCCGGTGCACAGATAGAGGATATTGTCGGGCGGCAGCGCGCCGGCATTCTCTTCATCCACGAAATCCGGGACATTTTTCAGGATACCGGTCTGGATCGCCGCATCCGTGACCTTGTGCATGGATCGCCCGACCCGGCAGACGCTGCGCCCGGCCCCGGCCGCCGCCTCGATCACCGATTTCACCCGCGCCACGTTCGAGGCAAATGTCGTCACGGCCACGCGGCCTTCCAGCCCCGCAATCAGTTCCTTCAGTGCCTCGCGCACGCCGGCTTCCGAACCGGCCTCGCCTTCGACGAACACATTCGTCGAATCGCACACCATGGCAAGCACGCCGCGATCACCGAGCGCGGTCAGTCCGGCTATGTCGATATCGTCACCAAGCGTCGGGTCCGGATCGATCTTCCAGTCGCCGGTATGCAGGACAAGACCGAGCGGTGTGTCGATCGCCAGCGCATTGGGTTCGGGTATGGAATGGGTGAGCGTGACATAGCGCACGGTAAAGGGCCCGGCTGTCACCTCCGCTTCCATCGCGATGGGCTTGAGAATTGTCTCATCATCAAGGCCGCGCTCGCGCAGTTTCTGGCGCACCAGTTCGGCCGTGAAAGGCGTCGCATACATCGGTGCGTCGGTTTTCAGCCGCTCATAGAGCAGGCCCGTCGCGCCAATATGGTCCTCATGCGCATGGGTCAGGAAGATCGCCTCGATCGCCTCATCGGCCAGGAAATCGGGATCCGCGCAGATGAGATCGACACCCGGCGTCGTCTCATCCCCGAAGGTCACGCCGAGATCGGCCAGGATCCAGCGCCGGTCATCGGGCGGACCATAGCCATAGGCGTTGAGGTTCATGCCGATCTCCTCGCAACCGCCCAGCGGCAGGAAAACCAGCGTATCAGTCTCTCGTAATTGGCTCATGCAGCTCCGGATGTATTGCGTCTGAAGATTTCGAGGAGGCCCCGAATGGTGACGTCCTGGTCATATACGTCGATTTCATGGCTGACGCCTTCAAAAAGCGAGGCAACGCCGCCCGTTCCGATAACGGTCATCTCGCTACCGTATTCGGCTTTCACCCGCCGGACCAGACCGTCGATCAGATCGACATAGCCCAGGAAAATCCCCGACTGCATGGCGCTGACCGTATCCTTGCCGATCACCTGCGGCGGGCGCTGGATGGCGATCCGCGGCAAACTGGCCGCCGCATCATGCAGGGCGCGCATGGACAGGTTGATCCCCGGAGAGATGATCCCGCCTTCGAAACCGCCATCGGCCCCGACAATATCAAAGGTCGTTGCCGTTCCACTGTCGACGACGATCAGGGCGCCGTCAAAGGCGACATGCGCCCCGACAGCATTGACAAGCCGGTCGGCGCCGGCCTGTTCGGGCCGGGCGATACGCACTTCAACACCGGTCGAGACGCCGGGCTCGCCGATGAAGAAGGGCTCGCAATTCAGGTAACGCCGCGCCAGGTTTCGGAAATTGAACTGCGACTGCGGCACCACATTGGACACGATACAGCCATTGATCTGGCCGAAGGCAACGCCTTCGAGCTGGCACATCTGCGACAGCCAGATGGCATAATCATCCGCAGTCCGCGTCGAATCGGTATGGCTGCGCCAGCGCGCCACCCAATCGGTGCCGTCATGGATGGCAAACATCGTGTTGGTATTGCCCACATCGATCGCCAGCAGCATGGTTTCAGCTCCTCCTGATCAGCTCGACATCACCGGCACGAATGACGCGTTGGCCGCCATCGGCCATTGTGATGACAAGCCCCCCATCCTCGGCAAGAGTCTCGAAAACGCCCTCGACGGGCGTGTCACCGACCAGCACCCGCACGGGGCCGCCGACCCCCTCCGCGCGCGCCAGCCAGTCGGCACGCGTGGTCGCAAAATCCGTTCGCGCCTGGTCCAGCCGGCGGGCAAAAGCCTCACGCATTGACTCCAGGACCATATCTGCCGTGACAGAGGCTTCACCGCGCAGGTCAGCCAGACATGTGGCAGTCTGCCCGGCGCCTTCCGGCACGCGCGCCACATTGATGCCTATGCCGGTCGCGACCCACACTGCGCCATCCGCTTGCCCGGACTCCACCAGGATGCCGCACAGCTTTGCCCCGGCGGCACGCACATCATTCGGCCATTTCAGGACGATCGGCGCCTCCGGCGCAAAAGCCGACAGCCCGTCATGGACACTGAGCGCCGCGGCGAACGGAATGCGGGTGGCAACATCCAGGCCGCCGGGTTCATGGAAAAGCGCGGTTGCAAAGAGATTACCGGAGGGCGACGCCCAGCCGCGGCCAAGGCGCCCGCGCCCGGCCGTCTGCAGGCGCGCGGCGATCCAGCCATCGGAGAATTGCCCGTCCGCGGCCTGGCGGCGGGCCTCCTCATTCGTGCTGTCCAGCGTATCATGCCAGATGACAGGCCATGACTGGCTCAATTGACCAGCCCCGCCGCCGCGATATTCGCCCAGGCCGTCAAGGTACCGATCAGCGCGACAAGAACCGGAAACATCAACAGCCCGGAGACCCCTACCGTGGCTGCCACGGACGGTCCGGTCGGCTGGAACGCCTCGCGCGGCTCGCTGACCCACATGATGATGATCACTCTGAGATAATAACCGAGCGACACGACCGACGCGACAATCAGCAGGATCACCAGCGGCAGCAGGCCGGCCTCCAGCCCCGCCTCGATCACGGCCAGCTTGGCAAAGAACCCGGCAAGGGGCGGAATGCCGGCGATCGAGAAAACGATCACGGTGAGCGCCAGCGTGATGCCCGGCCGCGACTGCACAAGCCCGGACAGTTCATGGATATCCTCCACCATGCCGCCGCGCCGGCGCATGGTCAGCACGCCGGCGAACATGCCCAGCGAGGCAATGACGTAAATCGTCATGAACACAAGCAGGGCCGGGGCGCCGAGATTGGCCCCGGCGGCGACCGGGATCAGGGCATAGCCAATATTCGCGATCGAGGAATATCCCAGCAGGCGCTTGATATTGGTTTGCAGGAGCGCGCCGAAACTGCCGACCAGCATGGACGCGCCGGAAATGATCGCGATGATCAGCTGCCAGTCATCCAGTTTCTCCCCGAAAGCCGTGAACAGGACATTGGCGAAGACGATCATCATCGCCATTTTCGGCGCCGCCGAAAAAAAGGCGACGACAGGCGTCGGCGCGCCTTCATAGACATCCGGCGTCCAGACATGCATCGGCGCGGCCGACACCTTGAAGGCCAGGCCCGTGATCATGAGGACCAGCCCGAACAAGAAGCCGATTTCCGGCTCGGCCTGCGCAATCTCGGCGAACTGGGTCGAGCCCGTAAAGCCGTAGACCAGCGAGGCGCCATAGAGAAGAAGCCCGGAGGCCAGCGCGCCGAGAACGAAATATTTCAGCCCGGCCTCGGCCGAGCGCGCGCTGTCGCGGTGAAAACTCGCCAGCACATAGGAACACAAGCTGAGAGTCTCCACGCCCATATAGAGCGTCATCAGGTCCGAAGCCGAAAGGGTGACCCCCATCCCCATCGCCGCCAGGATCATCAGGACCGGGTATTCATACCGGATCGTTTCATGTCGCGCGAAGAACTCCTCGCTGATCCACAGCGCGACACCGGCCAGCAGGAAGCTCACAATCCTGGCGAAATTGACGAAGCCATTGGCGGAGACCAGGCCCATGAAGGCCTCGCCCCCCTCGAAGTTCAACCAGGAAACAAAGGCCGCAATGAACAGCGCGACGGCGCCGAGCTTGAAGCTGATCCGATTGAACCGGTCCCCTGTCACCGCGCCGGCGAGAATGCCGGCCAGCGCAATCCCGACCAGCCAGAGCTCGGGTCCGAGGGTCACGAAAACGGCTGTCCAGTCGATCATGATCTCAGCCTCCCGCCATCATTTCGAGGACGCGGAGCGAGGCGCCTTCCGTTATATCAAAAATCAGTCCCGGCTTCACGCCGAGCAGGACGACAAGCCCCGCAAGCGCCAGCAGCGGCAGCAATTCGCGCGCCGTGACGTCATCCATCTCGCTGACCGGGACCGGCAGCCTGTCCGTCAGGGCGCCGAAAATCGTTCGCCTGTAGAGGGTCAGCATGTAGACGGCCGAGAAGATGACGCCCAGCGCCGCCCCGGCAGCCGCCCATGTGGACGCCTGGAATCCGCCGACCATGGTCAGGATCTCGCCGACAAAGCCGCTCGTCCCCGGCAGGCCGACATTGGCCATGGTGAACAGCATGAACAGCACGGCGAAGACGGGCATCTTCTGCACAATCCCGCCATATCGCGCGATCTCCCTTGTATGGGCCCGCTCATAGACAACCCCCACCAACAGGAAGAGCGCGCCCGAAATCAGGCCATGCGAGATCATCTGGAAAACCGCGCCCTGCACGCCCACTTCGGTAAACGAAAACAGGCCCAGCGTGACGAACCCCATATGGGCGACCGAGGAATAGGCCACCAGCTTCTTCATGTCGGTCTGGCGCCAGGCCACCAGCGAGGCATAGACGATCGCGACCACCGAGAGCGCGAACATCAGGGGCTGGAACATTTCGCTCGCGTCGGGAAACATCGGCAGGGAAAACCGCATCAGGCCATAGCCGCCCAGTTTCAGCAGAACGCCCGCGAGCAGGACGGAGCCGGCTGTGGGCGCCTGGACGTGGGCATCGGGCAGCCAGGTGTGCACCGGCCACATGGGCAGCTTCACGGCAAAGCTCGCGAGGAAGGCCAGCCACAGCCAGGTCTGCGCGCCGGGCGCAAAACCCGTCTGCTCGAGCACCTCGATATCGCTCGTGCCGGCCTGGAGATACATGTAGACGATCGCCGCCAGCATGAAGAGCGAACCGAACAGGGTGTAGAGAAAGAATTTGAAGGACGCATAGATCCGCTCCTTGCCCCCCCAGACACCGATTATGAGGAACATCGGGATCAGGCCCGCCTCGAAGAATATATAGAACAAGATGAGATCGAGCGCGCAGAAGGCGCCAATGATGAAACTCTCCAGGACGAGGAAGGCGACGACATATTCGGTGGCCCGCTCCTTGACCGGCCGGCGCACCTCGTTGCCCGATTTCGAAGTCTGCGGGAAGCTCGCGAGGAAGCAGAAAGGCATCAGGAGCGTGGTGAGCAGGATCAGCATCACCGAAAGCCCGTCAACGCCCATCTTGTAGCTGATGCCGCCATACCATTCATAGCTGCGCACGAACTGGTAGCCCTCTCGCGAGGGATCGAAGGCGACAAGCACGGCCAGTGAGACCACGAATGTGGCGAGCGAAATGACGAGACCGGCCGTCAACGCCTTGCGCCCGTCCGGGTCGCCCTCGCTGGACGTGGCCGCACGCACGAGCATGATAAGGAGTGCGCCGGCCAGCGGCAGAGCCGTCATGGCCGTGAGGATTGGAAAATCAGACATCAGCCCGCTCCTCCGGCCCGCCAGTACAGCACGGCGCCGAAAACAAGCGCTGAGCCGATGATCACGAAGGCATAATGATAGAGATAACCGGTATGCATCGAGGACAGCCGGCGCGCGCCCCAGCGCGCTACGGATGTGACGCCGTCGGGGCCGATGCCGTCAATGATGCGCTTGTCTCCCGTTTTCCAGAACAGATTTCCAAGCCAGGCCGAGCCGGCGACGATCGTGGCATTGTAGATCTCGTCGAAATACCACTTGTTGTAGAACAGGGAATGGAGTGGGCCGCCATCGGCCGCAATACGCCGTCCGATGCCGCGATTGAACAGATAGGTGAAGGTGGCCACAATAAAGCCCCCCACGGTCACGATGACCGGGAGCCAGAAAACCCACCAATAGCTTGCATCCTTCTTCAGCTTGTCGATGTCATGGATCACGTGATTGTCCGGCGCGCGATGGATCGACTGCCCCCAGAACCCCTCGCCGTGATGGAACATGGGATCATAGAAGAGCCAGCCGGCGAATACAGCACCGATTGAAAGCAGCACCAGCGGCAGCAGCATCACCCAGGGGCTCTCATGGGGATCCCCATGATCCTCATCGCCATGATGATGCGCGTCATCGTATCCATGGACATGATGCGCGCCGGTATAGGGGCCGTGAAAGGTCATGTAGATGAGGCGCCAGGAATAGAAACTGGTCAGCGCGGCGGCGACGATACCGAACCAGAAGGCCATCTGCGCATAGCCCACGCCTGCCTGCCCGGCCGTGAAGGCGCTTTCCAGAATCGCATCCTTCGAGAAGAAACCCGACAGCCCCCAGACATGCGGCCAGCCAATCCCGATGATCGCCAGTGTTCCGATCAGCATTACGCCATACGTCACGGGCATGAAGCGCCGGATACCCCCCATATGCCGCATGTCCTGCTCATGGTGGACGCCATGGATCACCGAGCCCGCACCGAGGAACAGGAGCGCCTTGAAGAAGGCATGGGTGAAAAGATGGAACATGGCCGCTTCATAAGCGCCGACACCCGCGGCAAAGAACATGTAGCCGAGCTGCGAACAGGTCGAATAGGCAATGACCCGCTTGATGTCGTTCTGGGCCAGGCCGACGGTCGCGGCGTAAAGCGCTGTCACCGCGCCGATCACGGTAATCATCCCGGCGGCGAACACCGTGTATTCATAGAGCGGCGAGAGCAGGCAGACGAGATAGACCCCCGCCGTGACCATGGTCGCGGCATGGATCAGGGCCGAGACCGGCGTCGGGCCTTCCATGGCATCAGGCAACCAGACATGCAGGAAGAACTGCGCCGACTTGCCCATCGCGCCTATGAACAAGAGCACGCCGATCAGTTCGAGACTGTTCACGCCCTGGCCGAGGAACATGATCTGAGCCTCGCGCACGCTTGCTCCAGCGAAATCGATGAGCGGCGCCACTCCCTCCACCTCGAAACTGTTGGTGCGGATCGCCTCAATCATCGGGGCAAACTCGACCGTTCCGAAGCAGAAGAATACCGCCATGATACCGAGCGCGAGACCGAAATCACCGACCCGGTTGGTCACGAAAGCCTTGATGGCGGCAGA
>JAAANZ010000024.1 GCA_009909065.1 Alphaproteobacteria bacterium | reverse complement strand
CGCCGATCAATGTGAAACCGGCGGCCGAGCTTCAGACCGAGCCGGTCGCGCGCCATGTGACAATCACTCATGACGGGCTGGAGGTCGAGGCGAAGGCCTATCGCGAGCCCAATGGGCGATACGTCACGTTGCGCGCCATCGAGGCGGGTGAAGGCGCCGCGCGCGCCGAGGCGATCAACCGGCGCGCCGCCGGCTGGGCCTTCGAGCTGACCCGTTATGACTGGGCCGAATACACGCCTTCGATCGCTTCCATCGTCGAACGGGCCATTGTTCCGCAACCTCCGGACGACTAGACAGGAAGCCGCCCTCAATCCCGTTCGAGCGGGCGTGCCTGGCGGGCCCGCGGTGCTGCCGGCGTGTCAGGCCCGGCGAGCGTGCAGCAGGCGTTCCTGATTGCCATCGCCGCCGGGCACGGGACTGTGTGTCCAAGCCTGGACAGGCCAGCCCGCGCCGGCAAGCCATGTTTCCAGCGCCTCGGCGGCGTCATCGACCGGGGCACCGGCGCGCACCAATCCGCCCTTGCCGATATGCGCGCGGCCGATCTCGAATTGCGGCTTGAACAGGGCGATGAGTTCGCCCTGCGCTGCGCCCAGAGCAAGCGGGGAGGCCAGGAGCTTGGCCAGCGAGATGAAGCTGACATCCACCACGATCAGGCCGGGCGGCGCCGGCATGTGCGCGGGTTCAAGCCGGCGCGCATCGAGCCCTTCATGCACGGTGATCCGCTTGTCGGCGCGCAGCCGCTCATGGAACTGACCCCGGCCGATATCGACCGCCGTGACATGGCAGGCCCCGGCCTGGACCAGCACATCGCTGAATCCGCCTGTCGAGGCGCCGATATCGAGGCAATGGCGGCCAGCGACTTCGATGCCGAATGCCTTGATTGCATGAGTGAGTTTCACCCCGCCGCGCGACACAAAGGGATGGGCGGGCACTGCCTCGATCCGGGCGCCTCGGGCGAGTTTCTGGGCAGGCCGGAGCACTTTGCGGCCGTCCGCACGGACCCCGCCGGCCTCGATGGCGGCGCGCGCCGCCGCGCGGCTGTCAAAAAAGCCGAGATCGACCAGCAACCTGTCGGCACGTTCGCGCGTCATTGAATTGCGTCCCATGGGTCGCAGGTTTAAGCCCTTGAGGGCTCATGAACAATGAAAGGTCAGATCCATGCTCCGTGCCTTGCTCCTTGCCAGCCTCCTTGCACTGCCCGCCTGTGGCCAGGAGGCCGAAGAAACCCCTCCGATGACCGGAAACGACGAGACACAGCCGGCCGGGGCACAAGCCGCTGCGCCCGGCGCGGATACCCCCTCAGGCGAGGGGCGGGAAATCGATGCACAGATCATCGGTGACACGGGTGAAGCGATCGGCACGGTCGAGCTTCTGGAAGGGCCGAATGGCGTGATCATGACGCTGGAGCTTGAGGACGAGAGCCTGTCGCCAGGCTGGCACGGGCTGCATATCCATGCCGTCGGTGATTGCTCAGACACAGGTGAATTCAAGCGTTCGGGCGGTCATCTTGGCAAGATCGAGGGCGGCCATGGCCTCCTCAACCCGCAAGGGCCGGAGAAGGGCGACCTGCCGAATATCCATGTCGACGAGGCCGGCCGCGCCGACGCGCAGATCTTCTCCAATCTCTTTGTTTTTGCCGACCTGCGTGACGAGGATGGCGCCGCACTCATCATGCACGAATCGATGGACGATCATATCAGCCAGCCGATTGGCGGGGCCGGCGCGCGTGTCGCCTGCGCCGTGCTGAGTGGCCCGAACGCGCGATAGGCGGGCAAGGCTTCAGAAATTGACCCGGTTCGACACGGCGCCATCCACGATCAGGTTGGCGCCGGTCGTGTAGGACGAGACCGGGCTGGCCAGGAAGACGGCCGCATTCGCG
Source organism: Alphaproteobacteria bacterium (assembly GCA_009909065.1). GTDB lineage: Bacteria > Pseudomonadota > Alphaproteobacteria > Caulobacterales > Hyphomonadaceae > UBA5336. Next base: position 6,348 of record JAAANZ010000024.1, on the reverse strand, counting down.
ATCTCCTGCGGCGTGGCCATGCGCCCGGTGGGGTTGCGTGCCTTCGCCGTCTCGAAGAAGTCCGGCATATGGGTCTCGACCCTGTTCCAGATCCCGCCTTCGAAATAGACCATGCCCGGCGAGACGACATTCACCCGCAGGCCGGCCGCGGCATGCTGGCGTGCGAGCCCCTTGGCCATGTGGATGAGGCTCGCCTTGATCGGGCCGTAGGAACCGGCATTGTCGGCCTGCGCGGCGGAAATCGAGGAAATGATGACAAAGGCCGCATCGCCACGGGCTTCGGCGGCCTTGAGCAGGTGCGGCTCGGCAGCCGAGAAGGCATTGACGGCGCCCAGAACGTCCAGTTCGAAATTCTGGCGCCAGCTTTCCGCGTCATTGCCCTGCGCCATCGCCCCTGCATTCGAGACCAGGATATCGATACCGTCAAGCTCTGCGGCAACATCCGAAATCCAGGACGTCAGTGCGGCGCCGTCCTTGATATCGACAGATCGCCCGATGGCCTTCACACCCTTGCGCGAAAGCGCTTCGAGCGTTTCCTCGACCTGGTCAGCATTGCGCGCGCAAATGGCAGTATTGGCCCCTTCGCCGGCCAGTGTTTCGGCGATTGACCGCCCGATGCCGCGCGTGCCGCCCAGAATCACGGCCGTCTTGTCCTTGAGTGCGAGATCCATTTCCTTCCTCCCAATCTGCAGCCAGTGTTGAGGCTACCGGTCGGTTTGTCGAGCCCGTTTCGGGTTCAAATACCTGTCCGGGCCAAGCGAGCCTGGACGATTTTACGGCCTCTCGCATGGACGGGTATCCGGCTTTGAGGTCCGGGTTGAACCGGACGGTGACGCGTGCCGGCATAAGTTTTGTTGACTGGCGCGTCGTGAGGGTCGGGGTCCTCGTCCTGAGGCGGTTGGGACGGCGCGTGCGATCCTTGAGGAGAAGCTGGGCCCTTAGGGCGGTTTTGCTTGCGCAAAACTTGATGAGCAAATGCTTACGATCGCTCTGAAGGGGCTGCGAGCCCACCCCTGTCACGGGTCACTATGACCGGGCTCCCGCTGGCCCCTTGCCGCCCATTCCCACCGTGTGATCTCCCAGACACGTGACGGGCGTGTCGTGCCGTCCGGGCGTGTGCTGCTCACCTCGCCCATGCGCCGGAACCCTAGGCCGTCCAGCAGGCGCGCGGTGCGCACATTGTCGGGTGCGGCCGTCTCGCAGATCAGGTCGAGGCCGAGCGCGTCGAACATCCAGGCGAAGCTGGCCGCCGCGCCGCTCGTGCCCTCTCCGTCGCCCTGGCGGGCCGGGTGCAGGCCGCCGGTCAGTTCACCAGCGGCCCATCTTGGCCAGACCTGGATGTCGCTATAGCCGGCGATTTCGCCGGTCTCGGTCAGGTTGAGGAACAGAAGCCCGGTTCCCAGAGCGCGTTCGGCGATATGCGCATTGATGAAGCCGCGCACGCGGTCGCTGTCGAGCGGGCGCGGGATGGAATAGATCGGGGCGTGCACGGCCGGGTCGGACAGGAAGGCCAGGAGGGCCGGCGTGTCGCTTTCCCGCGCCAGGCGCGAGGTTCCGCCGGAACGCGGGGGCAGGGCGGTTGCGCCGCGCACCGCCTGGCGGATCTGTTCGGCGCGCTGGGGCGAAACCGCCCGGCGCGTGATGGGAATGGCGTCAGTCATCCGGGGCAATCTTCCCGCGCAGGGATTTGACCGTGGCGCGCTGTTTCTTGGCCTCGAGCCGCCGGCGCACCGAGCCGGCCGTGGGCCGCGTGCGTTTTCGCGGTTTCGGCCGCTCTTCGGCCCGCGCGATCATTCCGGCCAGCCGCTCGCGTGCGCTGGCGCGATTGCGCGGCTGGCTGCGATGCTCGCGCGCTTCGATGATCACATCGCCGTCGCGCGTCAGCCGGGCCCGCCAGAGCCGTCGAAACCGGGCCTTGACCGGTGCGGGCAGGGATGAGCGCTCGACATTCCAGCGCAGTTGCACGGCGGTGGCGACCTTGTTGACATTCTGGCCGCCGGGGCCCGATGCGCGCACGAATTGCTCTGTCAGCTCCCAATGCGGGACTGTCAGAGTGTCACTCACTTTCAGGTCACCCTCAGGCACGGCGGACATGTTAACATTCCGTTCAGCTAGAATTCAGTGGGTTCTTATAACATGGCTTCTCATTAACGCGCACTGCGCCGCGTTGCGAATATGTCGTGACCGGAAATGGGCAGGGTGCAGAAAGGAACGCCCAGCCATGTCCCCCCTCGGAAGACTGGCCCGCGCGCTGGCCGCACTGGCGCTGACGGCCGGCTTGGCGGCACCGCCGGCGTCGGCACAGCGAATTGGTGATGACCGGGTTCGCGGCGAACGCATTCTCACGCATGACCGCCACAAGAGCCGGCGCGGCGAGCATAGCCGGAAACACCGCGCCCATTCCCATTCGCGCCATGACCGCCGGCGCCACGCCCGGCGTGATTTCGATCGCCGCAAGCACTACAGCCAGCATCGGCGCGGGCATGACTGGCGCCATCGCCGCCATACGGTCCGCCCGCCGGTCCATCATCTCAGACGCGATCGCAAACGCGCTTACAAACATCACTACCGGCATCACTCCAAACGCCCCTATTACAGCTATCGGCCCTACAAGCCCCGGGTGCGCTACCATGCACCTCGCTATGTGCCGCGCTATCGCGTCGGCGGGCATTACGGCTATGGCCGCCATACGGTCGTGATCCGCGACTATCGCCGTCATGGGCTTTATCACCCGCCACGCGGCTATCACTGGGTGCGGGATCGCGACCGCGGCGATGCGATCCTGTGTTCGGTCACCACCGGAGCGATCATCGGCCTCGTGGTCGGGGCGCTGTCACATTGATCGCGGGGCGGCTGGAATCGATTCATTGCCTGTTAGGCCCGACTCCTGCTTAAATCCTCATGTCCGTAAGTTTTTCGGACAGTTACGGTTAGCAACCAGCAGAAAGGAGGTGATCCAATGTCGAGTGAGAAACCAGGAGCGGCGATTGGGTCCGTTCTTTCAGGTGGCGACGCGGAGCAGCCTCTGCGCGGCATCTGAGAGAACAACAGGCCGGGTCTGACAGCCCGGCCGGGAACCAAGAGCCAATCCGGCTCACGGGAGCCGCCTCCGAGCGAGGCGGCTCTTGTCGTTCAGGGGCAGCCTTTACCGTGTGCATCACACGCGTCGTGAAACAGGCCGCGGTGCGGACTCTTCCCAAAAAGGCTGCTGAATATAGGACCTTTCGGCCATCCGATGGCTCGAACAGTCCTGCGAAACTCCATCCTTCGAGACGCGCTTCGCGCTCCTCAGGAGGAGGTGAGTGCATTGTTTTGAAGGCTCAAAACTCTCATCCTTGTCTGTTGAGACTGTGGCATTGTCGGCTGGCAGGCGAGACCCCGTTCTCATCCATGATTGACGGATCGCGCCTCAGCCAGGGGCTCGCCTGCCGGGTTCGACAATGGTGTCGCCTGAACAGTTGCAAGGGGCGGTGACAGCCGACCCCGCATGACAAGGACAGGACCTTCCTCATGTCACATCCCGCTTTCGGCGTCGATATCTCCAAGACCCATCTCGACGTCTTCGACCCGCATCAGGCCCGCTATCACCGGTTCGAAAACACGCCGGCAGGCCATGGTGCCCTTGTCTCGCTTGGCCCCGAAGCCCTCGTCTTCGAGGCGACCGGGCCCTATGGCGAGGTGTTCGAGCAGGCCATGCACAAGGCCGGGATCCGGCTCCACCGCGTCAATCCCAGGCAGGCGCGCGAATTTGCCCGGGCCACAGGCCAGCTGGCCAAGACCGACCGCCTCGACGCCCGTATCCTGGCGGCCATGGCCTGCCAGATGAGCCTGCCGGTCTATCGCCCGCTCAGCCCGGCCGTACAGCTGCTGCGCGACCTGCAGGCCTACCGACACGATCTCCTGGAAGCGCGCAAGGCCTGTCTCAACCAGCTTGAGCGCTATCGCCACGGCTCACTGCGCAGACGGCTGAAGCAACGGATTGCGGCCCTGACCCGCCAGATCGCCAGCATGGACAGCGAGATCGCCGCCCATATCAAGGCCGATGACAGGCTGGCCGCCCGCGCACAGCTCATCGCCAGTGAGCCGGGGGTCGGGCCGGTGACCACAACAAGCCTGCTGGCCCTGCTGCCGGAACTCGGCACGCTCACACGCCGCCAGGCCGCAGCGCTCGCGGGCCTGGCCCCGCTTGCCCATGACAGCGGCGCCTTCAGGGGCACGCGACGGATCTGGGGAGGGCGGGCGCGCCTGCGCGAGGCTCTCTATATGGCCGCCCTGTCTGCCTCACGGTGCCACCCAAGGCTCAGACAGGTCTACAAACGCATGCGAGACGCCGGAAAACCCCCAAAACTCGCCCTCATCGCTATCGCAAGAAAACTCCTCACAATCCTCAATGCAAAGCTCAAAAACACAAATCCACAACACAGTTGCTGAGGAGCGATCCGTGCAGGATCGCGTCTCGAAGGATGGCGGCGCGATCGTGCTTCCAGGTTCTAAAGATCCGATTGCAGGGGGTCTTCAGCAGCCTGCTAAAGCCCATGCCCTCATGCGCGATATCATTGATCGCCGATCGAGCGACGGGGCCGTCTCGGCGCGCTCGCGGCCATTTCATGGCAGGTTCTACGGCTCGAATACGCCGATCACCGGCACATGGTCGGACGGTTTCTTCAGTTCGCGTGCCTTGCGGTAGATCTCGACCCCGGCAAGCCGGTCGGCGGCTTGCGGGCTGCACAGGAGATGGTCGATCCGGATGCCGTGATCCTTCGCCCAGGCGCCGCCCTGATAGTCCCAGAAACTGTACTGGTGGGCGCGCCCGTCCAGGGTCTCGAAGGCTTCGGTGAAGCCGAGCCACTGGACCTTGCGGAAGGCTGCACGGGTTTCCGGCAGGGCGAGCGCATCATCGGACCAGGCCGAGATGTCCCAGCAATCCTCGTCACGCGGGATGCAGTTATAGTCGCCTGCAAGCACGAAAGCCTCTTCCAGGGCGAGTTGCTCGCGCGCATGGGCGGCGAGGCGTTCCATCCAGGCGAGCTTGTAGTCATATTTCGGGCCGGGCGCCGGATTGCCGTTCGGCAGGTAGAGCGAGGCAACACGCATCGGGCGCGGAGCATCGACCACGGCCTCGATATAGCGCGCCTGGTCATCCTCGGGGTCGCCGGGCAGGCCCTTTTCGACATCTTCCAGCGGATGTTTCGAGATCAAGGCCACGCCATTATACGTTTTCTGGCCATGCACCGCGCAATTCCAGCCGGCCTCTTCCAGTTCGAGATAGGGGAAAGCGTCATCCTCACATTTCAGTTCCTGAAGCGCGACGACATCGCAATCGATCGCGCCGAGCACCTCCATCACGGTCGGCAGGCGCGCCTTGATCGAGTTTACGTTCCATGTGGCAATTCTCATGGGCCCAGCGATAATCGGCTTGCCAGGGCTTGACCAGACATGGAGGCGCAAATGACTGACCCGGTGCTTACCGAGACCCGCGATGGGATCCTCATCGTCACCCTCAACCGGCCTGAACGGCGCAACGCCGTCGACCGGGCCACCGCGGATGCGCTCTATGAGGCGTTCACCGCGTTCGAGGCCGATGAGGCGCTGACGGTCGCCGTGCTCACCGGGGCCGGCGGGACCTTCTGTGCCGGGGCGGACCTGCAGGCCATCGCGCAGGGCCGGGGCAATCGCACACGGCCCGATGGCGATTACGGGCCGATGGGGCCGACGCGGCTGCAATTGTCCAAGCCGGTCATCGCGGCCGTCGAGGGCCATGCCGTGGCCGGAGGGATGGAGCTCGCCCTGTGGTGTGACCTTCGGGTGATGGCAAGGACGGCTGTTTTCGGGGTCTATTGCCGGCGTTTTGGCGTCCCGCTGGTCGATATGGGGACAGTCCGCCTGCCGCGGCTTATCGGCCAGTCCCGGGCCATGGACCTGATCCTGACCGGCCGGCCGGTGGACGCCGATGAGGCGCTGGCCATCGGCCTTGCCAACCGACTCAGTGAAACCGGCGCCGCGACGGAGGCGGCGGTTGATCTCGCCCGCGAGATGGCCGCGTTCCCCCAGACCTGCCTGCGCGGCGACCGGATGTCAGTCCTCGAGCAATGGTCACTTCCCCACGGCGCAGCAATGGAAAACGAGATGCGCCACGGCCTGGCCACGCTTGAAAGCGGCGAAACTGTCAGGGGTGCGGGCGATTTCACCCGGGGCCGGGGCCGGCATGGGGCGTTCTGATACCTCGATCAGGCTCCACCCTGGCGAGAGCGCTTACCGCGCCCCGTCCTCGAAGGCGGCGAGGGCCCATTCGGCGAAATCGGCGAGATTGCCGCCGGTGAACAGGAAACCGCCGCATCCTGCGGCATG
>JAAANZ010000031.1 GCA_009909065.1 Alphaproteobacteria bacterium | reverse complement strand
GATCTTTGTATTCGGCGATATAGAGCAGGTGCTCGATCCGCCGCACGGTGGCTGCGTCATGGCCGCGCGCGATGATCTCGTCGATATCGGCCTCCTCATCGACAAGGCCGCGCAGGATACCGTCCAGCACGTCATAGTCCGGAAGGTTGTCCTGGTCGGTCTGGCCCTCGCTCAGCTCCGCGCTGGGCGGCTTGTCGATGATGTTCTGCGGGACAATTTCGCCGACCGGTCCAAGCGCGCCACGCGGGCAATGCGCATTGCGCCAGTCAGAAAGGGCGAAAACCTCGGTCTTGTAGAAATCCTTCAGCGCGTTGAAACCGCCATTCATGTCGCCATAGATCGTGGCATAGCCGACCGCCATTTCGGATTTGTTGCCGGTCGTGAGCAGCATATGACCGAATTTGTTGGACAGGGCCATCAGCGTCACCCCGCGCAGGCGCGACTGGATGTTCTCCTCCGTGGTGCCAGCCTGCGTCTGCGCAAACAGTTCGGCCAGCATCTCGTCCATCGCCGCGACGCCTGGAGCGATGGACACGGTATCATAGCGCACGCCCAGCGCCTCGGCGCAGTCGCGCGCATCCTTCAGGCTCGCGGGCGAGGTATATTGTGACGGCAGCATCACGCACCAGACCCGGCCGGCCGGGCCCGAGCGCATCCACGGCGATGGCGGCGGTCAGGGCGCTGTCGATTCCCCCTGACAAGCCGATCACGACGCCGGGGAACCGATTCTTGTTCACATAATCGGCGAGGCCGAGAACGGCGGCGCGGTATTCGGCCTCAAGCCCCTCGCTCAGCTGGGCGCCCGGGCTGTGCGGGGAGAAACGCCCGCTCGCCCGGTCAAAGCCGACCGTGGCTTGCCCCGTTTCGAAATCGGTGAGGAGCTGGTGCTCGCGCCCGTCGCGGTCGACGCCGTAGCTGGCGCCGTCAAAGACCAGTTCATCCTGTCCGCCGACCTGGTTGACAAAAAGATAGGGCACGCCGGTCTTGCGCCAGCTGGAGAAGCTGGTGTGGCGCTCCTGGCGCACCGTTCGCCGCCAGGGGGAGGCATTGGGAACGACCATCAGCTCCGCCCCGCCTTCGGCCAGTTCCCGCGGTACCCGGTCCAGCCAGATATCCTCGCAGATGGCGATGCCGATCTTCATGCCGCGGAAGGTCACCGGCCGGGCCGGGCCGTCTCCGGGACGGAACAGGCGCCACTCGTCAAAGACGCCGTAATTGGGCAATTCCCGCTTGTCATAGCGAAAGGCGATCTCGCCACCTTCGAGCAGCAGCGCGGAATTGCGCAGTTCGCCGGCATCATTCCATGGGGCGCCGACAAGGATGGCCGGCCCTGCGTGCGCGGTGTCGCGAGCCAGGGTTTCGACAGCCTCGCGGCAAAGCTCGACCGCGCTCGGCTTCAGGACGAGATCTTCGGGCGGATAGCCGATGATGAAAAGTTCCGACAGGACAAGCATGTCGGCGCCGGCCTCCTGCGCGCGGGCATGCGCGGCGCGGGCCAGCTCCAGGTTGCCGGCAATGTCGCCGACCACCGGATTGAGCTGTGCGACATGAAAGATGAGCGAATCGGTCATGACCGTCACTTAAGCCGAGCACGCGCACGAGGGAAGACATGTCGCCGCCCAGGCCGCCCGCCCGCAGCCGTCTCGGCGCACCTGCGACAATCCTTCAGGCCCGTGGATGGGCCGCTGGCGCGTTCCACGTCCTGAATGCAGGCATTGCGCGCGTGCGGGAAGGCGGGTGTGTTGAAGGATGTTGGCAGCCAAGACGCGGCGCGCACCGCTTCGTTCAGGCTGGCGCGAGCCGGCTTTGTCGGCACGGCCATCGCCTTCGGGCCCGCCCGCATGGGGTTCGGGCTTTTCCTGCCGGCCTTCCGGGATGACTTTGCCCTGTCGCCTTTCCATGCGGGCCTCATCGCGGGGGGCGGGTTCTCGGCCTTTCTCGCCGCATTGCTTGTGGCCGCATGGCTCTGTATCCGGTCAGGTCCTCGCATGGCCGTACTTGCCGGGGCCTTGAGTGCGTTGAGCGGTTTCACCCTGGTCGCCCTGGCCGGCGGCCCGGGCTTGCTGGCGGTCGGCATTGCCCTTGCTGGCGCCAGCGCGGGGCTGTGCTGGTCCCCTTTCAATGATGCTGCCGGACGGGTCGTGCCACCGGCCGCGCGTTCGCAAACGCTGTCGGTGATCGCCACCGGCACGACATTCGGGGTGGCGGCGGCCGGGGGACTGGCGCTGGGGGTCTTCTGGGGCCTCGCCGACTGGCGCCTGGCCTGGGCCCTTTTCGCGCTCGCCGGCCTGCTGGCCATTTTCACGGCCGTCACCGGCCTGCCGGCCGGGCGCTGCCAGGCGCCGCGAATGCCGCTCAGCCCTGCGATGTTCCGGGGCGCCGGTGTGTGCCCGCTTTATGCGAGCGCGTTCGTGTTCGGCCTGGCCAATGCGGCCTATCTGTCCTTTGCCGCCGACAGCGTGGTCAGCGCCGGCGGCCTGGCCGGACTGCCCGACAAGGCTGCGCCGTCGGTCATCTTCATCAGTTACGGGGCCTTCGGCCTCGCGGGTCTCGCCACCGCCCGCATCGAGGCGCGGCTGGGAACGCGTGCAGTCCTGGCCGGTGTCTTCTGCGCGTTTGCGGTCTCGCTTGGGCTCGTGGCGGCCACACCCGGCTCATGGCCGGGCATCGTCCTTTCAGCCGGCCTGCATGGCGCGGCAGTCATGGTGATCAGTGCGCTCCTGTCCGTCTGGAGCCTTCGCCTTTTCCCGGAGGCCGGCGCGATCGGCATGACCGCGGCACTTGTCATGCTCGCCATCGGCAGCGTGCTGGGCGCGCTGCTGGCGGGAAGCCTTATCGACCTTGCCGGCAGGCGCCTTGCCTTTCTCCTGCTCGCCGCGCCCCCGGCGATCGCAGCCCTCCTGGCGGCGTCTTCGGGCCTCCGGCGGGCGGGTTGATCGCTCTTGCGCTACGGCCGGGCCCCGCAGGCGACGGGCGCCTTGTGCGAGCGCCCGGCGATGCCAACATTTCTGCAGGGGAGGTTGAAACGCTGATTGCAAGGAGCCTTCAAATGCAGCTGCCTCATGGTGCATTCGTCGTTATCGCCGATGGCGAGAAATACCTCATCCTCGAAAACCGGGGCGATCACGAGATCATGGACCTGCGCGTGCTGGGCCATGACGAGATTGATGTGCCGCCAAACCGCGATCTCGTCACCGACAAGGCGGGACGAATGGCCGATAGTGGCCAACAGCGCAGCGCCGTGGGCAGCACGGAACTGGCATGAGCTCGAGCAGGCCGAATTCGCCCGCACCCTAACCGACAGGCTCAACCGCCTGGCCCTGGAGGACCGGTTCGATGCGATCGTGATCGCCGCTGACCCGGAAACACTCGGCCAGATGCGCGAGTCCTATCATGATGGGCTTCTTGAAAGGCTGGTGGCTGAAATCGACAAGAACTATACACACGCCCCCATTCCGGAAATCGAGCGGCGGCTGCGCGATCACGCGGTCAAGGCGTGACGCCGCGAATTTGACCGAGATCAGTTTCCGCGCGCGCTTATGGCTTAGCCTGTCACGAGACCGGCAGGGCCAGGAGGAGACAGAATGACCGATCGCCGTTTCGACCTCACGCTCAACCCGGATGTCGCCATCCGGCTTGTCGAGTTGCTGCGCGAATATGACGAGGAGGAGATTCTCGACGCCGCCTCCGACGGCGAAGCGGAATTCGAGCCGCCGGTCGATCTCGATGATTTCGAAGAAGGGGAGGCGGGCACGCCGCGCCAGGACCCGTTCGAGGACGAGATGAACAGCCTGATCGGGTCGCTGGATATTGACAGCCAGCGCGACCTGCTTGCGCTCGTCTGGGTCGGGCGCGGGGATTATGACGCCAGGGACTGGTCGCAGGCCCGACGCCAGGCCCGCGAGACAACGGACCTGCACATTGCCAGCTATCTGCGCGAGACCCCGCTGGCGTCCGACTATATCAATGATGCCCTGTCGGACCTCGGCTATCCGACGGCCGATCTGTAGGCCGGCGGTCTTGCGTTCAGAGCGTGCGTTGCACAGGGCCTTCCTCGGCCGCGGAGAAGCCTTCCACCAGGCGCGATATATAGGATGACAAGAGATCGCGGACCTCATAGGGCGCTTCCATGGGCAGGAAGTGGCTGGAGCCGCGTTTCAGTTTCATCACCATGGCCGGCACCTTGCGCGTCGCCTTGGCGGCCACGGCCTCGCTCATCACCGAGCCATGTTCGGCCCGCACGAGAGTGATCGGGATCTTCCGGCGCCGGACCTTGCCAAGCGCGCCCCAGGGCGTGTTGCGCTGGGCAGCGAATGTGGCTGCTTCCCATCGCGGCTTGCACAGGAGTTCCCAGGTCTGCTCCTCGCTGTCGGGCGGATTGTCGTCCACGCGGTCCAGCCCGTCGAGCAGATAATCATCCAGAAAGGGCTCGCGCCAGGACCTGAATGCGCCGCGGCCATCATAACTCGCCCGAGCCGCGGCCGGCGAATCGAACCGGCTGCGCCGCTTTCTCGCCTGGCGGGCCATGTGCGAGCCCCCGCGCACGAACCAGTTCATCGGCGGAAAGACATGCGCCCAGAAATAGAACCGCGGATGCAGGATGACCGGGTCGATCAGCACGAGGCCCTTGACGAGGTCCGGGCGCTTGCCCGCCACCATCAGGGCGACGCAGCCGCCCATGGAATGGCCGCCGAGAACCGCGCCGCCGGGGGCATGGCGGTCCATCCAGTCAATCACGTCATCGCGATAGCGCCGCCAGGACTTAAGCTTGCGCGGATCGGCTGTCAGTGTCGTGCGTCCATGTCCGCGCAAATCCAATGCCGCGACGCGCGCACGAAAGCCGAGCGGGGCCAGGATGGACTGGTAGGTCATCGCGTTGAAGCCCGTCGCATGCAGCCACAGCGCCCCATAGGGCTTGACCGGATCGCCGAACTCGACCCCGGCCATGTCTCCGTCTTCGAATGGGTGCAGGAATCGTCGCATCAGCTGCCGGCTCCGAAGACCTTGCGCAGGATATCGGTGGTCCGCGCGACCGGGTTTTCCCGGATCCGCTCCTCCTCGCGCGCGACATAGAGGAACAGCCCGTCCAGCCCGTAATTGACTGCGCGCCGCGTCAGGTCGTCGCCGAGGTCGGCGGCAAGGACACCGAGGCCATTGTTGCGCGCAATCGTGTCCAGCTGGGCGAAGGCGCCCGATTCGCGCAGGGCCTCGTCCATATAAGGGGTAAGGGCGGCGCGCAGATCCGCCTCGGTCCTCGAGCGCAGATATTCGGTCGCGGCCGTGTCCGGCCCGTTCAGGATCGCAACTGCATCCTCGAGCGTGATCGTGCTGACAGCGTCGATGACCAGCTCCCGTGCCTGCGGCACTGCGGCCTCGGCGGCGCGGTTGAGCCTGAGTTGCAGGTCATCGAGCGGCTGGGACAGGCCGACGCGCGACAGGTTCGACTGGAGCTTGCCGAGCTGGCCGGGCAGCGGGATGCGGATTTCCGGGTCGCCGAAATAGCCGTCCTGACGCCCGAGTTGGTCGGCCACACGCCGCGTGCCGACGGTCAGTGCCTCGCGAAGGCCCGCCTCGACCTCATAGGCCGAAAGATCCGGGCCGGCGGCCGTGCCTTCCTGCGGGCCGAGCACTTCGCCGAGCACCGTTTCCAGATCGCCGGAGGTCCCGGTCGTCTGACAGCCTGTCAGGAGGAGTGCGCCGGCGCCAGCAAGGCCGGCGAGCGCGTGGCGGAGCGTGTCTGGCATGAGGGAACCTTCCAAGTCGATCTGGCGCGGATCAAACCTTATTTGGCCGCGTGCGCCTAGGCCCCAATCTCCGCGGGACGGCGCCTTTCCCTGCGGCATGCTGGCCCGCGGGGCCGCGGTCGGCTAGTTTCAGGGCCGGACACATGGGAGGAAACGCATGCTGAAAAAGACTTATGAATGCTTCGATGTGGAGATCGAGGACAAGATCGCGCACATCGTGATGAAACGCGGCGATGCGATGAACACGATGACGCGGGCTTTCTGGAATGAACTGCCCGAGATAGTGCGCACCATCGACATGGAAGCCCTGGCGCGGGTGATCGTGATTTCATCGACCGGCAAGCATTTCTCGGCCGGAATGGATCTTGCCAATTTCTCCAATGGCTCGGTCACCGGCGACAGTCATGACAGGCATGTCATGGCCGAGAAGTTCCGCAATGATATCCGCCAGATCCAGTCCTCCTTCAATGCGCTGGAAGAAGCGCGCATGCCTGTGCTTTTTGCCTGTCATGGGGGGGTTATCGGCGGTGCCATCGACATGATCTCCGCCGGCGATATCCGCTGGTGCACCCGGGAGACCTTTTTCTGTATCCAGGAAACCAATATCGCCATGACGGCCGATGTCGGCACCTATCCGCGCCTGCAGCGCTATATTCCCGAGGGCTGGGTCAAGCAGCTTTCCTATACCGGCGAACGGCTGCCCGCCGCCCGGGCCCGGGAGATCGGCCTGGTCAATGACGTCTATGACACGCATGAGGAGATGATGGAGGCGGTGATGGGCATCGCGCGCGAGATCGCCTCGAAGAACCCGCTGGCGGTCACGGGCTGCAAGGTGATGATCAATTATGGCCGCGATCATTCCACCGCCGACACGCTCGACTATATCGGCGTGTGGAATGCCTCCATGCTGGCGCCCTCGCACATGCAGGAAGCCTTCGAGGCGCGCATGGAAAAGCGCGATGCAGACTATCCCGACCTCGCCAAACTGCGCGATACGCCGATGTGATCGGCTGACCCAGCGTCAGACTTGATCACAGGCCGGCGCTCGCGTTTGCTTGAAGCACAGCACCGGCCGCAGAACAGGGTCGGGCGAGGGTCAGGGAGCGCCACATGGATCTCAGTCTCAGCCAGGAGCACGAAGAGTTTCGCAAGGAAGTCAGGGCGTTCCTCGACCGGTATGGCCATGAGGCGCCGGGGCCCGAGGATCACGGTCTGAAACATCCCAGCCGCCTGGCCTGGCAGAAGACCCTGATCGAGAACGGCTATGCCGCGCGGACCATTCCGCGTGAATATGGCGGTTATGGCGGCGAGCCGGATATCCTGAAATCCCGCATCATCGCCGAAGAGTTCGCCCGGGCCGGCGTCTCCACCGGCCTTTCCGGACAGGGTATATCCATGCTGGTGCCCACACTTCTTGAGCTGGGGACCGAGGCGCAGAAACAGGCTTACATTCCCCCGACGCTTTCCGGCGAGATGATCTGGTGCCAGGGCTATTCGGAACCCGGCGCGGGCTCCGACCTGGCCAGCCTGAAAACTTCGGCGGTCGTCGAGGAGGGGCATTTCGTCATCAATGGCTCGAAGATCTGGACGAGCACCGCGAAACAGGCCGACATGATCTTCTGCCTGGTGCGCACCGAACCCGATGCGCCCAAGCATGAGGGGATTTCCTACCTGCTTTTCTCCATGGACACGCCGGGCATCGAGGTGCGCCCGCTGGTCGACATGACCGAGACGGCGAATTTCAACGAGGTCTTCTTCACGGATGTGCGTGTTCCGGTCGACCAGATCGTGGGCCGGCGCGGGGAGGGCTGGAGGGTCGCCAATGCCACGCTCACCCATGAACGCGGCATGCTGGGCGATCCGAATGCCGCCTATGCGCGGCTGATGTCGATCGTGGACATCATGCATGAGGAAAGCGCCGGGGGAGAGCGCATCATCGACAATCCGGTAATGCGCGACCGGCTGGTCCGGCTGCAGGCACGCGTCACGGCCATGCAGGCCAACGGACTGCGCAACACCACCGCGCGGCTGAAGGGGGAAAGTCCGGGCCTTTCCGGCCTTATCGTCAAGCTGATGGGCTGCGATCTCAACCATGATCTTGCCGGCCTTGCCATCGATGCGATGGGCGAGTTGGGAACGCTTTATGGCGAGGGGCAGTATCTGCGCGAGGCCGGAAGCTGGCAGTCGCGCTACATGTATGACCTTGGCCTCATAATCGGCGGCGGCACCGCGCAGATCCAGAAGAACATCATCGCCGAGCGGGGTCTGGCCATGCCGCGAGAGCCGAAACCGGCCCGGCCGGCCAATAGCTGAGAGGATCGCGGACATGGAATTTGCCCTGTCGGAAGACCAGCGCCTGCTACAGGATTCGCTCGCCGGCACGCTGGCAAGCCTTTGCCCGCTCGACGAGGTGCGCAAGGTGGCCGATGGCGATCGCCAGACGCGTGACGCGATTGCCCGCGGGCTGAACGAGCTTGGCATTCACCAGATCCTGGTCCCGGAAACCCATGGCGGTCTCGGGCTCGGCCTCCTGGAGGCGGCGCTCGCTCAGGAGGCGCTTGGCGCCGCGGTTTCGCCCGCGCCCTGTCTCGGCACGGCGATGGCGGCCGCAGCGATCCGCGCCGGCGCGGATGATGCCCAGAAAGCCGACTGGCTCGGCCGGATCGCAGCGGGCGAGGCGCGGTTTGCGATCGCCGCGGCCGAACGGACCGGGGCGCGCGCCGGGGCCGGCATCGCGGCCGGGCCGTCGGGGCTGACGGGCAAGTCGCTCTTTGCCATCGAAGCCGATACGGCAACCCATATTCTCGCCGCCGACGACGAGGGCGGCCTGCATATCGTCGAGGCGGGGGCGGCGGGCCTCGGCGTCCAGGCGATGCGCACGATCGACCGGACCCGGGTGTTCAGCGAAGTCAGTTTCGACAACACGCCGCGTGAGACACTGGCCGGGGGAAACCGGCCGGGCCGGGCCAGCGCCGCCATGATCGCCGTCGGCCGTGTGCTCGTCGCGGCCGACACGCTCGGCGCGGCGCAGGCCATGCTCGACAAGGCGGTGACCTATGCCGGCGAGCGCAAGCAGTTCAATCGCGTCATCGCCAGCTTCCAGGCCGTCAAGCATATGTGCGCGGAAATGGCGGGCGAGATCGAACCGGCGCGCGGACTGGTCTGGCTGGCCGCCCATGCCGGCGATGAGGGCCAGGATGACAGCGAGCTGTTCGCCTGCCTCGCCAAGTCGCACCTTGCCGAAATCGGGACATTCGTCGCCCGCACGGCCACCGAGGTTCATGGCGGCATGGGCTTTACCGACCTCATGGGCCTGCATTACTGGTTCAAGCGCATCGGGGTGAACCGCCAGCTTCTTGGCGGGCCGGAACGGGTTCGCGAAGACGCAGCGCGCCTTCAGGGCTGGGCCTGAACCTCCGGAATGGTTAACGCGCCCATATGAAACCTTGTTGAGTTTCCGGGCGCGGTTCACCCAATCTCAAACTCCATTGCCTAGTCTGCGACCAGTTCCCCAAAGGGTTCTGAAAGAAAAAACCAGGCGCAGCCTGGGGGTAGATGGAGCAAAGCATGAATTTCAAGAAGGCCCTGCTTGCAGGCGCTGCACTCGCGGTGGCGACCGCCGCGCCGGCGCAGGCATCGATTGTCGACAATCCGCATTTCAAGGTGCTCGGCCTGCTCGGCCTCGTGATCGTCTGGGGCGCTGATGCCTCGGACACCGCGCCGGTTGTCTCTGATTTCGTCATCGACACGGGCACGGGCACGACGGCGGCCGCCTCGGGCGATGCCGACCTCATCTCCGACGATGTCCACACGGTCATCACCGGTTCGCTGAGCCCGACCCCGGATTCCCTGTCCGACGGCTCGATGCTGTCGGTCACCGACGCGACCAGCGGCGGCGCCTTCACCGATGGCGGCACCACCGGCCAGCTTGACGCGGCCGATGCCTTCACGGCTTTCGGTCTCGACGGCACCACCGATATCGCGGCCGATGGCGCCGAGATGGAGTCGAGCTTCTATGTCGCCTCGAACACGGCCTTTGCGATCGATGCGGAAGCCAGCGCGACGACATCCGACAATTTCGCCCTGACCGATGTCGGCTTCGATATGGCCGTGACCCAGTCGGGCGATGACGGCCTGGCCTTCGGTTCGGCCGCGCAGTTCCCGCATTCGGGCGGCGCTGGCGGCGGTGTTTCGGGGTCGATCTCGACGCTCGACGATCTGTCGACGGCGGCCAACGTCTTCACGGGCGACCAGCGCACGGCGGCCAGCACCGGGTCCATCGCCGACCAGTCGGTGCGTTTCGACGTGACCTATTCGCTCGGCGGCGCGGCGGGCTATGACCTGTCCATGGGCGCAGGCGAAATCGAGGCCGACGTGACCTATACGGTCTTCGTGCCCTGATTGTGATAACAGGGGTCCCGAGCGACCCTTCGATCAAACAGGCGGCCCGGCACGTATTCCGCGTGCCGGGCCGTTCGTGTTACGGGTCGGTAGAAAGGATGCGGGCCCTACAAGGCCTTGACGATATCCTCGACCATCTTCTTGCCATCGCCGAGCAGCATCATCGTGTTCTCATGGAAGAAGAGGTCATTGGCGATTCCGGCATAGCCGGAGCCGAGAGAGCGCTTGACGAACAGCACCGTGCCGGCGCTCGCCACGTCCAGGACCGGCATGCCATAGATCGGGGAGCTCGGATCGGACTTCGCGGCCGGGTTGGTGACGTCATTGGCCCCGATCACGAAGGCCACATCGGCGGTCTTGAAGTCGGAATTGATGTCCTCGAGTTCGAAAATATCGTCATAGGATACCTGCGCCTCGGCGAGCAGGACATTCATGTGTCCCGGCATCCGACCGGCCACCGGGTGAATGGCAAATTTCACCTCCACGCCTTCCTCCTTGAGGAATTCGGTCATCTCCTTGATGGCGTGCTGGGCCTGCGCGACCGCCAGGCCATAGCCCGGCACGATGATCACCTTGGAGGCGTTCTTCATGATGAAGGCCGCATCGCTGGCGGCTCCGCGCGTGACCGGCCGGTCCTCGCCGCCTGTCGCCGCCGCCGCGCCCGCCTCCTCGGCCCCGAAACCGCCGAGCAGCACATTGGAGAAGGAGCGGTTCATGCCCTTGCACATGATGAAGGACAGGATCGCGCCGGAGGATCCGACGAGGGAGCCGGTAATGATCAGGCCGAGATTGGAAAGCGTGAAGCCGAGGGCGGCGGCGGCCCAGCCGGAATAGGAATTCAGCACGGAGATGACGACCGGCATGTCCGCACCGCCAATCGGGATGATGAGCGTCACGCCGAGCACCAGTGCGAAGATGACGACCAGCCAGAAGGCATATTCGAGGTTGCCATGGCTCATCGCCAGGATGACGATCATGGCAATGATCCCCAGGAACAGGGCGATGTTCAGGACATGGCGGGCGGGAAGCAGGATGGGCTGGCCCGACATGTTTCCGTTGAGCTTGGCAAAGGCGATGGCCGAGCCCGATACGGTCACCGCGCCGAGCAGGGCGGAAATGCTCAGTTCCGTCGCCGAGCGCGCCGAGACGCGGATGGCGTCCCCGGCTCCGGCAAGGCCGAAACTCTCCGGGGAGTAATAGGCGGCTGCCGCCACCAGGAGCGAGGCTCCCCCGCCGAGCGCATTGAAGGCGCCGACAAGCTGCGGCATGTCCGTCATCGGGGCGCGTGCAGCGAGCAGTGCGCCGATCGTGGCGCCGCCGGCCATGGCCACGAGGATCAGCGCGATCGTGACCGGCTGCAGGTCCGGTGCGATGATGGCGAGGGTCGTGGCGATTGCCAGCGTCATGCCGAGCATGCCCAGAAGATTGCCGGTGCGCGCCGATTCGGGATGTGACAGGCCGCGTATCGACAGGATGAAAAGCACCGCCGAAGCGGCATAGGCGAGGGCTGCGAGATCCGAGGTCATGATTTCTTCCTGTACATGGCCAGCATGCGCCGGGTGACGAGGAAGCCGCCGAATATGTTGATCGAGGCAAAGAAGACCGCGGCCGCGCCAAGGCCCCGGGCAGTCCAGGTTTCGCGCGTGGCGTCACCGTCGGCCGAGACCGCTGCGGCGGCGATCACGGCGCCGACCACGACGATCGCCGAGATCGCATTGGTCACGGACATCAGCGGGGTGTGCAGCGCCGGCGTCACCGACCAGACGACATAATAGCCGACAAAGACGGCGAGCACGAAAACCACGATCAGGAAGACAGTGGTGCTGGCCACCGCGCCGCTGGTGGCGGCCGAGGCGGGCAGCGCGAATGCGCCGGTCAGCAGGGCGCAGATGATGGCTCTCATGATTTCAGCCTTTCATTGACCGTTTCGCCGCCATGCGTGAGCAGCATCGCACTGACGATCTCGTCCTCGGTGTCGAGCTGGAAGCTCCCGTCCTCGCCCGTGGCGAGTGGCAGGAAATTGTGGATGTTGCGGGCATAGAGTGACGAGGCGTCGGTGGCGACACGGGCCGCAAGGTTGGAAAACCCGGCGACCTTGACGCCGGCATGTTCGACGATCTCGTCGGGCCGCGAGAGCGGGCAATTGCCGCCTTGCGTCACGGCCATGTCGATGATGACCGCGCCGGGATGCATCGTCTCGACCATCTCCTGGGTGATCAGGACCGGCGCGGGCCGGCCGGGGATCAGGGCCGTGGTGATCACGATGTCCTGTTTGGAAATGTGCGAGGCGGTCAGCTCGGCCTGGCGGGCCTTGTAGTCATCCGACATTTCCCGGGCATAGCCGCCTGCGGTCTCGGCGGCCGAGAACTCCTCATCCTCGACGGCGATGAATTTCGCGCCGAGCGATTCGACCTGCTCCTTCGCGGCGGCGCGAACATCCGTCGCGGTGACGACAGCGCCGAGGCGGCGCGCCGTGGCGATGGCCTGCAAGCCGGCCACGCCCGCGCCCATGACGAAAACCTTGGCCGGCGAGACGGTTCCGGCGGCCGTCATCATCATCGGCATGGCGCGGCCATACAGATGCGCGCCTTCAAGCGCGGCGCGGTATCCGGCGAGGTTGGACTGGGACGACAGCGCGTCGACGGGCTGGGCGCGCGTGATCCGCGGCGCCCATTCGAGCGCCAGCGTGGTCAGCTTGCGGGCATTGAACTCCTCCAGGGCTTCGCCTGTATTGAACGGATCGAGCAGGCCGATCAGCGCGGCGCCCTCGGGCAATTGCGCGATCACGTCCGGCTCCGGGCGGTTCACGCAAAGGACCATGTCCGCCTCGGCGCACGCCGCCTGCGGCGTATCGGCGATCACGGCGCCCTCGTCTTCATAGGCGCTGTCGCGAAAGCCGGCCGCCAGGCCCGCGCCGGATACGAGGCGGACTTCGTGACCTTCGCTCTTGTACTTGGTCACCGTGCCGGGCGTCATGGCAACGCGCGCTTCCCCCGGGTGTGACTCCTTGAGGACAGAGATTTTCATAACCTTCGTATCTGCGAAAGAATTCTGTTAAGCGCAATGGCAAAAACGGACTTTCCTAGAATGTTCTGCCCTCATGCGACAAATTCGACCGGTTCGGCGTCGGCCGGTGGATCACTGCCGCCGGGTGGTTTGTCAGGCGCGGGAAGCGGCAGGTGGCGGACCGCGAACAACTCGTCCTCGGTCAGTTCGATGACATGATCGCGCTGGCGCCCGCCATGATGCACTGTCAGCCTGTAGCGTCCCGGCGAAAGCCCATCAAAGGCATACTGGCCGAAACTGGCCGCTGCCTGCTCGGCCGGTTCGCCCTGCCCGTCATCGAGAGCGGCCAGGGTCAGCCAGGCCCCCTCAAGGCGTGTGTCGCCGGGCCCGGGCGCGCCGTCGCCATCCCTGTCGATGAAGACACTGCCGCGGATCTGCCCGCTGGCAATGACCGGGATATCGAGCCGGGTGATCCGGCCTTCGCCGATCGTGGCGCGAAGCGCGGCGTCCTCGCGCACCAGCATGCCGAGCGGCAGGCTGCGACGGTCGACCCGCAGCGCGAACAGGCCGGTGGTCATGTTCTGGATCGTGTAATAACCATTGGAATCGACCTGCAGGCCGAGCCGTGTATTGCGCACCCCGACGCGCACGCCGGGAATGCCGGGTTCGTCGTCCTGGCGAACACCGTCACGGTTGCGGTCGAAATAGACCTGTCCCTTCAGGACGCCGCGCCCTTCCAGCGGGAGATTGTGCTTTCGCGGCGGATTGAACACCAGGCTGCCGCGCAGGCCGACCGACAGACTTCGGCTGTCACGAAAATTGTCATAATAGGCGGCCTCCAGGCGGACGGCGCGGTAAACGCGATATTTCGCCTGCATGGAACCGAAAAAGTCGGTGCGCGCGCGGTCCGGATTGACCGATTGCAGCGCCGAGACCCGGGCGCTGATCGACAGGCGCTCGCCAAGGGCCTGCCCGCTATGGACGCTGGCAACTCCGCCAAGACGGGCGAATTGTCCGTTGGCATCGGAGACCGCGCTGGCCGAGGGGGCGACAGACACGCTTGCCTCCTTGCCAAGCGCGCGGCGCAGCGGGCGGCCCGTGATCGTGGTCACGAAACGCTGGCGGCGGCTTTCCTCGGTTTGCGTGAGATTGTAGCTGGCATCGACACGGCCCCAGTCGAAATGGCGCAGGCCGCGCAGGCTGAGCGTGGTTTGCGAGGTGTCATCACCGCCGGTCTCGGTGGCCGCATGACCCAGATTGACTGACAGGTCGGCGCCATTGGCGCCCAGCCGCGCACTGCCCGAAAGCGAAAGCCCGCGCGAGACGGTGTCGCCGGCTTTCATGGCCGAAACCCGCGCGCCCGCGGCCGGGTTGTGCAACAGCCCCCACGCCTTGCGGGCGCGCCAGTCCACCGACAGGTCGGCGCGGGTGCGTCCGGTCTCATCAGGCGAATCGGCAAGAGCCAAGCTTTCACCGGCCGTCTCCGGGTTCGCTGCGCCCGGCAAGTCCGGCGTGCCGGGAAGGTCGGTCTCATCCTCGGCGTCGATCTGCGGTTCCGCGCCCTTCAGGAAGTTCGCGCCTTCATGACTGACAGCGGCGCGCACGCTGGAGCGCCGCGACAGTCGGTAATGGGCATCGACCTGGGCGCGAAGATCTACAGCGTCTTCGAACACGCCGAGATCGGCGTTTGCGAAGAGCCCGGCCAGTCCGGCGCGGCCCTCGCCGTCGGCATCCGTCACGATTTCCTGCCTGAGACTGGCGACCAGGCGGGCGGAGCCGCCATGCGGGCCGCTGCTGTAAGCGAGCCCGACTTCGCGGCGCTTTTCGGGGTTGATATGACGCACACCGGCTGCCGCGCCGTCGAAATCCGGGCGGGAGGCACGTTGGCTGACCGGCGTGGTGCCGGCCAGCGGCACGCCGGCGGCGATCGCGATGATCGTGTCGCTTTCGGTGCGCTTGCGCCAGGTGGCCCCGCGGATCCGCGAGATGCCGACGCCATTCAGTTCGCCAAGACGCGGGGTGGCATCGCCGAGACTGCCCTGCCAGCCCGAGAGCGATTCGACATCCATGGACAGCCAGCGCGGCTGGAGTTCCCCGGCCGCGCCGAAACCCCCGACGGTCTCATAGCGCGTGACAGCCCGGAAACCGCGCAGGCGTGCATGAAGGGCGGCCGTGTTGCTGGCGCGGCTGGTGAGCGCAAAGTCCAGCCGCTCCGGCGTCAGCGGCGTGTCGGCCGCATCCTCGGCGACACGAGCGCCGGGAAGCGCGCCGGTGGACAGGCGGTCGTCAAGGCGAACATCGATCCGGTCCGAGCCCGGCTTGAGCACGATATGCGTGCCGGTGAGGGTTTCGACCGCCGAAAAGGGCAGAAGGAGCCGGCCCGGCTCGGCATAGCTGATATTCGGCGTGACTCCGCGCGGTTCGCCGTTCACGGAGACCAGGCCGGTCGAGAGGTTCAGCGTGAATTGTGCCGAATCCTGTATCCGCGTGACGGAGACCGTGCCGGCGGCCGTGTCTTCGCGAACCTCATGGCCAAGCGCCTCGGCCACGGGGCGCAGCGGGATGAGCAGGATCGAACCCACGGTGCGCGGCTCGGCATCCAGGAAGGCGAGGCGCTCGCCTTCGACGAACAGGTCGAGATCGAATTGCGGGCGCAGCCTGTCATCAAGGGTCAGGATGAGCCGGCCGTCTTCGCCTTCCTTGATATGGCAGCCCGTGAGCACGGCGATCGCATTGGCTTCCAGCCAGGTGTCCGGCGTCTCTTTCGCCGTCCAGTCCGGCAGTTTTCCGAGCACCGATTTGCCCGCGCGCACCTTGCCGTCGGTGAAATCGATGCTCATGCGGGCGCCGTCCTGGTAACGGCGGATGACCAGCCGGCTGTCCTGCTTCGAAATCTCGCCCCTCAGCGCCTCGATGACAGGCCGGGCATCGATCAGCGTGCGTCCCTCTCCATCCACTTTCTGACGGGTCTCAACAGCCTCGCCTTCGACAATCAGGGTGACATGCATGATGCTGCCCTGTTGGCCGGGCGCAGCTTCCACGTGGCCTGTCGCCCTTTCGGCATGGGCCGGAAGGGCGGACGGGCCGGGAAGGGCCGGCAGGGCAGCGCACAGGGCTGCCAGGAGGGCAAGCTTGCGAAACATGGTTCGGTCCGTCAGGCGCGGTGGCCGGCATCGGCCGGCCGGCGAGCTCAGTCCGCGCAGCGCGGGCTTGCGCCGAAGCGATCGCAGGCCCCGGTGTCACAGGCGATCAGCTCCACATCGGAAAAGGCCTGCTCGCCGCCGCGATCCGGATTGTAGACCGAGATCTGCGGGGCCTGCGGGTGTGTCTCCAGACGGAAGGTCTGGTCGAGCCGGGCCGTCATGCGCCCGACCGAGACGAATTCGCGGGTCCGCGACACCCAGGCCGATCCCTCGCGGCGGGCCGGTTCGAGCCTGCGAAGGCACGCACCGGTCATCCAGACTTCGCCTGTGGCTTCGTCGAGAAGGAATCCGTCCTGGCTGCCGGCGAGCCCGATCCAGAGATCGGCGTCGGCGGGCTCGCCGCTCGCGGTCAGGAGCACGAGGCTGGCAAGGCCTGCCGCAGCCCCTGTCATCACCTGTTTCATCACTGTCACCCAAAGGTCTCTTTTTGTATGGGTACAGACTAGTCGGCCTTGGTTAACACCGGTTTGAAACGGGCAAATTCGCAGCGGATCCGCGCGGCGGTGCCGGGCGAAACATATCGGCCTGGCGGCTTGCTGCCCGTTTCAAGGAAAGGCCTGTAAAACACGAATTTCAAACAGAAAAACGGACCCTAACAAGACCTTTCCGAATTCACGCGAATTTTCGGAAAAGTCATCAGAACGCGAAATTCAAACAGTTTTTTTGTCAGCCAGGGGCCGCGGGCGCCGGGACGGCTTGGCGGCGGTCTCAACCCGCGATCGGGACAGCCGCGGGTCCCTCGGCCTCTCTGTAACTGCTGCGACGGGGCAGGGGCATGGATGACAGGAAGGCTGGGTCCATCACCCGAAACCAGGTGCGGTTTTCGAACGCGCCGCCGTGTCTGTCGAATTTCACCGATCCGCAAAGGGCCGGATTCAGCTTCGTCGGATAGGTCCTCACAAGGTCACAGAGTATTCGAGAACCCGGCGAAGGAGGCGGCGCGTGGGCTCCAGCACAGAAATGGACATGAGCGAGCGCTACACGATCGCGTCCATCATCGCGCCGGTGAACGTGCCGGACGAACAGGTCGACCGGATACGGGCGCGCCAGCTCGACAGCGTGAACCGGCTCGGAATCCTGGTTGTGCTGACCAACCTGCTGAACGCGGCGCTGGTCATGGTCATCCTGATGGATGACGGGGCAGGGGGGTATCTCGGCCTCTGGGGCAGTGCGCTCAGCCTGGCCTGCGCCATCCATTTCACGATGGTTATCCAATCGCGGGGACATGCGCCGGCGAAGGAAAGGTCCGGGCGCGGGATTCAGCGACATTCCTTCGGGGCGCTGGCCTTTGGCCTGCTATGGGGCGTTTTCCCGATCCTGACCATGCCGGCTGCGGACCCGATGGATCATCTCGCGATCGCAACAGTTTGCGCAGGGATGATCTTCGGCGCCGCATCGATCCTTTCCCGGATACCGTCGGCCGCCTTCTGCTTCACCCTGCCGGTGGCCGCGGGTTACATCGTGGCGCTGCAATTCCTGCCCGGGGTCAATCTCGCGCACCTCTCCCTCCTCGTGATCTGTTATGCGGCGGTGATCGCTGTCTGCATCCGCTGGGACTATAACCAGTTCCTGGCCCAGCATCTCAACGAAGCGGCCGTGGCCGAGCACAATTCCCTGATTGGCCTTCTGCTGCGCGATTTCGAGGAGAGCACCTCCGACTGGCTCTGGCAGACCGATTCGCGCGGTCGGCTCGAGGCCCTTCCGCTGTCAATCGACGGCGGAAAATCGGGCTACAGCCTGATGGCGCATGGCCGGTCATTGGTCTCCCTGTTTGAACGCAGCGAAGCGCGAAAGATCCTGTCCACCTGTATCTCCCGCCAGCAGGGATTTCGCGACCTTGCCCTGCGCGTCAATATCGATGACGAGGAACGCTGGTGGTCCATCACCGGCAAGCCGATTTTCGAGGACGACACTTTCGTCGGCTTTCGCGGCGTTGCCTCCGACATCACCCAGTCCAAGAAAATCGAGGACAAGATTGCCCATCTTGCGCATTTCGACGGGCTGACCGGGCTTCCCAACCGCGCCACTTTCCAGGAGCGGTTGGAACGCCTGGTGCAGATGCCGGTCCCGCCGGGCCATGTGCGCGCGATCCTCTGGCTGGATCTCGACAATTTCAAATGGGTCAATGACACGCTGGGTCATCCGGCAGGAGACGAATTGCTGCGCCAGCTTGCCGAGCGCATGGCGCATTCCTGCGAGCCGGGTGACACGATCTCGCGCCTGGGAGGCGACGAGTTTGCGCTGCTGGTCGAGCGGCGCGACGACGGCTCCTTCGAACGGTTCCTCGATGATCTCTTGGCCCGGCTCAACCAGCCTTACGACATATGGGGGTCCACAGCCAATTGCGGGGCGAGCGCCGGTGTGCGCCGGTTCGAGCCGGGCGATGCCGACTCGCAGGCCATGCTCACCCATGCCGATCTCGCGCTCTACAAGGCCAAGACGAGCGGCAAGGGCAACTGGTGCGCCTTCACCGCCGATCTCGACGCCAAGGCGCGTGCGCGCCGCATGATCGAAAGCGATCTCTACACCGCGCTCGGCAACAATGAGCTTTGCCTGAAATTTCAGCCGATCATCGATGCGCAAACAAGCCAGGTCGTCTCCTGCGAAACCCTGATGCGCTGGCATCATCCCGAGCGCGGCGCGATCATGCCCGGGCAGTTCATCGAACATGCCGAGGATTGCGGCCTGATCACGCGCATGGGCGACTGGGCCATCCGCGAGGCGCTGGCACAGGCCCGGTTCCTGCCGGAGAATGTGGGCGTTTCGGTGAATATCTCGCCGCTCCAGCTTCACAGCACGACGCTGGTCAGCACCATCGTCAACGCCCTGGCGCGCAACCGCATCGATCCCTCGCGGCTTGACCTGGAAATCACCGAATCCGTTCTGATCGCGGACACCGATTTCGTGCTGGAGCGGCTGATGCAGCTCAAATCCATCGGCCTGAAGATATCACTCGATGATTTCGGCACCGGCTTTTCCTCGCTGAGTTATCTGCGCAGTTTCCCGTTCGACAAGATCAAGATCGACAAATCCTTTGTCAGCGATCTTGAGTCGAATGAGGACAGCCGGGTGATCACGCGCACCACGATTGGCCTTGCCCATTCGCTCGGCAAGCGCTGCACGGCGGAAGGCGTCGAGACCGAGGCCCAGTGGCGGTTCCTCTCCGAACATGGCTGTGACGAAATTCAGGGCTTCCTGATTTCGCGGGCCAAGACGCTTGAAGAACTCTCACACCTGCTGCCGGTATCGCCGGGCGCGGGAGAGCCGCCCGAACAGGCCGGTGACGAGACCCGTGTCGCCATGCTGAATGCCCCACAGGTACGCAAAGCCGCCCGCAGGGGACCCCGCTCGGCCTGAGCGCGGGCTCAACGGGCCGTATCGGGCCGGGCGGAGGCGGAATCCGCCGCCTTCCAGGCCGATTTCGGCCAGCGCCGGTGTTGCCAGAACCACTGACCGGGCGCCTCGCGCACGCGTTGCTCCAGAAATAGGTTGATACGCCGAACGGTTTCTTCCAGGTCGGCGGCCTCGTCGCCGCTATCGGCTTTCTCGATCTGCGCGTGAAAGGTGACGCGAAAGCGGGCCGGCCCGGTGCGCACCGTCGAGACCGGCACGATCGGCACATCATATTTCATGGCCAGGCGTGCCGGACCCGGGGCGGTCATCGCGTCATGAGCGAAAAAGGGAACGGCGAGCCCTTCATTGAACTTCTGGTCATTCATCAGCGCCACGCACCGGCCCTTCGACAGGGCGCGCATCATCTCGCGCGTGCCGAGCCCCTTCGGAGTCAGCACGCCGATGCCATAGTCCCGGCGCACGCGGTTCAGCCGCCGGTCGATATGCGGATTGTTCAGGGCACGATAGGTCACGAGGCAGTCGAGCGGGCGCCGGCAGATGACCGCCGCCATGATTTCCCAGTTGGCGAAATGCCCGGAGATCAGCACCGCGCCCTTTCCGCTGTTGCGCAGCGCGTCCAGTCGCTCGCCGCCGACAACCTCGACCCTGTCGCCCTCATAGGGGTGGATGCTCGGCAGGTGCGGAAGTTCGCCGGCCGTACGCCCGACATTCTCCCAGGCTTTCAGCGCGGTGGCGCGAATATCGGCCTCGCTCCAGCCGGGAAAGGCAAGCCGGAGATTGCGCAGCGCCGTCTTGTGCTGCGACAGCCGCGGGCCGAGGCGGCGCATCAGGCCGCCGACGAAATTCGAGGCCCTGTCCGGCCCCAGGAGTTTCATCGGCGTCCAGTAGATCACATCCCAGGCAAGCGTTTCGAGCCGCCAGGCCAGCCTCTGGCCCGGACTGGCGCGGTTGTCGATATCCTTCGGGCGGACATAGTCATTCTGCGAGACAGTCATGGCGTTCGGCGATCGGCAAACGGCGCAAGCAGCGCGTCGAGCGCCGCGTCGTCCTCGAAACACGCTTCGACCGGCCAGGCAAGCACCCGCTCGCGCATCTGCCCGTCAAGGCGGACATGATCCTTTTCCGTCGTCACCAGCCGGGCGCCCCGCTCGCCGGCCAGGCGTTCCAGCCAGTCGGTCTCTTTGGCAGAATAGGCATGGTGGTCGGGATAAGGCACGGTTTCCGATAGCTCGGCCCCGGCAGCGGCGAGACTGTCGAAGAATTTCTGCGGCCGGCCGATGCCGGCAAAGGCGACCAGCGCGCCGGGCGGCGGGGCAAGTCGGGGCTCAAGCCGTGCGCGCAGGACCGGGCGGCCCGCGGCGGAGACCGTGTCCGGGCAGGCGCCCTCGCCCATCAGCACGATCGCGTCGCAGCGGGCGAGCCCGCGCGCGACAGGCTCGCGCAGCGGCCCCTTGGGCAGAAGGTGGCCATTGCCGAACGGGGCGCCGGCATCAATCACCAGGATCGAAAGATCCTTGTGCAGGCTGGGATTCTGGTGTCCGTCATCCATGACCAGAACCTCGACACCGGCCGCGTCCATGGCCTCGGCCCCGGTCGGGCGGTCACGGCTGATCCAGGCCTCGCCGCCCGCGGCCAGCATGACGGGTTCGTCTCCGACATCGCCTGCGTCATGACGGGCCGGGTCTATGCGCAGCGGTCCCTTGAGCCGCCCGCCATATCCGCGCGACAGGCTCGCCGCGCGCAGTCCCAGCCCGGCAAGGCGGGCCCGGATCGCGGCGACGACCGGGGTCTTGCCGACGCCCCCGACAGTGAGATTGCCCACGCAGATCACGCCGGGACCGGCGCGATGCGGCTGGGCGCGTGCCAGTTTCCAGCCGAGCGCAGCGCCATACAGCGCTGAAACCGGGGTGAGCAGGGCGCGCGTGACAGGCGCGGCCTCGCGTGACTTCGGATCGAGCTCGGATGACCAGAAATACGGCGGCTTCATCGGATCCCCCTCTCGGCGAGCCTTTCGCCAAGGGCGTCGAGCGTGTGGGTCATCGGCGCGGCGGCTTCCTCGTCCAGCGCGCGCAGAAGCGTATCGGGCGGCGGTGCGAGCCCGCAGGCCAGGGCGGCACTGAGGCGCTCGGGCAGCGCCTTCGCACTGACGAGGTGCAGCCCGCCTTCCCGCGACAGGCGCGCCATGGTCTCGGCAAAATTGAACACGTCCGGGCCGGAGATCACGGGACGGCCGAGCCGGACCGGCTCGAGCGGGTTGTGCCCGCCGACGCCTCCGGCATGACCTCCGCCCAGATAGACAAGATCGGCGAGCTGGTACCACAGGCCAAGTTCGCCGAGCGTATCGGCGAGCAGGATCGCGGTGCCGGCACCGGGCACTTCGCCTTTCGAGCGCTGCGCGGTGTCGAAACCGCGGGCCCGGCAGAGGCTGGCAAGTTCGCTGCCCCGCTCGGGATGGCGCGGGGCCAGGATGAGGGCGCAGCGGGGCGAGGCCCGCTCCATGGCCTCGATGACAAGGGCCTCCTCGCCGGGATGCGTGGATGCGGCGACAAGACAGGTCCGCCCGGCGACGAAATCCGCCCGCAGGCCGGCAAGCTGCGCGGCATCGGCCGGAGGCGGGGGCAGGGCGGCCTTGAGGTTCCCCGGAGCGGCGATCGTGCGACCGGACAGTTTGCCAAGCCGGCTCGCCGTGGTCTCGTCGGCGGCGATGATGAGGTCGAAACGGCGGAAGACATGCCGCGCCGTGGCCGGCCATCGCGACCAGGCATTCAGGCTTTTCGCAGTCATCCGGGCATTGATAAGAGCCGTGGTCACGCCGGCCGCCCGGCACTCCTTCAGGAGATTCGGCCAGATTTCGCCTTCGGCCATGACCGCGAGATCGGGGCGCCAGTGGCCGACGAACCGCCTTGCCCGCGCTGGTGTGTCGATCGGGGCCATCTGGTGGACGGCATTGTCGGGCAGGCGGGCCGCGAGCAGGTCGGCCGAGGTGCGGGTCTGGCTGGTCAGGAGCAGTTCGAGGCCCGGATGGCGGGCCTGCAGGGATTTGCCGAGTTCCAGGAGCATGAGGCTCTCGCCGATGCTTGCCCCGTGCAGCCATGCCAGCGGCCCGTCGGGACGGGCAGGCAGCGCGCGGGCATGGCGCTCGTGCATCCGTTCGGGGGCTTCCCGACCGCGGCGGACGCGCCGGCGTATCAGGGCCCCGGCAAACGGTGAAAGGGATGCTGTGGCCGCTTTGTAGAGGCCGTCTCCAAGCCTCATGCCGCATCCCTCAGCCGGCGCCCGTCGCGGCGCGCGGGCGCGGCGACCAGCGTGTCGGCGCGGCGTGTCGCCTCATCCAGACCGGCCTGCAATTCGGCCTGAAGGTCCTGCGGGCGCTTTCCGGCGGCCGGGTGGACGGGCGGGCCGAAAACGATGGCGCCGCGGGCGAAGGGAAAGGGCAGGATGAAACGGTCCCAGGTTTTCAGGCGCCGGGCATGGCTGACCGACAGGGCATAGGGCAGCAGGGGCGCGCCCGAGCGCTGCGCCATCAGGACGGCGCCGAGGCTCACCTCGCCGGCAGGACCGCGCGGACCGTCGGGAGTGATGCACAGCGCGCCGCCGGCCCGCAGGAGCTGGACGGCTTCGGCAATCGCGCGCGCTCCGCCCTTGTTCTTGTCACGCTTCTTCTTGTTGGTCTTGGATCCACGGATCGATTGCAGCCCGAGATGCGCGATCGCATGGTTGACGGGTTCGCCGTCGGGAGAAAGCGAAATGAGCATGGCCCCCGGTGCGCGCCGTCCCGGCCAGTGACGCATCATCCGCACCCATCCGGCGGGCAGCAGCATGATCCGCGAATGCCAGGCCGCCACGACGACCCCGTTTCCCGCGGAAAAGGCGGCGCGGGCGGTCTCGTCGCCCTCGACGCTCCACCGTGTCGTGCGGTTGATCAATACCATCCAGCCCCAGACGAGGAGGCCGATAACGCGGCTGACGGGCGCGGATCTCAGGAGCGGTTTCATGGCGGCGGTTATAAGGCTTCTGCGACTTGCGGCCAGCCCCGCCCGAAAGGGTCCAGTCATTTTATTAACAGGGTCTGCGTCCGGTTTCAAAGTTTTCACGCGTCGGTTTCAGCATGCCTTATGCCCGCAATGCTAGCCGAGTGGGATGAAAGACATCCGAAGCATTCGGATCAGGGGCTTTTAGAATGAAACTCGCACCAATCATCAGTCTCGGCGTGTCGCTTCTTCTGGGCGTGGCCGCCCTGGTTATCGGGCGCGGCTGGCTTTTTCCCGAATCGGAGAAGGCCGGTGCGACGCAGGCTGCGCCCACCCGGCCGGCTGTCGAAAAGGCGCCGGCCATGCAGCCGGTTCTCGTCGCGCGCAGCGATATCGAGACCGGCATGATGGTGACAGCCGACCTTGTTGAAGCCGGAGAGTGGCCGCTCGCGGCGGGGCTTCCCGATCCGCTCGAAGATGCTTCCCAGCTGGCGCCGCAAGACGGGGCCATGCCGGTCGCGCGCGGATTCATCGCGGCGGGCGAGCCGATCCTGCCGGCCAAGCTCGCTTATCAGCCGCCGCGCCGCTACCTGGCCCAGGACATTCCCGAAGGCAAGCGGGCTGCATCCATTTCGGTGACCCTGGAAACCGGCGTGGCGGGTTTCGTGTTGCCGGGCAACCGGGTCGACATCAATGTTTTCGAACCCAATCCGGGCGGCGAGGGGCCGGATGCCTTTGAGGCTGAGCCGCTTCTGAAAGGCGTGCAGGTCCTGGCCGTGGACCAGAATTTCGAGGCCCATGCCGAGGGCGCCATGCCCTCGCGCACGGTCACACTCGCGCTCAGCGAGGATGAGGTACTCAAGGTGACCTCGGCCGCGCGCGACAGCCAGCTCGGGCTGGCCCTGATCGGCGATGACGAGGCGAGGAAACTGGAAAAGGCCGAGGACGCCGATGACCGCGAGGCGCCCGAGCCGAAGCCTGTCAGGACCAGCAGGACGGCGAGCCGCCCGGCCCCCGAGCCGCGCCGGGTCAAGCGCGCTGTCCCGGCCCGCGCGCCGACACCGAAGCCGCGCCCGGCTGCGCGCACCGAGATCGACGTCGTGCACGGCACGGAAAAACAGACCGTCGAGACACCCGTGGCCGGCGAGGGAGCCGCCTCATGAGACAGTTCTTCACCCTTTGCATCGCGCTCGTCGCCATCGCCGCATCCGCCCTGCCAGCCGGGGCCTGGACGGAACTGAAGGCCGAGGAGGGCGCGCCCGTCCTGACGCTTGAGAAGAGCAAGTCGACCGTTGTCGAGGCCGAGACCGGGTTTTCCATGATTGTCCTGTCCGATCCGCAGATCGCCGAGGCGATGGTGACGACGAACCGCTCCTTTTTCGTGCGCGGGAAAAAGCCCGGCGAAACCACGATCCTGCTCTATGACGAAGCAGGCGAGTTGGTGGAGATGATCGACCTGGAAGTGACCATGGGGCTCGACGCCCTGCGCGCCGATCTCGGCCGCCTCCTGCCGGGCGAGGACATCACGGTCTATCCGGTTCATGACGGGATTTTTCTCGATGGGCGCCTGACCACGGCGGCGGCCGCCGACATGGCCCTGAAAGTGGCCGAGCGGCATGTGCCGGGCGGTGTCGCCAATGGCCTGACCACGGTGGAAAGCCAGCAGGTGATGCTGGAAGTGCGCTTCGTCGAGGCGGGGCGAGACCGGATCCGTGAGCTGGGATTCGGTACCCAGTTCGACGCCAATGACGTCACCGGCGGCACGGCAGGCGGGCTGGTCTCGGGCCTTGCCGGCAAGGCCGTTGCCACATTCACCAATGTCGGCACCGAGAATATCGATGTCCGCCTGAATGCCCTGGAATCCAAGGGCGTTCTGCGCACGCTGGCCAAGCCCAACCTCGTCGCCCTGTCCGGCGACACGGCGAGCTTCCTGGCCGGCGGCGAATTCCCGATCCCTGTTGCCAATGGCGATGATGAGGTGACGATCCAGTTCCGCGAATTCGGCGTCAGCCTGGCGTTCACGCCGACCGTTCTCGGCGACGGCCTGATCAACCTGCATGTTCGCCCGGAGGTCAGCTCGCTGGACAATCGCAATGCGGTCCGCTCGGCCGGTGTGACCGTTCCGGCCCTGTCCGTCCGCCGGGCCGATACGTCCGTGGAACTTCGCGATGGCCAGGCCTTCGCGATTGCCGGCCTGCTGCAGAACTCTTTCAATAATGAAGCGGTCAACACGCCCTGGCTTTCGGATGTGCCGGTGATCGGGGCGCTGTTCTCCTCGCGGCGCTACCAGCGCAAGGAGACCGAACTGGTCATCATCGTGACGCCGCGCCTGGTGCAGCCGGCGCCGTCTGTCGATGCGCTCGCCACGCCGCTGCAGAGCTTCGAGGCGCCGAGCGAAGCGGAAATGTTCCTCCTGAACCGCTCGATCGGTGAGCCGGCCGACAGTGAGACAGACGAAGCGAGAGGATGACAATGACCCGACTGATGAAGCTGGCCCTGGTCGCGGCCCTGATTCCCGCGGCGGGATGCGCAAGCCGCGAGACCGCAAATGTCGCAATCCTGGGCGCGGCCAGCGAACACAATCTGCGCCAACAGGCGATCCGCCCGCTGGACGCGCTGAACATGAAAGGCGTCGAGGGCGGCAGCGGCGGGCGGGCCGGACAGGCGGTCGCCGCGCTTCGCGACGGCAAGAGCGAGGACCTCCAGCCGATGGGCACGAACTGATGGCCGGGCCTTTCCCAGAGCTTGCGCTGCATCTTCGCGCGGAGGCGGTGGCCGCGGTGCGCGAGGAATACCCCCAGGCGCATGACCTTTCGCACATCCCGGGAAATGAGGCGACCTGTGAGCTGCCGGGTCATGTCGTCGTGATCGACAATGGCTGCGAAGGGGCGCTCTCGCTTCTGGAAGCCTATGCGCTGCGCCGGCCCGACGCCGCCATGGTTGTTGTCGGCGATGACCTGCCGGGCCAGGCGGTTCGGGCGCTGTTCCGCTTTGCCGCTTCGGATGTGCTGTCCTCGTCGGCCACGCGCGAGGAACTGCTCGACACGATCAGCCAGCTGTCGCGCGACCTGCAACAGCCGTCGGCCGGGGAGACGACCAACGGATCGACCTGCTGGGTTTTTCGCGGTGCGGTCGGCGGGGCGGGCGTCACGACGCTGGCAATAGAAGCGGCATTCGCCCTGGCACGGCGCGAGGGCAGGCAGGGTGTGTGCCTGATCGACCTCAATCTCGCCTGCGGGATGGCCGCTTCCTATCTCGACGGGCAGGCCAAGCTCGACCTTGAGGCGGTCTGTGCCGCGCCCGAGCGCATAGATGCCAATCTCATGCGGGTCTATACCTGGCGTCATGAGAAGCAGATCAGCCTGATCGCGCCGCCCCGCCATCCCGATGGCGACACGATGGCCAGCGAGGCCGGCATCCTGCAGCTTCTCGACGTGGCCTGCAGCATGTTCGATCATGTCATTGTCGATCTGCCGCGCCACAAGCTCGCCTGGACCCAGCCCATCCAGGCGGCGGCCGACGAGGTCTTTATCGTCAGCGAGCTGACTGTCCCCAGCCTCCACGCCGCGGCAGATCTCTGCCGGGAGGTCGATGTGATACGCGAGGCGGCCACGCCTGCGCGGCTCATTCTCAACCGGATGTTCGCCAAGCGCAGCCATCGCCACAGTTTTCCTATCGAAAAGGCCGAACGGGCCATTCACCGCAGCACGCAGCATCGACTTCACGGTGCGCTCGGACTGGGACTCCGCGCGCATGGCCGTCAATCTCGGCATGCCGGTGGCGCAGGTGAAGGAAAAGAGCCCGCTGGTCAGGGATGTCTGCGAACTGATCGAGGCGTCCTGCACCGCCGGCCAATCGCCCGCCGGGGCCGCGGCCGGGGGAGGGCGCTGATGGGCCGCTTCACGCGCACGCTTGAGCGCCCGCCGGAGCCCCAGGAGACGCCCGATGCGGCCAGCCAGGCCGCTGGCGCCGCAGAGCCGGCCGCCGCGCCCGCCGCGCCGGCGGTCAACAAGGACGAGATGATGCTCGAAGCCAAGCTGCGCATTCATGCGCGGCTGATCGACGAACTCGACCTGTCGGCCATGGAACGGCTGGAAGAAGCCCAGCTTCGCAGCCAGGTCCGCCAGGTGGTCCTCGAGATCATCCGGGCGGACGATATCGCGCTGTCGGCGGCCGAGGAAACCGCGTTCGCGGACGCCGTCTTCGACGAGATGACGGGGCTTGGCCCGATCGAACCCCTGCTCAAGGACGATTCGATTGCCGACATCCTGATCAATGGCTGTCATCAGGTCTATGTCGAACGCGGCGGCGAGCTGGAGCTTGCCCCGGTCAGGTTTGCCGACAATGACCACCTCCTGCGCATCGTGAACCGGATCGTGGCGGCTGTCGGACGCCGAGTCGATGAGAGCCAGCCGCTGGTCGATGCGCGCCTGACGGATGGTTCGCGCTTCAATGCCGCCATCTCGCCCATCGCGATCGACGGGCCGCTCGTTTCGATCCGCAAATTCAAGAAAAACCCGCTGACGCTCGACAAGCTGGTCGGTTTCGGCGCCCTGCCGCAGGCCATGGCGGACTTTATTTCGGGCGCTGTGAAATGCCGTGCCTCGACCATCATTTCCGGGGGCACCGGCTCGGGCAAGACAACGCTGCTCAATGCGCTGTCGGCCTCGATCAGCCACAAGGAACGCCTGATCACGATCGAGGACGCCGCCGAACTGCAGCTGATGCAGCCGCATGTCGCGCGCATGGAGACCCGTCCCCCGAATATCGAGGGCAAGGGCGAGATCAAGCAGCGCGAACTGGTCAAGAATGCCCTGCGCATGCGCCCGGACCGGGTGATCCTCGGCGAGGTGCGTTCGGAGGAAGCCTTCGACATGCTCCAGGCCATGAACACCGGTCATGAAGGCTCGATGGCGACGATCCATGCCAACAATCCGCGCGATGCGATCACCCGGCTGGAACAGATGGTGGCCATGGGCGGGCTGAAAATCTCCGAAGACGCGATTCGCGGGCAGATCGCCGCCGCAGTGAATTTCATTGTCCAGGCCACGCGCCTGTCGGACGGCTCGCGCAAGACCGTCTCCATCGCCGAGATCACCGGCATGGAGGGCCCGGTCGTCCAGATGCAGGAGATCTTTCGTTTCGAGCGCACCCATACCGATGATGACGGCAAGGTGCACGGCCATTTCCGGGCCACCGGCATCCGGCCGAAATTCCTCGACGAGATGAACCGGCGCGGCGTTCACATGCCCGAAAGCATGTTCGACCCGGCCCATCCCCTCTGAGCGCAAAATGCCTTTCGACCCCGGCCTTCTCGATCCGACCGAATATGACACGACCACGGTGATGGCCGTGATCCTCGCGCTTGGCGCGCTCGTGCTTCTGGTCCAGTCCCTGACCGGGCTCTATGGCGAGGTTCGCACCCGCCAGATCATGAACCGCCGCCTGCGCTTCAAGGAAAAGGCGGCCAGCACGAATGAGCTGATCGTCGAGCTGCGTCGCCAGCGCGCGCTTGACGAAAAGGGCGATTTCAAACTCGCGGTGCGCCGGCTTAACAGTCTGATCACCCGGTCAGGCGTGACGTTCCGGCCGGTGCGCTGGGCGATGATGTCGGCAGCCCTTGCCATCATGATTGCCCTCGGCATCGGCTGGCGGTTCGAGGCCTGGCTGGTGGGGGCCGGCGTCGGGGTATTGCTTTTCCTGACGGCCCCGCTCGGGGTTCTGAAGTTCCTTGCCGGCCGGCGCGCCTCACAGCTTGCAAGACAATTGCCGGACGCCCTGCAGATTGTCGTGCGCAGCCTGGAAGCGGGTCATCCCGTGCCCTCGGCGGTGGCCCTCGTCGCCCGCGAGATGCCAGACCCGATCGGCACCGAATTCGGCATGGCCGCCGATGAGATCGCATACGGCTTCTCGCTGACCCAGGCCGTTGAGCGTCTCGCCCTGCGCGCGGGCAATGAGGATATCGAACTGTTTGCCGCCACCGTCCGGCTTCAGGAGCGCACGGGCGGCAATCTCTGCGATCTGTTGAAGACCAATGCCGCGACGGTGCGCGACCGCCAGACCCTGCGGCTGAAGGTCAAGTCGGCATCGGCCGAAGGGCGAGCGTCGGCGATGATCCTGACAGCGGCGCCTTTCGTGGTGATGGCGGGTATTCATTTCATCCGGCCGGAATTCTACGGCCTCGTCATGCATGAAAAGCTTTTCCAGTATGGCCTTGGCGGATTTTTCACCTGGATGGTGATCGGCAATATCGTGATGAACCGCATGATCAATTTCAGGTTCTGAGGTCCATGAGCGCGATCGAGTCCCTCCCCGTCACATGGCTTGCTGCCGGCTTGTTCTTGCTGGCGGTCGTCGCGGCCTTGCCGGGCGTGTTGTCGCTGTTGCGCGCGGCGGGCGCATCCGAGCGGATTGGCGAGCGGTTGCGGCGCGGCCAGGGCGCGGCGGCGGCCCAAGCCGGCAGCGGGGACGCGAAACGCTCGCCCGTGATGGAGGCAGTCGGCCGGCTCGCCGAGCGTGCGGCTCCGGCCGAAGGGCGGGAGGTCAGCTCCATCCGGTTCCGCCTGATCCGGGCGGGCTATACCTCTCCGCGGGCCGTGCCCTATTTCTTTGCCGCGCGGATTGCCGGGCTGCTCGCGCCACAGCTCCTGCTCCTGCTGGCACTGCCACGGCTGGCACAGATGAACCTGCCGGACTGGTTCCCCTTCGCCGCCAGTGGCCTGCTTGCGCTGGCCGGCCTTGCCGGTCCGGGGATCTGGGTCGACAAGAAGATCGATGCAAAGTCGCGCCAGTGTTCGGAGGGCTTTCCGGACATGATGGACCTTCTGGTCGCTTGCGTTGAGGCCGGCCTCAGCCTCGATGCCGCTGTGATGCGCGTGTCAGATGAATTGCAGCACCGCCATCGCGAACTGTCACTGAACCTGAAGACACTGGCGCTGGAAATGCGCGCCGGGCGTTCGCGGCGCGCTGCGTGGCGCGCCTTTGCCGACCGGGTGGGCCTTGAAGAGGCCGGATCACTGGCCACGATGCTGCGCCAGGCCGAGGAGATGGGCACGAGTCTCGGCCAGACGCTACGCATCTTCTCCACGGACATGCGCCAGCGCCGTATCCTGCTGGCGGAGGAAAAGGCCATGGCACTGCCCGCGAAGATGACCGTGCCTCTGATTCTCTTCGTTTTCCCGGTCCTGCTGGGCGTCCTGATCCTGCCGGCGGTCATTCGTTTCCAGACAATCCTGTGAATTTCCCGATCGGGCTTTCAGCCCGCTGACAGATGCTGCATGGCCGCTTCGAGATCGGCGATCAGGTCATCGGGGTCTTCCAGGCCGACATGGATACGCATGAGCGGGCCGGGGCGTTCCTGCGTCCAGTCACCGGGCAGACGCCTGAGTTGCGGATCGCACGGGATAAGCAAGCTCTCGAAACCGCCCCAGGAAAAGCCCATCCCGAACAGGTCGAGGGCGCGCAGGAAGGCATTCACCGCCCCGTCGGGCTGTGGCTGCAGCACGAACCCGAACAGGCCTGAGGCCCCGGTGAAGTCGCGCTTCCAGATCGCGTGATCGGGGTGGCTGTCGAAAGCCGGATGGATGAGCCTTGCGACCTCGGGGCGCGCCTCCAGCCAGGCGGCAAGCTTGCGGGCAGACTCATCATGGGCCCGCAGCCGGGTGGACAGCGTGCGCAGCCCGCGCAGGGCAAGCCAGGCCTCCTCGGGGCCAAGCGCAATGCCCCATTCCCCGGCGCACTCGGACACATTCTGCGCCACCGCGGCGCTGCGCGCCATGACGGCGCCGCCAAACCCGTCGGCATGGCCGATCGCATATTTGGTCAGGGCCTGCACTGACAGGTCGACGCCCAGCGCCAGCGGCTGGTGATACAGCCCGCCCGACCAGGTATTGTCGATCACCGTGTAAATGTCGCGTGACCCGGCCGCTTCGACCAGGGCCGGCGTATCCATGATCTCGAAGGTCAGCGAGCCGGGCGATTCCAGGTAGACGGCGCGCGTATTGGGCTGGAACAGGCGCTCGATTCCGCGCCCGATCCGCGGGGGAAACCGCGTGACTTCCACGCCCATCCGTTTCAGCCGCTTTTCACAGAAACGCCGTGTAGGGCCATAAAGCGTGTCGGCGATCAGGACATGGTCACCCGCCTCGACAAGGCAGGCGATGGCAAGCGCGCAGGCGGCAAGGCCCGAAGGCGCAAGTTGGACACCCTGCCCGCCCTCCAGCGCGCTCAGCGCGGCTTCCAGTTCCCGGTGAACGCCCAGCCCCATGCGCGCATAGGAAGGCTTGTCCGCATACAGCCTTTCGGGATCGTCGAACAGGACGGTCGAGGCCCGCTCCAGCGGGGGGTTGACCACGGGCGGGTCAAGCCGCGGGCCGCGAGTATGGATAAGGCGCGTGGAAGGCTTGTTTTCGCTCACGCCGGGCCCGTTTCGATCGGGCGCATGCCGCCCTCGGCCCATTCACTCCACGAGCCGTCATAGACCGCGACATCCTCATGACCGGCCTCGGCCAGGGCCAGGGCCAGGATGCAGGCGCTCACGCCCGACCCGCATGTCGTCACGACCGGGCCGGTCACGCCGTCGAAGACAGGCTGCAAGGCTTCGGCCGGTTTCATGAACCCGGCCTCGGTGACAAGCGATGAGGCGGGCAGGTTCCGGCTGGTCGGGATATGGCCGGAGGCAAGCCCCTCGCGCGGTTCCGGTGCCTCGCCGGCAAACCGACCGGCCGGTCGTGCATCGAGGATGGTGGCGGGCCCGCCGGCTTCGACGAGACTCTCCATCTGAGGCAGGGTGCGCACGAGGTCGCCGCGCATGCGCGGCGTGAAGTGTCGCTCGACCGGCTGCGGAGGCATGTCCTCACTCTCGCCGCCCACGGCCTGCCAGGCGTCATAGCCGCCATTGAGCACGCGCACATCCGTGTGCCCCATGGTCCGCAACATCCACCAGGCGCGCGCCGAGGCGCAAAAGCCATTTCGGTCATAGATGATGAGCCGGTTGCCGTCGCCCAGCCCGAGCTTGCGGATCCGCGCCGAGAAGACCACCGTATCGGGCAAGGTGTGCGGCAGTGGCGCGTCAGGGTCGGCAATCTCGTCAATGTCGAAAAATACGGCGCCGGGAATATGGCCGGTTTCATAGGCCGTGCGCGCGGCGCCGCGCTCATGGGTCCAGGGCGGGAACCATGTCGCCTCGATGACGCGCAGGTCGGGCGCATCGATATGGGCTTTCAGCCATTCGGCCGAGACCAGGGGAGATCCGTCGCGCTGGCTCATTCTTCCTCCATCCAGGGGGGCACGGGCAGGTCTTTCGACCGCAGGAATTGCGGGTTGTAGAGTTTCGACTGGTAGCGGTTTCCATAGTCGCACAGGATCGTCACGATCGTGTGGCCGGGCCCCATTTCCCGGGCCAGCCTGATGGCGCCGGCGACATTGATCCCGGCCGAGCCGCCAAGGCAGAGCCCTTCCTCCAGCACCAGCCGGAACAGGATGTCCAGTGCCTCGGGATCCTCGCAGCGATAGGCATGATCGACATCGAGACCTTCCAGATTGGCCGTGATGCGGCTCTGCCCGATGCCTTCGGTGATCGAGGTGCCCTCCGATTTCAGCTCGCCATGAGCATAATAATTGAACAGGGAGGCGCCGCCCGGGTCGGCAATACCGATCTTTACCCCGGGCTTCCGCGCGCGCAGCGCCTCGGCCACGCCGGCGAGCGTACCGCCCGAGCCGACCGCGCAGATGAAGCCGTCCACCCGGCCATCGGTCTGTTCGAAGATTTCTGGCCCGGTGGTCTCGGCATGGACCTGCCGGTTGGCGGTATTGTCGAACTGGTTGGCCCAGATCGCGCCGCCCGGCTCGCTGTCATTCAGTTCTTCCGCGAGCCGCCCGGAATAACGTGCATAGTGATTCGGGTTGGAATAAGGGACCGCGTCCACCTCGACGAGTTTCGCGCCGAGGATGCGGATCGCGTCCTTCTTTTCCTGGCTCTGCGTACGCGGAAAGACGATGACGGTCTTGTAGCCCAGTGCGTTGCCGACAAGCGCCAAACCAATACCCGTGTTTCCGGCCGTGCCCTCGACGATCGTTCCCCCGGGCTTCAGCTGTCCCTTGCGTTCGGCGTCGCGAATGATGCCGAGTGCCGCGCGATCCTTGACCGACTGGCCGGGGTTCAGGAACTCCGCCTTCCCGAGGATCTCACACCCGGTTTCTTCCGAGGCGCGCCTCAGGCGAATGAGCGGCGTGTCCCCGATGGCGTCGATTACGGAAGAGTGGATGGTCATGCAAACAGGTCCCGGCAGGTGAAACAGCCTTCGTGTCGTAGGTTATGGGCCGAGGCGCGCCAAGACAAGCAGTCGAGACTGATCCGCATGGCCCGAAGGCCCGTAAATTGAGAAAACACCGCCGAACGGACCCAAAGCTTGAGCCAATCAGCCTATCATTCCTTCATGCTCGACCATGCCACCAGCAGCCTTCCGCCCGCGCTCATGCTGGCGGGCGAGCTGCATGTCCATCTCAGCCGCCAGGGCGCGGAGGTCGCGACTGTCTGGGACGCGGTCGGCGGGGCCCTGCTCGAAAATTCCGCGCCCGTAAAGGGCGACGAAGAAACGCGCCGTGGCAGGGCAAGAAAGACGCCGTATCTGCCGGTAGCTGACATACTGGCACGCGACTTTGACCAATTGCGCTGGCGGCGGGGGCTTTCGGGCGTGCGTCATGCCCGCGCGGGGGTGCGCGGGGGAGCTTTCATGCGCCTTGAGCCGGGCCAGTTCGTTCCCGCTCACGGCCATTCCGTCACCGAGGCCACGGTCGTGCTGCGCGGCGAGCTGCAGGTGGCGGAGGGAAACTTTACCGTTGGCGATCTCGTTATCGGGGTGCCAGGGCAATCCCACAGGCCCGGCGCGGGCGGGCCGACAGCCT
This sequence comes from Alphaproteobacteria bacterium, assembly GCA_009909065.1. GTDB lineage: Bacteria > Pseudomonadota > Alphaproteobacteria > Caulobacterales > Hyphomonadaceae > UBA5336. Next base: position 47,011 of record JAAANZ010000031.1, on the reverse strand, counting down.
GCATCTGCTTTGTTGCCCGCGCGCCCAAACGCTTCTGGAGGTTGAGTTGATCCTTTCACGTCCACGACATTTGTTTCGCATGGCTGTGGCCGCCCTGGCGGCCAGCCTGGGAGCACATGCCGCGCATGGCGACACTGTGGAAAGCCCATCGGCCGGGATGGAACCGCGGGATTTCGCCTGGCAGCCGGAGCCGGGCGACACGATCCATTTCGATGTCTATCGCCAGGGCAGCGATTTCGGCACGCATATCGTCCGCTTCGAGGAAAACGCGGCCGGCCAGCTTGAAGCCGTCATCGATGTGGATCTCAGGGCCGGGCTCGGGCCGATCACGCTTTTCCGCTATCGCCTGGATGCGCGCGAGACCTGGCAGGACGGTTATATCCAGGCGGTCGAGGGCGAAGTGAATGATGACGGCGCGCGCAAATCGGTCACCGCCCGGCGGGACGGCCCCCGTCTGGAAGTGAACGGAACCGCGTTCGAGGGCGAATTGCCGGCCACGATCATCCCGGCCAGCCACTGGAATATCTGGCAGACCGAGACCGACCGGATCCTGTCAACCGAGAGCGGCGAGGTGATCGAGGTCGATGTCCAGCCGCTCGGCCGGGAGACTATCATGGCCGGAGGCGAGCCGGTTGAGGCGCGTAAATTCCTCATGGATTCCGACATCGATGTCACGCTCTGGTATGACGATCAGGACCGCTGGGTGAAGCTGGCTTTCGAAGCGCGCGGCCAGAAGATCGACTATGTCCTGCGGCGAGCCCTACTGAGGCGTGGCCAGCCTGCGCCTCATCCTCGGCGACCAGCTGACGCCGGATATCGCAGCGCTCGACGGCGCCGACGCGGATCGTGACACCGTCCTGATGGCCGAGGTCATGTCCGAGGCGACCTATGTGCGCCATCACAAGCAGAAGCTTGTGCTCGTCTTCTCTGCCATGCGCCATTTCGCCGAGGAATTGCGCGAGGCGGGCTGGCAGGTGCGTTATGTCCGCCTTGATGATCCCGGCAATGAAGGCAGCCTGAAAGCGCAGACGGCGCGCACCCTCGACGAGATTGACGGGATCGAGCGGGTGATTGTCACCCGGCCGGGCGAATGGCGCCTCCTGTCCGACATGGAGGAATGGGAGGGCCATTTCGGTTGTCCGGTCGAACTGCGTGAGGATACCCGGTTCATTGCATCAATCCGTGATTTCGCCGACTGGGCGGAGGGGCGCAAATCGCTGCGGATGGAGTATTTCTACCGTGACATGCGCCGGCGCACCGGCCTGCTCATGGAAGGTGACAAACCGGCCGGCGGCGCCTGGAATTTCGATCAGGACAATCGCAGATCCCTTCCGGCCAGCAAGGACACGCCACACCGGCGCGATTTCCGCCCCGATAAGATCACCCGCGAAGTGATTGACATGGTCGAGACACGGTTTCCCGATCACTTCGGGACCTTGCGCGCGTTCCGGTGGGGGGTCACTCGCAGCGAGGCGGAGGCCGCGCGCGACCACTTCATCAATGACATCCTGCCGAATTTCGGCGACTTTCAGGACGCCATGGCCCGGCAGGAGGCGTTTCTCTGGCACTCGCTGCTGTCAGCTTATCTCAATCTCGGCCTGCTGGACCCTCTCGATGTCTGCCGGCGCGCCGAGACGGCCTGGAAGAGGGGCCATGCCCCTTTGAATGCCGTCGAGGGCTTCATCCGCCAGATCCTCGGCTGGCGGGAATATGTGCGCGGCCTCTACTGGTGGCGCATGCCCGGCTACCGCGAGACCAATCATTTCGGGGCCGACCGGGCCCTGCCGGACTTTTACTGGACCGGCGAGACCGACATGGCCTGCCTGCGCGAAGCGGTCCTTCACAGCCGCGACCATGCCTATTCCCATCATATCCAGCGCCTTATGGTGACGGGCAATTTCGCCCTGCTGGCGGGAATCCATCCTGGCGAGGTCAATGAATGGTACATGATCGTCTATGCCGATGCCTATGAATGGGTCGAGCTTCCCAACACGCATGGCATGGCCATCTTTGCCGATGGCGGCCTCATGGCCTCGAAACCCTATGCCGCCAGCGCCAATTATATCAACAAGATGTCGGATTTCTGCTCGAGCTGCGTTTACAGCCCGACCCGCCGGACCGGCGAAAGGGCCTGTCCGTTCAACTATCTTTACTGGACTTTCCTCGACACCCATCGCGAGCGGCTGAAGGAGAATGGCCGCATGGGTCTCGTCATGAAGAATCTCGAAAAGAAGGATGAGGGCGAGCTGGCCGAGATGCGCCGCCTGTCCGATGATTTCCTTGCAGGGATCGGCGCTGTGCCGCGCGGCTGATCGCCCTCAGCCCTCCAGCTTGTCCTCGATCACCTGCGTGATTTTCGGCGTGTTCGCGCCCTGGATCGCTTCCTCCCCGATGAAGAAGGCGGGGGTTCCCGTCACCCCGAGATCGCGGGCCAGTTCACTCATCTGCGAGAGTTCCTGCCGCACCGCCTTGGATTCCATGTCGGCGCGCATTTTCGCGACATCGACACCGGCGGCTTCGGCAATCGTGTCGATATCCTCATCGCTGAGCTTCGTGTCGGATTCCATCAGCGCGGTGTGCATCTCGAAATAAAGGCCCTGCTCCTTGGCGGCGAGCGCGGCGAGCGCGGCCTGGCGGCTTTGCGGGCTGAGAATCGGGTATTCCTTGAACACCACGCGCACCTGGCCGTCATGCTTTGCCGGCAGGCCCGCAACGAAATCGAGCGAACGCTTGCAATAGCCGCAGCGATAATCGAAGAATTCCACCACGGTCACCGCGGCATCCTCGGGGCCTATGGCCGGATCGCCGGCCTGGTTGTAGAGCGCATCCCTGTTGTCGAGGATCGACTGGCGCGCGGCTTCAGCTTCCTGCTGGCGCTGGCGCTCGCCCAGTTCGACCAGCGCTTCCTCGATGATTTCCGGGTTTTCCATGATGTAGTCGCGCACGATTGTCTCGACCTGTGCGCGGGTCATCACTTCCGAGTCCGCAGCCGCGGTGCGCTCGGCGCAGGCCGGGGTCAGGGCCAGCGCACCGAAGGCGATAGCGACGGAGAAGGAACGTGTCATCGGGCAAAATCCTGATCTGAGTGTTTGAATGACGGCTCGCAGATTTGGCAGTGAAATGCGCGCGGGTCCATGCCCTGGCGCTTTCAGAGCCATTGACGAATACGTGATTGTCAGCGCTGGGGGCGACGCTGCTGGCGGCGATAGATGTCGCGGTTCTCCGGCAGGCGGGGGTCGGTGATGGCCAGGATGTCGGAGGCGCGCCTGTGCAAAGTCGTGCCGCTTTCAAGATCCTTGATCGCGCGCCCGGCAAAGGCGTTGGCGCGCGGAAGGTCGCCGACATTGTAGGCCGCCTCGGCGGTGGCGAGCTTGGCTTCGGCCCGTTTGTCCTGTTTTTCCAGCGCGATGGCGAGATTCTGCCAGGCAAAGGCATTGTGCGGCTCGGCGATGAGCGCATCGCGCAGCGCCTCCTCACCGTCGGCAATGTCTCCCGGCTCACCGCGTGCGATGAGCGAACGGCCGAGATTGATCAGGAGCAGGGGCTGGTCCGGCATCAGTTCATTGGCGCGCTTGTGCGGGCCCACCGATTCCTCGACACGGCCGCTTTCGAACAGGATCTGGCCCTTGAGTTCGTGGAAATAGGGATTGTCCGGTGACTGTTCGATCAGGGAATTGACCTGCGACAGCGCCGTGGAGATGTCGGCGGCCTGCATGGCGGCTATGGCCCGGGCATACCGCGCCGGGGCACTGTCGTCACTGCGCGGGTATTCGCGATAGACCTGCGCGGCCGGTTCAAGGAACCCGATCAGCTTGGCCTGCATCATCTCGAATTCACGCACCGTTTCCGGGTCGGGCTCGACATCCATCAGACCCGTTTCCTCGGCAAGCTGGCGGGTGGTGCGGATCCGCTCGGACGCCAGCGGATGGGCGCGGAAATAGGGATAGCGGCGCGCCTCGGAAAGCACTTCCTGATAGCGGTAATTCTCGAAGAACTCGACGAGCCCGCGCGGTGACTGGCCCAGCTGTTCCAGATAGGCGACGGCTGCCTGGTCGGCGGCCGCTTCCTCGGCGCGTGTGTGCTTGAAGAAATTCAGGGCCGCGAATTGCTGTGACGAGGCGATCAACGCCGCGCCGGCATCGCCCGCGCCTGCGGCCATGGCCAGCACGCCGAGCCCGATGGACACGAGCGCCGGGCGCATCGAGACTTCAGCGGCGCGCGTGCGGGTGATGGTATGACCGCAGGCGATATGGCAGGTCTCATGGCCGATCACGCCCTTGATCTGGCCCGGCGATTCCGCGGCAATGATCAGGCCGGTGTGCAGGTGGATATTCTTGCCGTTGGCCACGAAGGCGTTCAGGGACGGGTCGTTGATGATGTAGAGATCGACATCATCGGGCCGCAGGCCGGCGACCTCCAGGATCGGGTCGGTCCAGTCGCGCAGCGTATGCTCGATCTCGGTATCGCGGATAAGGCCCTGCGCATGGGCGCCGGCCGAGGCGAGACAGGCGATCAGCGCGGCAATGAGGCTACGGGAGATGAGATTGGCCATGTCCGTGAGGTCCTTTCCATTATCCCGCCATGGCACAAGTTAAGAGCCGCGCGCCGGAATGGCGAGCCCCCGCAGGCAGGTATAACGGAAATTTCAGATGGCTGGCTGGCCCGTTTCGCCGGCAAAAACGAAGCTTAGCCGCGGGTCGAGCGCCACGGCGACCGTGTCGCCGGTCGCCGGCGCCTGCCCGCTCGACACACGTGCCGTCAGCCGCGTGCCGGCGATATCGAGTTCCAGTCGGGTCATCGCGCCGGCAAAGGCGCTGCGGGTCACGCGTGCGACCGCCGGGCCCTCTGGCGCGATTTGCACGGCTTCCTCGCGGATACACAGAATCGTGCCCGGCGGCGCGGTCATGCCGGCCGGCAACAGCCCGCCCGGCAGGGAGTCAGTGGCGAGTCGGTTGACCTGGCCCAGCGCGGCCGCCACGCCGGCATCGACCGGGTGTTCATAAATCTCTCGCGGGGTGGCCTGCTGGATGATCCGCCCGTCACGCATCACGGCCAGGTCATCAGCCGATTCCATCGCCGCCGGCGCGTCATGGCTGACAAGCAGTGCCGGAATGGCGCTCTCCCTGATGGCGGCCAGCGCGGTATCGGCGACCCCGGCGCGCAGGGTCGGATCGAGGCCGGAAAAGGGCTCATCCATCAGGATCGCCGCCGGCCGCGCGGCAAGGGCGCGGGCAATGGCGATACGCTGTTGTTCACCGCCGGAAAGCTGGTGAGGGTAAGCTTCGGCACGGTCCTCGAGACCGAGACGGGAAAGACGGGAAAGCCAGCGCCGGGCCTCGCGATCGGCCTCTCCGCGCGGGCGGCCGGCAAGGCCGAAACGCACATTCTGCAGGGCGGTCATGTGCGGAAACAAGGCGAAATCCTGGAAAATCAGCCCCGTCCGGCGCTGCTCGGGCGGCACGGTCTGGCCCGGGCGCGAGAGCCGTTCCTGTCCGATCCGCACCTCGCCCTCGTCCACCGGCTCCAGTCCGGCCAGGAGGCGCAAAAGGGTCGATTTGCCGGCCCCTGAGGCGCCGACCAGCGCGAAAATCCGTCCGGGGCGCAGCGTCAGGCTGGCGCGGTCGACGACCCGCTCGCCGTCATAGAGACGCGAAACGCCCTCCGCGATAAGCTCCTCACCGGCCATTCTCAGCTCCCCGGCCGCGCGCGCGACAGGCGCCAGGACAGGAAGATGACCGGGACGAGCCCGGCTCCGGTGATCATCAGGCAGGGCAGGGCGGCGGCCGCGAGGCGCTCGTCGGAGGCATAGGCATAGGCGCGCACGGCCAGAGTGTCCCAGTTGAACGGGCGCAGCATCAGCGTCGCCGGCAATTCCTTGAGGATCTCGACAAACAGGATCAGTCCGCCGACCAGCGCGCCGGAAAGGGCGACGGGAAGATCCACCTCGCGCACCCGTCGCAGCGGCGCGGCGCCCAGCGAGCGCGCGGCCTGTCCCATCGAGGCGGGCGCGCGGGCAAGCGCGGCTTCCATCGGCTGCGCCCCGGCGGCGGAAAAGCGGCTGACATAGATCCAGATCAGCACCCCGAGGGCGAGCGGGCCGACAAGGCCAAGGCCCAGCCGCTCGAGCACGATGAGCCCGCCCAGCGCAAGCACGGCGCCCGGCACGGCATAGCCCCCCGCCGCCGCGATCCGTGCCAGTCGCGCACCCGGCCGGCGTGTGTGGACGCCGAGCGCGATCACGAGGCCGGCCAGAAAACCGATGGCCGCCGCGATGAAAGCCAGCGTGACGGAGTTGGAAAGCGCCTGCCAGATGCTGGCGACCGGCGCGCCGGTTTCCGCCGACAGCCAGACAAGACGCGCGATCGGCACCGCAAACCCCCAGGCGAAAATGCCGAGGCACAGCGTGAAAGCGCCCAGCGCGGCAGGCCCGGTCAGTTTCTGGCGATCGATCACCTGCCAGCGTTTCGAGGTGGCTTCGCTGCCGGCCTCGCCGCGCTCGATCCGTTCAAGTGCCTGCAGGAGCAGGGCAATCGCCAGCAGGATCAGCGCCATCCGGGCCGCCGCGCCGGCGTCGCCGAAACTCGACCAGGCTTTCACAAGGCCGACGGTCAGCGTCTGCACGCCGAGAAAGGAAGCCGCGCCATAATCGGCGGCTGCTTCCATGAGCGCCAGCGCGAGGCCGGCCGCGATGGCGGGGCGCGCCGTGGGAACGGCAACCGACAGGAAGACCCGCCGCGGCCTCGCGCCGAGCGTGCGCGCCGCGTCCAGCGCGCAGATCGATGTCGTCGTGAAGGCCGCGCGCGCGGTGAGATAGACATAGGGATAAAGCGCCCCGGCCAGCACGAAACCGAGGCCGGGCAGGGAATTGATGTTTGGAAACCAGTAGTCGCGCGCGCCGAGCCCGGTCATGTCGCGCAGGGCCGACTGGACCGGACCGGCAACGCTGAGAAGGTCGGCATAGGCAAAGGCGAGCACATAGCCGGGCGCCGCCAGTGGCAGGATCAGGAGCCATTCAAACAGGCCGCGCCCGGGAAAACGGTACATGGTGACCAGCCAGGCCGCCGGCACCGCGGTCAGCAGGATCAACCCGGACGTCAGCGCAAGCGTTGCCAGCGTTCCGGCTGAATAGCCGGCAAGTCCGGTCGCCACGATATGCTCCCAGGCCTCGCCGCCTCCGGCGAGCAAGCCGGTCAGCAGGGCTGCAAGAAGCGGCGCGCCGATGACCAGGCCGGTGAGGAGGCCGGGAAGGTCGGCCAGCGACACGCCCGGCAGGCGGAATCGGCCGGGTGTGTGCGTTGACCTCACTTCCAGCCGACCCGGTCGAAGATCTTCTGGGCCTGGGTCTGGTTTTCGCCGAGCACGCCGAGATCAAGCTGGCTTTCCTGGAATTCCGGCAGTCTTTCCAGCCCTTCCGGCTGTTCGGCGCCCTCGATCACCGGGAATTCCTTCGTCTCGGTAACCAGAAGAGACTGCCCCTGCGGTGTAGCGAGGAATTCGATCAAGGCGCGCGCGGCGTCGCGGTTGGGGGCATTGGCGGCCATGGCGGCCCCGGTGACATTGGTATGCACGCCGTCACCGGCCGAGACGAAGGCGAGCTCGGTTGCCGCGGCGGCCTCATTGTCGGCCTCCGAGCCGCTTTCGGCCAGGCGCACCCAGTAATAATGATTCGCGATGGCCACGCTGCAGGCTCCGGCGGCAACGGCCTTGATCTGCGCGGTGTCTCCGCCCTGGGGATCGCGCGCGAAATTGTCTTTGACCGCTTGCGCCCATTCGGTGGCCGCCTCGCTGCCCCGCCGCGCGATGATCTCGCCGAGGAGCGAGAGATTGTAGATATTCGTGCTCGAGCGGGCACAGATCTCGCCGGTAAACCGCTCATCGGTGAGGTCTGTCATGTCGTGTCATGTCGTCGAGCGAATCGCCGTCGACCTGTTCGGGATCATAGGCCAGCACGCGATAACGCTTGGCCAGGCCCACCCAGTGCCCGTCGCCGCCGCGCAGGCGCGGCGGAATCACCTCGTCGAGCTTCCTCGAACCGATCGGCCCGGTCAGGCCCGCCTGCTTGAACCGCCAGAGCGTTCCGGCATCGGCGGCGATCACCAGGTCGGCGGGGCTGTTCTCGCCTTCGGCAATCATGGTTTCCAGGAGTTGCGCGGCGCCGGCTTCGCGCGTGCGCACCTCGATGCCCGTCTCGTCCTCGAAGGCCTCATAGAGACGCTGGTCGGAGTCGTAATGCCGTGTCGAATAGACATTCACCACCTGCCCCGCGACGGTGCCGGACTCATTGCCCTGGCCCGTGTCTGGCGCGGAACATGCATGCAGTGAGAGGATGGACAGCAGGAAGATCGCGGCATGACGCACAGGCCGCAGCGGGAATGAGGTCGGCATGAAAATCGCTCCGTGTGACTCGTCCAAGTTAGGGGTTGTGCGAATCGATCTCAACTGCGGCACGTTGGCGAAACTGCCGGAAAAGGCAGGAAATCGTCTGCGCGAGTGGACGGCCAGAAATTCCCCGATGGGTGGATTGATTTTGCTGCAGCGCCGCGATTACCCTATGTTAACGAAAAGGCAGGGGTGACGAATATGTCTGATGTTGTTGTCAATCTGGGAGTGGAGCGCCCGCGCGATGAACTCGTTCTCGCCAGCGCGATCGAAGCCTATGCCAAGTGGCGACAATATATGTGCAACCCGGAGGAACGCCATGAAGACAGCGACGCCCCGGACATCATGGTCAAGACGCGGCATGGCGGGAATGGCGTCGTGACCAAGACGCTGATCTTCCAGGAGCGCCGCTGGGCGGCCGCCTTCCTGCGCATCTGGCGAAGCGAGCGTCGTCGCAAAACCTGACACCCGCCGCCGAAGTCAAAACCCGCCGCGCCCGGGGGCGAGACCATTCGCCGGCCTTGGCGGGCTTGGCCCCGCCGCGGCGTGAAGGTCACCGTATTCGACCACGCAGGGCCCGGGGGCGGGGCGAGCCATGCCGCCGCCGGTATGCTGGCGCCGGCCTATGAAGCGGCCGGCGAATCAGGGGCCCATCCACGGCTGTTCGATCTGTGCTTGGCCGGTGCAGCGATCTGGCCCGAGATGACACGCCGGCTGGAAACCGAATCGGGCCTGTCGATCGACTATCGCCGCCAGCCGACGCTTGCCGTGGCCGGCGACATTTCCCAGCTCCACCATCTCGAGCGGATCGCCGGCGGCTGCCGCCAGCGCGGTCTTGAGTTCGAGCCGCTTGACGCCAGAGCCGCTCATGCGCTCGAGCCGGCCCTGCAGCCGACCCTGGCCGGGGCGCTGTTGCTTCCCAGTGACGTGCAGGTGGACAATCGCCGCACGCTCGCGGCGCTGGTCAGGGCGTTGTCGCGCCGGGGGATCGCGCTGCGCACGGGACAGGATATTCGCGATGTCGAGACCGGCCCGGCCGGTGTGCGCCTGCCGGATGGCCAGATGGCCGATGTTCTGGTCGATGCAACCGGCTGGCGGGCGGCCGGGATGACACCGGTCAAGGGCGTCGCCGTGGCGCTGGCGCCGGGACCTGACTTGCCTGGCCGCGTGGTCCGGTTCGGCCAGCATTATCTGGTGCCCAAGCGCGATCGGGTGGTCCTGGGCGCCACGGTCCGGCCCGGCGAAAGCGACAGTGATGTGAGCGGGCCGGCGGTAATATCGCTCATCGACAGCGCTGAGCGCATCTGTCCCGGCATGGCCGCAACGCAGATCATCGAGCGCTGGGCCGGGGTGCGTCCGCGCACGCCTGACCTTGCCCCCCTGATCGGCTGGCAGGGGACGCGTCGCTACCTCGCCGGCGGCCATTATCGCAATGGCGTGCTGCTGGCGCCGCTGACCGGTGAGATTGTCGCCGGACATATCCTGGAAGGCGAGCGGGATCAGCTCGCCGCGGACTTCGATCCCGGCCGCCGCGGCGTCATCCCGGCCTGACGCTGGACGCCATCGCCCTTCACGGCATATCACGGGGGCCAGAGGAGACGCGAGACATGCACACGATCACAGACATGAGCGAAGACCAGCTTGCCATCCGCGATGCGGTCGAGCGCACATGCGCCCAGTTCGGAGACGACTACTGGGCCAGAACCGACGAGACCGGCGACTGGCCGGAAGCCTTTTGCGACGCGATGGCCGAGGGTGGCTGGCTCGGCGTGGCGTTTCCGGAAGAATATGGCGGCGCCGGTCTCGGCCTGACCGAAGCGTCGCTGGTGATGCAGACAGTGACACGGTCGGGCGCGGGCTATTCAGGCGCCTCGGCCATCCATCTCAACATCTTCGGTCCCAAGCCGCTGGAGAAATTCGGCACCCCCGAACAGAAGCAGGAGAACCTGCCCAAGATCATCTCGGGCGAGGAGAAGATGTGTTTTGCCGTGACCGAGCCGAATTCCGGCCTCGACACGTCCAGCCTGCAGACGCGCGCCGAGCGCACCAATTCCGGCTACACCATCAATGGCCGCAAGATCTGGACGACCGGCGCCCAGCGCGCCGACAAGATCCTGATCATCGCGCGCACCACGCCCAAGGAAGAATGCTCCAAGCCTTATCTCGGCCTGTCGCTCTTCTATACCGATTTCAACCGGGATCAGATCGAGGCCCAGCCGATCCCGAAAATGGGCCGCAAGGCGGTCGAGTGCAACACGCTTTTCATTGACGGCCTGGAAGTGCCGAAGGAGCATCTGATCGGCGAGGAAGGCGAGGGTTTCAAATACCTCCTGCAAGGGCTGAACCCCGAAAGGGTCCTGTTCGCCGTCGAGAGTATCGGGCTCGGCTTTGCCGCGCTGGAGCGCGCGGCGCAGTATGCCAATGAGCGAATCATTTTCGGACGGCCCATCGGCCAGAACCAGGGAGTTGCCCATCCGCTGGCCAAGGCCTGGGCGGAATTGTCGGCGGCCGAACTGCTCGCCTACAAGGCGGCCGCCCTGTTCGATGACAGCAAGGAATGCGGGGCGGAGGCGAATGCCGCGAAATATCTCGGCTGCGAGGCGGGCTTCAATGCCTGCGAGACGGCGGTGCTCAGCCATGGCGGCATGGGTTATGCGAAGGAGTATCATGTCGAACGCTTCATGCGCGAAGCCATGCTGGCGCGGATTGCGCCTGTCAGCCGTGAAATGATCCTGAATTTCATTGCCGAGCGCGTGCTTGGCCTGCCGAAAAGTTATTGAGGCAAACCACGCGCGGCCGGGGCATTTGCCTTAAAGCGCTTCCAGGCGAAGTGGGCACCGGTTCGCCGTCCGGAAGCGCATAAAAGCAAGGAGTTGAAGCGGCAAGTTGATTCCAATTGAGAACGCGCCGGTTTAAAGGGCGCGCGGAACGCAGGCCGCGCTCGCCTCGGCCAGCAGCTTGCGCCCGGTGTCATACAGCATGCCGCGCGTGTGCACCGTGGTTCGCCCCGAGCGCACGACCTCCCCGCGCGCGATCAGGCGGGCCGCCGGGACCGGGCGCAGGAAATTCGTCGTCATCTGTAGCGTCGGCACCATGGAATAGACGGGCTGGACGAGCGAGCCGGCAATCGACATCACCTCGTCGAGCATGGCCGAGATGAACCCGCCCTGGACCTTTCCGGCCGGGTTGAGCGTGTGCTCATTGGGATGGAAAGCCGCTTCGCACCAGCCATCATGACTGTCGAAATCGATGAATTCGAAACCGAGAAAACGCGTCGCACCCGGCATGTCACCTGTCGACAGCATCTCGCGCCAGCGTCGGTCCAGCGCCTCGCGATCGCTCACTGGGCAATCCGCCGGAAGGGTTTGGGCGCGGCGGTCGCCGTGGCGCGCGCGACAAGCTTTCCATCCGGGTCGAAACAGTCGGCCTCCATGAAGGCGGCCGACCGACCCATGCGCAGGATCCGCGCCTCGACGCGCGCCGGGCCGGGAAACAGCGGGCGCAGATAACTGGTCTTCAGTTCCAGGGTCGGCGCCGTCATGGTGACGTTCGAGGCGATGATGACACAGCTGCTCATGGCCTCGTCCAGCATCGCGGTGATGAAGCCGCCCTGTATGGCGCCGGTCGGATTGGCAAAACTCTCACTGACCTGGAACGACATGGTCAGGGACTGATTGGTCTGGTCCACGGCCTCCAGGCGCATGCCGAGCGTGTCCGAGCAGGGGGGGCGTTTCTTGGAATTGCGGAAGCGCGCCAGCATGTCGGCGTCGCTGATCCGGGCGGGGGTCTTGTCGGTCTCGGACATTGCGCGGCCTTGCGCCTTATTTGCGCCGGAAGGCGTCGAGATTGACCACCGTGCCGGCTTCCGGCGCTTCCACGCTTTCCTCGGGCTGGCGATGGGGCGCCGGATTGCCTGTGCCGACCGGGCTGACCATGCGCTCGCCCCCCGATTCGCTCTTGGTCTCGAAGGACAGGCCGAAGCTGACCGACGGGTCCACGAACTGCGTGATTGCGGTGTAGGGAATGCGAAGATGCTGGGGCACGCCGGAGAATTTGAGGATGATCTCGAAATGATCCTCATGCACTTCGAGATCCCAGAACTGGTGCTGGATCACGATGGTCATGTCTTCCGGGAACCGTTCGACCAGGTAGTCCGCGATCTGCACGCCCGGGGCGCGTGTGCGAAAGGTCACATAGAAATGGTGCTCGCCGGGTGTCTGGCATTCCGGTTCGGCCATGCGCAGCGCTTCGCGCACAACGCCGCGCATCGCCGCCTGGGTCAGGACCTCGTAGCCGATATAATCTGTCATTGAGCCCTCCGTCCGCAAAAAACGTCGCGACCATATGGCCGCAATCCAACCGGTCAATGTCCTTCGTTTTACGCGCGAGACTTTGCTGTTCAACTCGCAAACAGCTGCCGCCCCTCAATCCGGTCTGTTTATAAACCGGAGCGTTGCAAGTTGGAAGCGTGATGGCGCATTCAGCCGCGGCCCGCGGGCTCAACCGGATGCGCGGCGAGGCGGCCAAAGGGGCCGGCGTTGAGCGCGCCCCGCCGATCCGTGATATCGCCCCACTCTGACAGGGGTTCGACTTGCGCCGGACATGCGCCTAGAGTGACCGGCAGGATATCTGAAAGGAGCGCTGCCATGCAGATGCCGGAAAAGGGCCGCCCCTGGCCCGAACTGAGGGCCGGCCCGAACTGAGGGCCGAGATGATCGAGCGGGGTGGCGGCGACGCGAAATGGCGCGACGGCAAGACCGCGGTCTATGTCTTCAATGCCGGGCCGGAACTCTCTCAGGTGCAGCACGAGGCCTACGGGCTCTATATGGCCGAGAACGGGCTCGGCCCGCTCGCCTTTCCCTCGCTCGCTCAGATGGAGAAAGAGGTCATCTCCATGGCGCTCGGCCTCCTGCACGGCCCGGAAGGGGCGACCGGCGCGATGACGTCGGGCGGGACCGATTCGATCACCATGGCGGTGAAGACGGCCCGCGACTATGCCCGCGCCAATGGCCGGGCGCAGGGCCAGGCCAACATCGTGCTGGCCAATTCCGCCCATCTCGCCTTCGACAAGGCTGCTCACCTGATGGATATCGAGGTGCGCCGCACGCCGCTGCTCAATGATGGCAGCTGGGGGATGGATGTGGCGGCCATGGAAGCGGCGATGGACGCTGACACGATCATGGCGGTCGGCTCGGCGCCGAATTTTCCCCATGGCCTGATCGATCCGATCGAGGCGCTGGGCGAGGCGGCGGCGCGCAAGGGCGTCTGGCTGCATGTCGATGCCTGTGTCGGGGGCTATTTCGCGCCCTTTGCGCGGATGAACGGCGTGCCGGTGCCGCCTTTCGATTTCGAGATACCGGCGGTGCAGTCCATGTCCGCCGACCTGCACAAATATGGCTATTGCGCGAAAGGCGCTTCGACGGTCCTGTTCCGGTCTGAGGCTTTGTATGCTCATATGCCCTTTGACATGGACACCTGGTCGGGCGCGCCGATGAAGACCCCGACGCTCGCCGGCACGCGGCCCGGCGGCGCCATTTCGGCGGCCTGGGCCGTGATGAACCATCTCGGCATCGAGGGCTATCGGGGGCTGCAAGGCCTTGTCTGCGCCACGCGCGAGCGGATGGAAGAGGGGGTCAAACGGCTCGGTTTCGAGATTGTCGGCGCGCCGAAACTCGGCCTGATGGCGTTTTCCCATCCCGGCGCCCACCCCTTCGCGGTATATGGCGAGATGTATCGGCGTGGCTGGTTCACATCCGTGACGAAGGAGCCGCCCAGCCTGCACCTGATGCTTTCACCCAAACATGCCGATGTCACAGAGCAATATCTCGCCGACCTTGCCGAGAGCCTCGCCGCGGTATCCGAGGGCCGGGAAGGCGACCGCGTCGAGGCGCGCTACAGTTAGGCCAGGCCGGCCCGCGCGATGCGCGTGGTTCGGAGTGTCATTCGCGCATGCCGTTTCTGGACGACTCGGCTATTATGGCAGGATGAATGAAACCGCGCGAAACGGCGAACATCTTTTCGGCGTCCGCCAGTCACTGACAGGACGGTTCTGGACATTGCCGCAGGGCGATGAAGCGCTTGTCCGCCGGCTTGCGGCGAGACTGGACGGCAATGACCTCCTGGCGCGCCTGCTCGCGCAGCGCGGTGTGAGCCCGGACACTGTCGATTCCTTCCTCGCACCGACACTGCGCACCGAATTCCCGGACCCGTCGGGCTTTGCCGATATGGACAAGGCGGCCGGCCTCGTGCTGGAGGCGCTGCTGGACGGGCGCAATGTCACGGTTTTTGCCGATTATGATGTCGATGGCGGAACAAGTTCGGCCACGCTTGCCGGGTATTTCCGTGCCTGGGGACGCCAGCTCGGTCTGTATGTGCCCGATCGGCTTGCCGAAGGGTATGGCCCTTCGCCGGAGGCTTTCCGCCACCTCAAGGAGACCGGCTCGGATCTCGTCATCACGGTGGATTGCGGGGCGGCCGCCACGCGCGCGCTGGCCGAGGCGCGCAGGATCGATCTGCCCGTCATCGTGATTGATCATCACCTGATGCAGGGTGAGGAAATCCCCGAAACCGCCGCCCTGGTCAATCCGAACCGGTCGGACTGCGAGTCGGGCTGCGGCCACCTGGCTGCGGCGGGCGTGGTGTTCGTTTTCGTGGCCGCCGTGAACCGTCTCGCGCGCCAGAGAGGCGTGGCACCGCCCGGCGGCTTGCCGGACCTGATGCGGTGGTTGGATCTTTGCGCCCTGGGCACGCTTTGCGACATGGCGCCGCTGCGCGGGGTGAACCGCGCCTTTGTTCGCCAGGGTCTGAAAGTGATGGCGCGCGGCGACAATGCCGGGCTTCGCGCGCTCGCCGATGTCGCCGGTCTGGGCACCATCGACAGCGTATATCATGCCACATTCGTATTGGGACCGCGCCTGAATGCCGGCGGGCGGGTCGGAGATCCCTGGCTGGCGGCGAAGCTGCTGGCAGCCGATGACCGCGGCGAGGCCATCGCGCTGGCCGAACGGCTGCACGCGCTCAATGATGAGCGCAAGGCGCTCGAGCAGGATATACTGGAATCCGCGAGCGCCCAGGCCGAGCGCCAGATTGGCGATGATCCCGATTGTGGAATCCTCGTGGCGAGTGGGGAAGGCTGGCACCCCGGCGTGATCGGGATTGTCGCCGGGCGGCTGAAGGACCGGTTCCATCTGCCGGCCATCGTGATCGGCTGGGGGGACGGGCTGGGGCCGGTGGCCAAGGGCTCGGCGCGTTCCGTGACCGGGGTGAATATCGGCGATGCCATAGCGGCGGCGGCGAAGGAGGGTGTCATCCTGTCGGGCGGGGGTCATGCCATGGCCGGTGGCTTGAGCTGCGAACCCGGCCAGATCCCGGCCTTGCGCGACTGGATGGCCGCGCACATGGCCGACTTCGCGGAAGAGCGGGCGGCGGCCCGGGAACTGCTGGTGGACACGCTTGTCGCGCCCGGCGCGGCCAGTCTCGAACTGTGTGAACTGATCGACAGGATCGGCCCGTTCGGCGCGGGCGCGCGTCAGCCGGTCTTGGGTTTTCGCGACCTGAGGATCGTCAATGCCAGGCGGATCGGGACCCATCACCTGAAGTTCCAGGCCGAGGACGAGACCGGCCGCCTGGAATGCCTGGCCTGGCGAATGGCTGACGAACCGCTCGGTGTCGCGGCCTTGTCGGGCGAGCGGCTGCATCTGGCGGGCCGGCTCAAGGCCGATGAATGGAATGGTCGGCGCCGCGTTCAGCTGGAGGTGATTGATGCGGCGCTTGTGGAATAGGCCGGGAAGCTGCAAAAAGGTCGCAAGCGAACGCTTGCCAGCCTGGCCCCACCTCGCTATATCGCGCGTTCCAGCCGGCGGGCTCCCTTCGTCTATCGGTTAGGACGCCAGGTTTTCAACCTGGAAAGAGGGGTTCGATTCCCCTAGGGAGTGCCACCGGCCGGGCTGTCCGACAGGATCACTGGCTTTTGCGCCGGCCATTGGCGACAATGCTGCGCTCAGGCCCGACTGAGCTGGAACTGCCCGACATTGATGCGGCCTGAAATGAACCCGGCCTCGCAATAAGACAGGTAGAAATTCCACATGCGCCGGAATGTGTCGTCAAATCCGAGCGGAGCAATGCGGGGCCAGGCTTCATTGAAGCGTTTCGACCAGGTTTTCAGCGTGCTCGCATAGTCCTGCCCGAAATATCCCACGGCGTCATGGCGCAGGCCCGCGGTGCGAAACTGCTCTTTCAGCGCCGACTCGCTCGGCAGCATGCCGCCGGGAAAGATGTAGCGCTGTATGAAATCGGCGCGCCGGCGATAATTCTCGAAATACGCGTCGCCGATGGTGATGATCTGCAGGGCGGCGCGACCGCCGGCTTTCAGCATGCTGGCAATCCTGCCGAAATAGGCGGGCCAGTATTCCTCGCCGACCGCCTCGAACATTTCTATGGACGCCACGCCGTCATATTGTCCCTCATGGTCGCGATAGTCTTCGAGTCGGATATCGACGAGATCCGAAAGGCCCTCGCGCTGCATCCGCTTGCGGGCATAATCGGCCTGGGCTTCGGAGATGGTCAGGCAGGTCACCCGCGCTCCGCGGGTTTTTGCGGCATATTCGGCAAAGCCGCCCCAGCCGCAGCCGATTTCCAGGATTTCGCTGTCGGGGCCGGCGCCAAGGCGCTCGACGATGCCTTCATACTTGGTCGCCTGGGCCTGTTCAAGCGACTGGTTGGGCGAGGCGTAGAGCGCGGAGGAATAGGTCATGCTGGGGTCGAGCCAGGCGCTGTAGAAATCATTGCCCAGGTCATAATGGGCCATGATGTTCCGACGTGCGCCCGCCCTGGAATTGCGGTTGAAGAAATGACGCAGATTGTTGGCGATCCGCACCATCCAGCCGCCCACGGCGAGACGGCCGGCCGCCTCGAAATTCTCCGTGAAGAAGAGCAGGACGGCGGTCAGGTCGGGCGTTGACCATTTGCCGTCCATATACGCTTCGGCAAACCCGATATCACCGCCGGCGAGCACCTGTTTCACGAAGCTGTAATCATGGGCAATGATCTCGGCCTGCGGTCCGGCTTCGCCATGATCGAAGACCAGCCGCCGGCCATCATCGAGCGTCACGGTGATCCGGCCGCGCCGCGCGCGCAGGAGGGCCAGCGCCCCCATCCTGAAACTGGCCGGAACCGATTTCAGCTGCGAAATGCTCTGCCGGCTGGCCTGGATTTCCTCGCTCATGGACTGTCCTCCGCAGTAGCGCCCCCCGCCTGGGCAGGCGTGCTTGCCGTGCTGGGCGGGGCCGGTTTGGGTCGGTATTTTGCGCCCTTGACCCACAATTTCAGCGCTTGCCAGTGTATCCCAAGTGTGACCGCAAGCGAAGACAGCGGGCGGGTGAGGCTGGCCAACAGGAACTGGCCGTCGCCCGCCGGCGCGTAACGGGCCTTGATGGTCGCCATATGCAGGCGCTCGGTGCCCTCGAAACTGTCGATCACAAGGCCGAGGCCGCCCTCCGGTCGGCGCAGCGAGAAGCGGTACTGCCCGCTGACATCGAAGAAGGGAGAGACATGGAATGTCTTGTCGCCCCGGTGAAAGGCCGGGCTGCCATCGGCCGCGGCGACATAGCTGTGGCTCTCGCCGAACGTGTTGTTGACCTCGTAGATGATGGCGCGAAGCCCCCCGTCCGGTCCGTGCGCGAACCAGAGGGAGAGCGGGGCGAATTTGTAGCCCAGGTGGCGCGGAAAGGTGACAAGGCGAATCGCGGCGCCGGCCGGGTCTATGCCGTTTTCGCGAAGGCGGGCTTCGGCCCATGGCCGCAGGTCGGCATCGGTGCGCGCGCCATGGTCGCGCCTGCGAAACGAGAACAGATTGGCGCGATCCACGCTGAACAGGCGCGAGGTCCGGGCGGCTTCCCCGAGCCGGTCGATATCCAGGTCGATCAGGAACAATCGATAGCCAAACCTGTGATGGAAGGGGGCAAAACGCACATGGTCGGTGCGTCCCTTGAGGAGTCGGAGGGCCGGCTGCAGGTTCAATTCGTTGCCGTCCCAACCAGTTGTACTGGCGCAGTGTCCTGTTGGCGGGACACGATTTCAACGCCTTCGGCATTCCAGGGCACCTGACCCCCAAGTGACAGGGCCGGCGAGAGGCCCGATTTCAGGCCGTCTTCATGAAAGCCGCGCCCCATCCAGGCTCCGGCAAACCAGATGCCACCGCTCCCCTGCAGGCGCTTGAGCTCGCGCACGGCGGCCTCGGCGGGCCCGTCAAACTGGGGATGATCGAAGCTGAGCTCAGCGAACACGGTATCGTCGGCCGGGGGCGTGAGCGGGTTGAGTGTCACGAAGGTCGCGCAGCGCTCCGGCAGCGACTGCAGCCGGTTCATCCAGTAACTCAGGCAGACATCCTCGCCGTGCCCCTTCAGGACATTCCAGCTGGCCCAGGCCGCACGCCGTTTCGGCATGAGGCGGGCATCGCGATGCAGGTAAACCTGGTTGGGCCGGTAGCGCACCGAGGCGAGGTTGAAGCGCTGCGTGTCGTAAGCCGTATCAAGGATCGCCAGCGCCTGGTCGGAATGACAGGCCAGGATGACCTCGTCGAATACATCGCTTTGCCCGCTTTCGACCGTGACCTTGACCCTCTGCCCAAACGGGGCGACCCGTCGTACCGGGTTTGCCAGCCGAACACGATCGCCGAGTTCCTGCCCGATCCTTTTTACGTAAGTCTGCGAACCGCCCGTGACGGTGCGCCATTTCGGGCGTTCCTTGTGCATCAGGCGATGATTCTCGAAGAACTCGAAAAAGCTGCGCGCAGGAAAGTCGAGCACGCCGCGTTCGGGCGTCGACCAGATCGCGGCGGCCATGGGCAGGATGTAATTGTCGCGAAAGACCTGGTCGAAACCATTCTCGTCCAGCCATACGCGCAGCGCCACATCGCCGATTTCGCCGGCGGCGAGCTGGGCGCGGGCGACATCATTGAATTTCAGGATTGTTCGCCAGAAGCGGTGAAAGCGCGGGCTGAACAGGTTGCGCTTCTGCGCGAAGATGCCGCGTGAGGACGACGCCCATTCATAGCCGTCCGGATCGGAGACCGAGAAACTCATATCGCTCGGTTGCGTAACGACATCCAGCGCGTCGAACAGGCCCGTGAGATTGGGATAATTGCGCCCGTTATAGACGATGAAACCGACATCGACATCCAGCGCTTCGCCGCCATGGTCGATCCGCAGCGTATGGGAATGTCCGCCCAGCCGGCCGCGAGCCTCGTAAAGCGTGACATCGGCGGTGTTGCGAAGGGCATAGGCGGCGCCGAGGCCCGATATGCCTGATCCGATAATGGCGATCCGTTTCATGCCGTCTCGCGCCTTTCCTTCAATATGTCATAGGCTTCCAGCGCCCGCCGGCGCCCGTCCATGTGCTCGATCAGCGGAGCGGGGTAATTCCGGCCGAGTTCGACGCCAGCGGTCTTGAGCACGTCTTTCGGGGCCTTCCAGGGCGCATGCAGGTGCTTGTCCGGCAGGCTGGCGATTTCGGGGCACCAGTGACGGACATAAGCGCCATCGGGGTCGAATTTTGCGCCCTGCGTGATAGGGTTGAAGACGCGGAAATAGGGCGCCGCATCGGCACCGGAACCGGCCACCCATTGCCAGCCGGCCGCATTGGAGGCCGGGTCGGCATCGACAAGCGTGTCCCAGAACCAGTCCTCTCCTTGCTGCCATGGTAGCAGGAGGTGCTTGGTCAGGAAGCTGCCCGTGATCATGCGCACGCGGTTATGCATCCAGCCGCGAGCCCAGAGCTGGCGCATCCCGGCATCGACCATTGGATACCCGGTCAGGCCCTTCTGCCAGGCCTTGAGGTCGGTTTCACTGTCGCGCCAGGGCATGTGCCGGAAATCGGAATTGTAATTCTCCTCGCAAAGATCGGGATTGTGGAAGAGAAGGACATAGGAGAATTCCCGCCAGGCAATCTCCGAGAGGAATGACAGGGCATGCCTTTGATCGATCGCCCCTTCCTCCATGGCCGCGCGGACTGTGCGCCAGACGCTGGCCGGCCCGATCTCGCCCCAGCGCAAATGCGGCGACAGGCGTGATGTGCCGTCTGTATCGGGGCGCTCGCGGGCATCGTCATAGTGTTCGGCGGGGCCGTCCAGGAAGCTCTCGAGACGCTCGCGGGCAGGCGTCTCGCCGGGTGTCCAGAGCCGCTCGAAGCCCTTCGACCAGTCCGGTCGTGTCGGGTGCAATCCCCAGTCATCCAGTGCATCACTGGCGGGCTGCGGACCGCCGAGATCCGCGGGCACACCGAGATCGCCGGGCGCCTCATAGGCTTTCCAGAGTGCGCGCCAGAAGGGCGTGAACACCTTGTAATAGCCCCCCGAGCCGGTTTCCAGGCGCCAGGGTTCCATCAGGAGCGATCCGTTATGACTGTCGGCTTTGAGACCGCGCGCGCGCAGGCCTTCCTTTATACCGGCATCGATCGTGCGCCCGACGGCGTCATAGCGCCTGTTCCAGACAATGGCGCCGGCTCCGCTCTCCTCCACGACCTGGTCAATCACCGCGTCAGCCCGGCCGCGGCGCAGCGTGAGCCGCCCGCCACGCGCGGCAATATCTTCGCCGAGTGCACGCAGCGACTTGTCCAGCCACCATTTCGCCGCGCCGCCCGGCACGCGAAGACCCGGGCTCTCCTCGTCGAGGATATAGAGGCATACCAAAGGCCGCCCGCTCGAAACGGCCGCATGCAGGGCCGGGTTGTCGTGCAGGCGAAGGTCATTCCTGAACCACATTATGACGGGATCCGACTGGGACACTGGGCGGGTCATCTCCGGAGGCTAGATGTGTGAGTGAGGTTACGCCCCGGCACGGGAGTTGGATCAATGGATGAGCAGGTGGATACAGTGCGCGCGGAAATGGCCGCTGCGGACCTTGAACAGCAATATGGCGAGGATGCCGAGGTGATCGCAACGCTGCGCGCCGCTGAAATCGCGGCCCTGGGAGATGCAGCGGCGCTGGCGCACTGGGACCGTGTCATCTCGATCCTGCGCGGCGATGGACCCGCAGGCGCCCGCATGAACTGACCGGTTCACCCGCCGCGCCCGCGCATCTCCGGTGTCGGCTGTGAGCCGGGCCGGCGGATCGGGGCGACCTCGATCGGTT
This sequence comes from Alphaproteobacteria bacterium, assembly GCA_009909065.1. Taxonomy (GTDB): domain Bacteria; phylum Pseudomonadota; class Alphaproteobacteria; order Caulobacterales; family Hyphomonadaceae; genus UBA5336. Next base: position 25,505 of record JAAANZ010000031.1, on the reverse strand, counting down.
CGAGCCCGCCAAGGGGTTCGGCCGGACGCGCCGCGTTTCTTTCCAGCCATGCCAGGATCGTCTCGCGCCGAACGGTCAGTGCCGAGCCGGCCGATGCGGGCGCGTCGATTTCAAACCCGGGCATGGCTCGGGGAAGCTGGGGTGACAGGAAGGACAACGCGCCGCGCCGGGCCGATACGGGGATGGTGACCACGCAATTCTCGCCAATGGCCGGTCCGCAAAGGCCCGGCGGCGGATCGAGCGGCGCGCCGGCCGAAAAGTGAACGATGCCGCCAAGGCGATCGCTCAGCCTGTCGGAGCCGGCTTCCAGGCCCTCGGCCAGACCGGACAGGAGCGGCTCGCTTCCGGGGGGCGCGGCAAACAGGATGGCCCGGCCGCGATTGTCCGTCTCGAGATAGGCCGCGAGCGCCGCGACAAGGTCCGAACGGGCCGCACTCCAGTCGGGATCGCGCGATGCCGCGCCGGGAAGGCGCAGCCAGGGCACGTAAACAGGACCGATATTGGCCAGCGGAGCGGCCAGGGTTTGCGTTCTCTCGGCGAGATGGCGGCGCATGTCCGCGTCCCCGGCGGCGACAGGGCCTTCGGCGCTGGCGAGGCCGGGCCGGGCGGGAAGCATGAAGATATCCACCGCCCAGCGGCTGTCCCAGACCGCGGCCGGCTTTGCCCGGGGACTCATAAGCCAGCCTTCAGCCGTTCCCGGGTCGGGCGCTGGCGCACCCGCGGTTGGTCCCCGCGTGACCCAGGCGGTCCAGAGGCTGTCTTTGAAGGCGATCCAGCCGAGCAGGGCGACGAGGACCGATCCAAACAGGAATCGCAGTTTCATGCGGTCAGGACTGAACCTGTTTTGTGGCGATCCCAAGGCCGGAATAGTGCGGCTGGTCGATCTCGACCTGTGCGATCGCGGTTTTCTTCAGGTGATCGAGCAGCCCGGGGGTCCTCACGGTCAGCTCGCCCTGCCGGATCGCTTGGGCGAGCTTGTGATTGAGTTCGTCCGGTGAGCCGGTGAGCCGCCGATATCGAGGAGGGCAGCGAGACGTTGCGCCTCCTCGGCTTCCTGGCGCGGACGGCTGGCGAGTTCCCGCTCGACAATCGCAAGCGCGTTTTCCGCCACGCGCGCATGGAAGGCGGCATGTCCTGAAAGCTGCGGGCGGGCCGTCTCGCGGATAAAGCTCCTGACGGCGTTCACGAGTTCGGCGGCGGACGGCTGGTCATGCATGACGGGTCAGACCTTTTCCAGGAGGTTGATCAGATCGATCTCGGTTTCCGACACGCGCCGGCCGATCGTGGCGCGCTCGACACTCGGATCGGCGCCCGAGCGGAAGGCGTCATACATGATCATGCACATGATTCCCCATTTCAATGATCCGAGCATTTCCCACCAGTCGATCTCGCCTTGCGCGATCTGTGCGCCGCCGGCCGCGCCATAGGCCTCCAGCAGGTCGGGAAGGTCTCCGAAGCCGCCAACCCGTTTTTCGGCCACTCCGAAGCGCCAGGAATTGATACAGGCCCAGGCGATATCCTCGCGCGGGTCTCCGATATGGGCCAGTTCCCAGTCGAGGACGGCTGCAAGGCCGTTTTCGTCAACCATCAGGTTGCCGAGCCGGAAATCGCCATGCACCAGGACAGGCGCAAGCGGGCGGGGCGCATTGGCGCGCAGCCACTGTATCGCCAGTTCGAATACGGGCCGCGGCGCCTCAAAGCCGCGATAGATTTCTTCATAACGGTCAAGCTGGTCGGTGCCGAAGCTTTCCGGCAGTTCGGGCAGGTTGGCGATGTCGATGCCGTGAATACCGGCCAGGGCCCGCCCGCACTGGGCGGCGAGCCGCGTGCGGGCCTGTTCATACGTGTCGTCGCGCAGAATCTTGCGGGCGATCGTCTCGCCGCCCACCCGCTCCATGATGAAGGCCTCGCCGAGCCCGTCACCGGGCTGGCATACATGGGCAATGCCCGGTGCCGGCACGCCGGCGGCCACAGCGGCCTCGATCAGCCGGGCCTCGGCCGGCAGTCCGATGGCCGTGGAATTGCGCGCCTCGCCGCCCCCGCCAGGCGCGCGTCGCAGAATCAGCGGGCGGCTTGCCGCACCCGCGCTTACCGAGAAAGCCCAGGTCTCCTGGCTCGCGCCGCCGGACAATCGCTTGAGCCCGTCGATCCGTGCGCCTGCGCCGAGCAGCTGCGAGGCAAGTGCGGTAAGGCCAGCTTCAATATCTTGCGTCATACTCATCTTCGCCACAATTACGCGAAACGTCGATTCTACCAAGCCGCTTTCATAGGGGCCCTACCCTTGCGGGAGAGAAGCCGGATGGCAAAAAAGAAACGATCAGACAGGGAGGCCCACGGCCTTCCGCCGAGCGAGCCCCCCCCCAAGCCGACCCTGTTCGGCTGGTTGCGCAGCCGCTTCTTTGCCGGTGTCGTGATTGCCGCACCGATCGCGATCTCGATCGGCGTGGTTTACTGGTTCATCCTGTTCATGGATGCGCGGATCAAGCCCCTTCTGCCGCCGATCCTGAAGCCGGAGACCTACACCAATATCGCCATTCCCGGCTTCGGCGTCCTGGTCGCTATCATCGCACTGACACTGCTCGGGGCCATCGCGACCAACCTGATCGGCCGGTCAATCCTGCGCATTTCCGACCGCATGCTGTCGAGCATCCCGGTCGTGTCCAACCTCTATTCCGCCTTCAAGCAGTTGTTCGAACTGATCGCGTCGAACGAGCAGGCGACGTTCAAGGAAGTCGTTCTGGTCGAATACCCGAAAAAGGGCACCTGGTGCATCGGCTTCCTGACGGCGCGTGCGCGCGGCGAGGTGCGCAGCCGGCTGGGCGACGAATTCATCGGCGTGTTCGTGCCAACCACTCCGAATCCGACATCCGGCTTTCTCATGTATGTCAGTGGCGACGAGATCATTCATCTCGACATGACGGTGGAGGAAGGCGCCAAGCTGATCATCTCCGCCGGGCTTGTTGTTCCCGAAGACCTGCCCCGCGAAGAGCCGGAGGATGCAAGCCCTCAACCGGGCGCATCCGGGCCGGGCGGTGAGCCGATCAGGATTTCGGGTCCGGCAGACCGCGCGGACGAAACAGCTCCCGAACAAGGCTGAGCGCGTGTCCGCGATCGCCTGACAGGTCCGGATCTGCCGCGACAACGACGCCGGCATCGCTGCGCGCAATCTCGACAAGGTCGCTGTCGCGGGGCAGTTCGATGACGCGGTAATCCACTGTCCCGGCCTGGCGCACGCCCAGCACGTCACCCGGGCCGCGCAGCCGGAAATCGGCTTCGGCGATGGCGAATCCGTCCTCGGTCCGGCGCAGCGTGTCCAGGCGTTCTCGCGCCGTTTCGCCCAGAGGCGGACGATAGAGAAGCAGGCAATAGGCCGGCTTGTCGCCGCGCCCGACACGTCCGCGCAACTGGTGGAGCTGGGCCAGGCCGAAACCCTCGGCGCGCTCGATCACCATGATGGTCGCTTCGGGCACATCGACGCCGACCTCGACCACGGTCGTGGCGACGAGCACGGCGGTCTCGCCGCTGCGAAACGCTTCGAGCGCGGCATCCTTTTCCGGCGGTTTCAGCCGGCCATGAACGAGGCCGACGGGAATGCGCAGCTGGTCCGACAGGGCCGCATGGCGGCCCACAGCGGTCGAATCGTCATCTTCGACATCGACTTTCGGACAGATCCAGAAGGCCCGCTCGCCGCGGGACACGGCCCGGCCGACAGCCTGCACCACATCCTCGATCCGCGTGTCGGGCAGGGCGCGGGTTTCCACCGGTTTGCGCCCGGCCGGCTTCTCGTCAAGGATGGACACGTCGAGATCGCCATGAACCGACTGGGCAAGCGTGCGCGGAATGGGTGTTGCGCTCATCACCAGCATGTGCGGGCTGTCGGATTTCCCGGCGAGTTTCACGCGATCGGCGACGCCGAAACGGTGCTGCTCATCGACGATGATGAGGCCGAGATTGCGAAAGGCGACCTGTTGCTGGAACAGGGCATGTGTTCCCGCCACGACCTGTATGGAGCCATCCGCGAGCCCGATCAGGGTGGCTTCTCGCCCCGATCCCTTGTTGCGTCCGGTCAGCGCGGCGATCGTGTATCCGTGGGCCGACAGGAGCTGGTCCAGCGTTGTGAATTGCTGGCGCGCGAGCACTTCGGTGGGCGCCATGAAGGCGACCTGGTAGCCCGCCTCTATCGCCTGAACCGCCGCGATGGCCGCGACCAGCGTCTTGCCGGCGCCGACATCGCCCTGCAGCATCCGGCGCATCGGCGACGGGCTGGCAAGATCGGTTCCGATCTCCTTGACGGTCCGGATCTGCGCGCCTGTCGGCTGGAAGGGAAGTGACCGGAAAATGGCGCGCTGGGCGTCGCGTGCCGGCGGCATGGCCGGGGCGCGCCGCCGGCTGCGCGATGCGCGGGCAAGCGCGAAAGCCGCTTCGCGCGCGAGGGCCTCGTCATAAGCCAGGCGTTGGCGACAGCGGGCGAGAGCTTCCTCGTCCCAGCCCTGCGGAGCGTGCAGCCCGTCCAGCGCCGCGCGGAAATCGGGCCAGCCGCGCTGGCTGACGAGGTGGCGGTCACCCCATTCCGGCAGGTCCTGCGGGATCTGGCCAAGCGCTGCGCCCATGAGCGCATGGAGGCGCTTGTTCGTGAGGCCGGCCCTCAGCCGGTAGACCGGCTCGACCTGTGGCGGGCGTTCGGGCCGGGCCGGGTCGAGGATGTAATCGGGATGCGTCATCTGGCGCTCGCCCTGGAACTCGTCCACCCGGCCTGAAACGATCCGGCGTGCGCCGACGGGAAACTGCGCCTGCAGCCAGCGTCCGTCGGCGCGAAAGAAGGTCAGTGTCAGGAAGCCGGTCCCGTCAAACAGCTGGACCCTGTGCGGCGACCTGGCCGAATAGGGCGCCTTGACGGCATGCACCTCGCCCTCGACCGTGGCGATTTCACCCGGCTGGAGCGCGTCGAATTGCTCGCGCACCCGCCGATCGAGCCAGCGTTCCGGAAGATGCAGAAGCAGGTCCCAGACCGTATCGCCATCGATGAGTCCTTCGAGGACCGGCTTCAGCTTCGGCCCGATTCCGGGCAGGCTGTCGAGAGGTTCGAAAAGGGTATAGAGGCGCTCGTCTCGCATGGCGCCGAAAGGCTAGACGGGTGCGATGCGGGCGGCAATCGCTGGCGTGCGCGCCAGGGCGCCCTATCTGGAGGCGAATTGAAAACGATGGGAACCGATCATGGATGAAAAGCGCCGCAAATTGCAGTTCCGGGCCTGGCGCCGGGGTTTTCGCGAGATGGATCTCATCATGGGCAGTTTTGCCGATCAGGCGATTGCCGGTTTCGATGAGGTGCAGCTGGCCGAGTTCGAGCGGCTGCTGGCGACCCCGGACTGGGAGGTCTACGCCTGGATCATCGGGCAGAAACCTGTGCCTGACAATCATCGCGGACCGGTGCTGGACCAGCTGATCGCATTCCGCTACGAGGCCCGCCCCGGCTGATCGCCCAATCCCACCGGCAAGGACCCTCCGATGACGCCCGACAAACTGCTTGCCAATTTGACCGGTCCGGCGTCGATTGCCGGTGCGCCCTTCGGTGCGGACCTGATGGCGGTGATCGAAGCGCTGGGATCGCGCGGCGGGCGGGCGGTCTATGTGGCCCGCGATGACAAACAGGCCGAAGCGGCGCTCAAGCTTGCCGAGTTTACAGAGCCGACACTGGATCTCGTCCACCTGCCCGGCTGGGATGTCCTGCCCTATGACCGCATCTCGCCCACGCCGGCCATTGCGGCAAAGCGCTGCGCGTCCCTCGCCCGGCTGGCCCGGCCGACCGGTGATGGCGCCCGGACGCTTGTGGTCACAACCGGATCGTCCCTCGTTCAGCGCGTGCCGCCGCGCGCGGTCATGCAGGCCTCGAGCCTGGCCCTCGAGGCGGGCGGCCAGGTCACGCAGGATCAGCTCGTCGCCTATCTCTCGACGAATGGATACGTGCGCAGCACGACGGTGCGTGAGCGCGGCGAATACGCCATCCGTGGCGGGATCGTCGATATCTATCCGCCGACCTCCGACTGGCCCATCCGCCTGGATTTTTTCGGCGACACGCTGGAAACGCTGCGCAGCTTCGATCCGGAAACCCAGCGCTCGCGCGAGCAGCTCAAGGCCATGTCTTTCGCGCCGGTCAGCGAACTCCTGTTCAACAGCGAGGTCCTGAGCGGGTTTCGCGAGCGGGGTTTCGCGAGCGCTATCTCACGCGGTTCGGCCCGCCCGCCGGCGATCCGCTCTATGAGGCGGCGCGCGCTTCCATTCGCCGGCAAGGCGTGGAGAACTGGTTGCCGCTTTTCTATGGCGAGCTCGATACGCTGTTCGATTATGCCGGGCCGGGCGCCCTGTTCGCGATGGCCCCGCTGGCGGGCGAAGCCGCCAGTGAACGCCTGTCCCAGGCAAGTGACTATCACGCCGCGCGCGTCGAAGCCGCCGAAGGCGACGAGTCCCGCGCGCGCGTCCTGCCGCCGGACGCCCTTTACATGGCGCCCGGCGAACTCGAAGCCGCCTTTGCGCAGCGGGCGGTCGCGCGCTTCAGCGCAGCCGATCCCGGGGCCGATTCGGTCGATCTCGGGGCCCGGCCCGGACGCGATTTCGCGCCGGAACGCGCAAGGCCGGATATCAATATCTTCGAATCGGTGGCCGGCCATGCCCGCGAGCTTTTCGAGGGCGGGCGCCGGGTGGTGCTGGCCGCTTGGACGGGCGGTTCGGCCGAGCGTCTCGTCAATGTCATGGCCGATCATGGCATGGACGAGATGGACCGCGCCTATTCGCTGGCGGCGGCAAAGGCGGCCGGCCTGTCGGTCTGCGAGTTGCCGCTGGAGCGCGGGTTCGTCTCGCAGGATCTGGCGGTCATTGCCGAGCCGGACATTCTCGGTGACCGCCTCGCGGCCCCGCGGCGCAAACGCAAGGCGGCAAATTTCATCGCCGAGGCCGGCACGCTCAGCCAGGGCGACCTGATCGTGCATGTCGATCATGGTGTCGGACGTTATGAAGGGCTGCGCACGCTGGAACTGACCGGCGCGCCGCATGACTGTCTGGAACTGGAATATGCCGGCGGAGACCGGGTCTTCCTGCCGGTCGAGAATATCGATCTCATCAGCCGCTATGGCGGCGAGGAGAGCGAGAGTGCGGTTGACAAGCTCGGCGGGGCAAGCTGGCAGTCGCGCAAGGCGCGCGCGAAGAAGCGCATCCTCGAAATGGCGGCCGAACTCATGGAGATCGCGGCCCAGCGCGCCCTGAAAACGGCCGAGGCCACCACGGCCGGCGAGGGCATCTATGAAGAATTCGCTGCGCGCTTTCCCTATGAGGAGACCGACGATCAGCTCAATGCCATCGAGGATGTCATCAGCGATCTGGGCTCGGGAAAGCCGATGGACCGTCTGGTCTGCGGCGATGTCGGCTTCGGCAAGACGGAAGTGGCCCTGCGCGGGGCCTTCATGGCGGCGATGAGCGGGATGCAGGTCGCCGTCATCGCACCCACCACGCTGCTGGCGCGCCAGCACTACCAGACATTTGCCGAACGCATGGCCGGCTGGCCCGTCGAGGTGCGCCAGCTCTCAGCTCTCGCGTCTCGTCTCCGGCAAGGACATGGCCGACACGAAAGAGGGGCTGACATCGGGCCGGGTCGATGTCGTCGTCGGCACCCATGCTCTGCTCGCCGAGGGGATTAAGTTCCGGAATCTCGGCCTTCTGATCGTCGATGAGGAACAGCGTTTCGGGGTCAAGCACAAAGAGCGCCTCAAGGAGCTGCGCGCCGATGTGCACGTTCTGACGCTTTCGGCCACGCCCATCCCGCGCACGCTGCAGATGTCGCTGACGGGAATCCGCGACCTTTCCATCATCGCGACGCCGCCGGTCGATCGCTTGTCGGTGCGCACCTATGTGACGGAATTCGACACGGTGACCCTGCGCGAGGCCCTGCTGCGGGAGAAGTATCGCGGCGGGCAGGCCTTCTTTGTCGCCCCGCGGATCTCGGATCTCGACGAGCTTGAAGCCTTCCTGCGCGACAATGTCCCGGAAGTCTCCTTTATCGTGGCGCATGGCCAGATGGGCGCCGGCGAGCTCGATGACATCATGACGGCCTTCTATGAGGGCAAGTATGATGTCCTGCTCTCGACGACGATTGTCGAAAGCGGGCTCGATATTCCGCGCGCCAACACGCTGATCATCCACCGGGCCGACCGTTTCGGCCTCGCCCAGCTCTATCAGCTGCGCGGGCGCGTGGGCCGCTCGAAGCTGCGCGCCTATGCCTATATGACGCTGCCGCGCAATCAGGTCGTCACGGAAGGGGCGGAAAAGCGCCTGCGTGTCCTGCAATCCCTCGACAGTCTGGGCGCGGGTTTCCAGCTCGCCAGCCACGATCTCGACATGCGCGGCTCGGGTAACCTGCTCGGCGATGAACAGTCCGGGCATGTCAAGGAAGTCGGCGTCGAGCTCTATCAGCAGATGCTGGAAGATGCGGTGAAGGCGCTCCAGGCCGGTGAGGGCGATCCGGACAAGCTTGTTGATGACTGGTCGCCACAGATCAATCTCGGCGTCGCCGTGCTGATCCCGGAGACGTATGTCGAGGCGCTGGATGTGCGCCTGTCACTCTATCGCCGGCTGGCCGAGATCGAGACGGAGACCGAGCGCGAGAGTTTTGCCGCGGAGCTCATCGACCGGTTTGGCCCCATGCCGGACGAGACGAAAAAGCTCATGGAAGTCACGGCGATCAAGGCGCGCTGCAAGGCGCTCGGCATATCCAGGCTGGATGCCGGTCCGAAGGGCGCCGTGTTCAGCTTCCGCGAGGATACGGCTGTCGATCCGGCCAGCCTGATGACGCTGGTGCGCGCCCGGCCCTCCCAACTCAAGCTGCGCCCGGACTCGAAACTGGTGATTACCGCCAAGGCGGGCAGTCCCGAGCACCGGATCAGCCAGGTCCGGGACCTGTTGACGGAGCTTGAAGCCGCCCGCGCGCCTCAGGCCGCCGAGGCGGGCGTATAGGGGCCGGCCAGTGCCGACTGAATCAGCGTGTCAGCTGTGTGATAAGCGCGCCGTTCGACCACCCGCCAGCTCAGCGAGCCGCCAAAGGGCAGGGGCGTGCCGGGCGCGCCGATATTCTCCCCCCCCAGGGATGCTACGAGCCGCCGCGCGAGTGAAAGCGCGCCGGAATGCGGTGTGTCGCGAAGACTGACGACAATGGAGCCGGGCGCGATCCGCGCGGCGAGGTCGGCCATGCGCAGATTGCGGGCGAGGAAATCGGCGAGTGCCGGCATGGCCCGGCTTGCGGCGGCGTCGGCATCGCCGGCCGAGCGAAGCCGGATATGCAGGAGGCTGAGCGCTTCCTCGCGCGCATCGGCCGCCGCGATCTGCTCGACGAGGCAGCTGCGCAGGAAATCCATGTTGTAAAGGCCTGTCTCAGGGTCATGCGTGCGCGATGACAGTCGGATTTGCGTTTCGCGAGTGTTCAGCCGGGGCAGGCGAAGCAGCTCTTCCACCGTCGAGGCAATGACCTCGGCGGGAAGATCCGAGGAGATGATCTCGTCGGCACTGTCGTTTTCGGGCAGGTGCCCGTGCTTGTGGAGCAGGATGAGTGGCAGGTCGCAGGGCGCGCCGTCCGCAAGCGTGTCGAGGAAGGCCTGTCCCGGCTCATCGGGCGCATATTCGACCAGGCAGGCACTGAAAGCCTCCTGCTCGAGATGGGATCTTGCCGTTGCCGCGCTCAGCGCCGATCTCAGATTGAGGCCCCGGCGGGCCATGGCGCGCTTGAGCGGAAGGAAACCGGCGCTGACACCTGCGATATGCAGGACGCTGCCCGTGACCCGGTCGCCGGGGTCGTCGGCCCTGGAGACACCGAAACGCGCGCTGACGGCCTGGCGGATTTCCGTCTCGTGACGCCGGATGGCCTGGCGCCGGCGAAGCTGGAGCCTGGCGGGGAGTGTGTCGAGAGCCTCCTCGTCGCTCAGGAGAATGGCATCGCGGCTGCGCAGCAGGCCATGATCGTTCGGGCGCAGCAGGATCAGCGGTGCGCTCAGCCCGGCCAGCCAGGCGCGCTTGAGCTGCGAGGCCTGCTGCGGCGTGACAGACGGCAGGTCGACAAGCAGGGGCTGGGGGGTTTCAAAACAGACTGGAGTTTCGGCGGATACCGGGCGCATTTCGAGCCGGCGCAAGCGATCAGCCAGCATCTCCCGGCGCGGACTTGCCGCAAGCAACTCGATCCGGGGATGAAGATAGGAGAGATCGGACATGGCGGGCGACCCGGGACGCGAGGGAACGGCTTTCATTTGGCAGCCGGTCTCTTAATGTCAGGTTGACCCTATCATCATGCGGCATAGGCCGCCATCCGGCCAAGGGAGGAAAGGCAATGGGACAGGGACCGCTTTCAGGAGTGAAGATCGTCGAGTTTGCCGGGATCGGGCCGGGCCCGTTCTGCGGCATGCTGTTGTCCGATCTCGGGGCCGATGTTGTTCGCATCGACCGGCCGGGCGATGGCAAGCCGGGAAATGCGGCCGATGTCACCGGGCGCGGGCGCCGGTCGGTCGGGCTGAACCTGAAGGATGAGGGCGATATCGAGACCGCCTTGCGCCTTGTCGAGAAGGCCGATGGTCTGTTCGAGGGGTTTCGTCCCGGCGTGATGGAGCGCCTGGGGCTGGGCCCGGACATTGCCCTGGCGCGCAACCCGAAGCTCGTCTATGGCCGCATGACCGGCTGGGGGCAGACCGGCCCGCTGGCCCATGCGGCCGGCCATGACCTCAATTATATCGCGCTGACCGGCGCGCTCGGCGCCATGGGCCGAAAGGGGCAGCGGCCCTCGCCACCGCTCAACCTGATCGGCGATTATGGCGGAGGCGCGCTCTATCTTGCTTTCGGCCTGCTGGCGGGAATCCTCCATGCCCGTGCCGGCGGCGAGGGACAGGTGATCGACAGCGCCATGACCGACGGGGCCGCTTCGCTCGCCTCGATGTTCTACGGCATGCGCGCCTCGGGCATCTGGAGCGATGAGCGTGAAGCGAACCTGCTCGATGGCGGGGCGCATTTCTACGACACCTATGAGTGCGCTGACGGGAAATATGTCTCCATCGGTTCGATCGAGCCGCAATTCTATGCGATCCTCCTGGAAAAGGCCGGGCTCGACGACCCCGACTTCAAGGAGCAGATGAACCGTGACAAATGGCCGGAGCTGAAGGAAAAGATCATGGCGGTCATGAAAACCAAGACGCGTGAGGAATGGTGCGAGATCATGGAAGGCACGGATATCTGCTTCGCTCCGGTCCTGTCTCTGGCCGAGGCGCCGTCTCATCCGCACAATACGGCACGCGAGACCTTCGTGGAGTATGAAGGCGTGCTGCAGCCGGCGCCGGCGCCGCGTTTTTCGGGCACGCCGGGTGCGATTGCCGGGCGCACGCCGGGTCCCGGCGAGCACACGGATGAAGTGCTGTCCGACTGGGATGTGAGCCGCGGATGAGCACGCTTCCGGGCACCACCGGCCGGCGCCGGGTCTACCTCATGCGTCATGGCTTTGTCGATTATACCTCGCGGCGCGTGCGTGAGAGCCGTGACCCCGGCAACGCCTGTCTCACCGAGGCCGGGCGCGACGAGGCGCGCGCGGCCGGCGCGGCCCTTGCGGAGGTGCATTTCGACATTGCCATGTGCTCGGGCCTTCTGCGCACGCGCGAGACGGCCGAACTGGTGCTTGAAGCCCATCCTTACGACCTGCCCCTGGAAGTGGAGCCTCGGTTCCAGGAACTGCGCTCGGGCCAGTATATCGATTTCAGGAGTGCCGAGCAGCTGGCGGCGACCATGACCTTCCAGTTCGAGGCTGCGGGCGATCCCGGTGCGACCTTCCTTGAAGGCGGCGAAGCCTTTTCGGACGCCATGGCCCGCATTGCTGACGGTATCGAAGCGCTGCTTGGACGGCCGGGCTGGCATACGGCGCTGGTCGTCGCCCATGAGGGTGTCAACCGGCTGGCGCTTGCCTGGGCGCTCGGCGCGCCGCTCGGTGCCTCGGCCGGTTTCGAGCAGGATACCGGCTGCATAAACATCATTGATTTCGATCTCGTGCCGGTGGATGACACATCCGGCAAAACGAAAATCGAGCGCGCAGTGATAAAGTCGGTGAACCTGACGCCGGCCAATTATCTCAAGAACGGGATGAACCTGCGCAGCTTGGAAGCGATTTTCGCACATGCCGGCGATTAGGCCGGAACAGGCCCTTGGTAGGCGCACCTGGCCCCTTTTTCCTGAACAGGCATTCAGACAAGTCGCTCGCACCGGCGAAGATGAACAGACCGACGGGTTCCCGTCCCGGCTCTGTTCAGGTTCGATCCGTTAGAAAGAGAAAGAAGAGGTCAGCGCGGGGCGTATGGAGTTTTCCAAGGTGCCTCGTGCTGGCGTCCTTCTTGCTCAACTGGCCGTCCTTCGGGGCGGCCTTTTTCTTCGGGCGGTCCTCAGACAGCCCTTGCGAGCGCCAGGCCCGCCAGGGCAAGGCCGCCGAGATAGGTCAGCAAGGCTCCGATGAATTTCAGTGGGTGCGGGGCGGCAAGCGTCTTGCAGGTCAGGCAGCCCAGCGCATGGGAGAAACGCCCCGCCGTCACCGCGATCACAAGGCTCGTGACCAGCAGGCCGGGGTCGCGGCCGGTAAAGGCAAAGCTTGTCAGGACGAACACGCCGATCACGGCGCCGGCATATTCGGCCGAATTGCCATGGGCGCGCTGGGCCTTGGCGAGGCGGCTGTCAGGCGGCGAGATTTCATCATGATAGATGACCTTGGTGCTCGCGCGGGTGATCGAGACCCAGAAGCCGAGCAGGAAGACGAGCGCGGCCACGAGCGCGCCGCAGATGATGATCACGGTATGGATTTGCATGTTTCACGGCCCTCCCGTCGCCGCCGGCGGCAAGGATGGATCGGTCTTGCAGAGCGGGCAAGTGCCCTCCGCCACGTCATGACTTGCTCTGATGTCAGACCTGCCTACACTCGTACACAACACAAGAAACACATCCGGGAGGAACCAATGATAGGTGTCGTGGCCAGGCTCAGCATCCAGGACGGCAAACAGGGCGAGTTCGAACAGGTCGCCAGGGACCTGATGGCCAAGGTCAAGGCCAATGAGCCGGGCTGCCTGACCTATCAGCTCTACAAGCAAAAGGGATCGGACACCGACTATATCTTCATGGAGCAATATGCCTCCCAGGACGCGCTCGATGCCCATGGCCAGAGCGATTATTTCAAGGCCGCCGGGCCGCAGCTCGGCGCCTGCCTCGCCGGCGCGCCGGACATCCAGTATTACAGCATTGTCGAGTAGGAGGGCTTCATGGATCTCGAATTCACACCGGAAGACCGCGCCTTCCAGCAGGAAGTGCGCAGCTGGATCGAAGACAATTACACCCCGGAGCTGCGTGCCAAGCAGGCCCTGTCGAAAAACGGCTATCTCGACAAGGAAGACCATATCGCCTGGCAGAAGAAGCTCTATGAAAAAGGCTGGATCGCGCCGGACTGGCCGGTCGAATATGGCGGGGCGGGTTTCACGCCGGCGCAGAAATTCATCTTCGACATGGAAATGTCGGCCGCGGGCACTCCGGCGATCACGCCGTTCGGCCTGAAAATGGTCGCCCCGGTGATCATGGCCTTCGGAACGCCCGAGCAGAAGGAACGCCATCTGCCGCCCATCCTGAAATCCGATATCTGGTGGTGCCAGGGCTATTCCGAACCCGGTGCGGGCTCCGACCTCGCCTCCCTGCAGATGAGCGCGGTGCGTGACGGCGACGAATATGTGCTCAATGGCTCCAAGATCTGGACGACGCTGGCCCAGCATGCCGACTGGATCTTCTGCCTTGTGCGCACCTCGAAGGAAGGCAAGCCACAGGAGGGGATCAGCTTCATCCTGGTCGACATGACGACGCCCGGCATCTCGGTCAGCGCCCTGCCCACGCTCGATGGCCCGCCCGAGGGGCAGCAGGAGATCAACCAGGTCTTCTTCGAGGATGTGCGTGTTCCGGCCGAAAACCTGATCGGCGAGGAGAACAAGGGCTGGACCTATGCCAAATACCTTCTGGAATTCGAACGCGGCAATGCCTATGCGCCGGGGCTGAAGAACATGCTCTCGAAGACGCGGAAAGTGGCCAGCGCCGAGCGCGCCGGCAGCGAGCCGGTGATCCGGGATCCGGACTTCCAGCGCAAACTGGCCGAAATGGAAATCGCGATCGAGTCGCTCAATGCGACGGAACTGCGGATCCTGTCCGCGCTCAGCGCCGGCCAGAGGGTCGGTCCGGAAAGCTCCATGCTGAAATGCGCCGGTTCGGAGGCCCAGCAGGCCATAACCGAACTTACCCTGGAGGCGGCCGGGCTTCATGCCCACCCGTTCGCCGCGGATACATGGGCGGGGTTGCGCGAGGGCAGCAATGACGCCCTGCCGGCTCCGGAACACGCGGTGACGGCAGCGCCGAGCTATTTCAACTACCGCAAGACCTCGATCTATGCCGGCTCGAACGAGGTCCAGCGAAACATCATGGCGAAGATGGTGCTCGGGCTTTAGGGCGCAGGTCATGACCCCAACCGCTCCTGCGGTCGAGCGCCCGCCGGTCGATGCGCTGACACGATTTTCCTACGCCTTTGGCGGGGCGGCCTATGGCATTAAGGGGAATGGTTACAGCTATTTCCTGATGCTGTGCTACGGGCAGGCTTTCAACATGCCTTCGGCGCAGGTCGGTTTCGCCCTGATGCTGGCTTTCCTTTTCGATGCCTTCTCCGACCCGATTGTCGGATACCTGTCGGACAATACGAAAAGCCCGCTGGGACGCCGGCACACCTATATGTATGGCGCGGCCCTGCCGGTCGCGCTTGCCTTCTGGCTGTTATGGAATCCCCCGGACATCCTCGTGGACACGCCGGACAAGACGGGGCTGTTCTGGTTCCTGGTCGTGGTCGCCATTGGCGTGCGCCTGCTCATCACCTTCTACGAAGTGCCGTGTACGGCGCTCGCGGCGGAACTGACCACCGATTATGACGACCGGACACGACTGCTGACACTGCGCAGCGTTTTCGTGTTTTCCGGCGGCGTCGTGATGGCGGCCAGCGCCCTGTTCCTGATCCTCGACAGCGATGCCACCGGCAGCGCCTTTACCGATGCCGAGGGGTTCGGCGTATATGGTTTCTTCGCGGCGCTCGCCATCTTCACCTCGATCATGGTCTGCGCGCTGGGCACGCATCGCCATATTCCCCATCTGCACAAGGCCAGTTCCGTCCCGCAAGGCTTCGGCAAGGCCATGCGAGAGGTCTATGAGACTCTGAAAAACCCCTCGCTACTGGCGCTTTTTGCTTCACAGCTCGCCGGAGCGGCCGCTTTCGGTATCGGCGCGGCGCTGATCTATTACCTCCACGGATTCTACTGGGAATTTTCCGGCGACCAGTCCGCCATCATAACCGCCAGCGTACTGGCCTCGGCTTTCACCGCCCTTGCCCTCACCTCGATCGTGTCGAAAAAGCTGGGCAAGCGCGAGGGCGCGATCCTTTTCGGACTGCTGGCGCTGGTCCTGGCGATCACGCCGGTCAGCCTGCGGCTGATCGGCGTGATGCCGGCGAATGAAAGTCCTGTCGTGTTCTGGATCGTGCTTCTCTGCGTTTATGGCGAGTATACGGGCTTCATCGCCATGAGCGCGCTGGTGCGCTCGATGATCGCCGACCTGGCCGAGGATAACGAGATCCGGACAGGCCGGCGGTCCGAAGGCGTCCTTTTCTCGGTTCTCAGCTTCACGCGCAAGGCGGTTGACGGGATCGGGATCATGGCCGCGGCTCTGATCCTGACGCTGATTTCCTGGCCGACGGATGCCAGTCCCGGCGAGGTCTCGCCCGATGCGCTTTCGCGGCTGGCGCTGTTCTATGTCCCGGCCATCTTCGTGTTCTGGGCCATCATGCTCCTCTTCATTGGCCGCTACCGGATCAACCGGGCCGATCATGAGGAAAACCTGCGCGCCCTGTCGGCCCGGGCCGCGGCGCAGGCGGAGGATCACGGCTCCCATAGCGGGTGACGGAATTGTCACTTTCGCCGGATTGAAGCGCGGCTTTTGCCGCACTACAGCCATGAATCATGACTAATTCGCCCGCCATGACACGGCACGTCTCGAAATTCTTCTATGCCAGCATGCTGGCGCTGCTGGCCCTGCTGGCGCTCGCCCTCCTGCCCCTTTTCGCGGCCAAGGGTCAGGCCGCCAGGCAGGTCCCGCAATCGCAGGGCGAGATTGATCTGAGCTTTGCGCCCCTGGTCAAGAGCGCTTCCCCGGCCGTGGTCAATGTCTATACCCGCAAGGTGGTCCAGGAATTCTCCTCGCCCTTTGCCAATGACCCGATCTTCCGGGAATTTTTCGGCCGGCCGCGCGAGAATGTCCAGAACTCGCTCGGCTCCGGCGTGATCGTCGGCGAGGAAGGGGTCATCGTGACCAACAATCACGTGATCGACGGCGCCGACGCGTTGAAGGTCGTGCTCAGCGACCGGCGCGAATACGAGGCGGAGCTGGTGCTTGCCGATGAGCGCACCGACCTGGCCGTCCTGAAAATCGATACGGGCGGGGAGCCGCTCCCCGTGCTCGATTATGCCGATACCCGCGACCTGGAGGTCGGCGATCTCGTGCTGGCCATCGGCAATCCGTTCGGCGTCGGCCAGACCGTGACCAGCGGTATTATATCGGCCACCGCGCGCACCGATGTCGGCGTTTCGGACTATGCCTTCTTCCTTCAGACCGATGCGGCGGTCAATCCCGGCAATTCCGGCGGCGCGCTGGTCAACACGGCTGGCGAGCTTGTGGGCGTCAACACGGCGATCTTCTCGCGTTCGGGCGGGTCGAACGGCATCGGTTTCGCGATTCCCGCCGAGATGGTCAGGCGGGTCGTGGATGCGGCCATCAATGAAGGGATGATCGTGCGGCCCTGGCTGGGCCTGAAAGGCCAGTCGGTGAGTTATGACATCGCCAAGACACAGGGCCTTGACCGGCCCGTGGGCGTCATTGTGACCGAGGTTTACGAGGACGGGCCGGCCGACAAGGCAGGCCTTCGGCGCGGTGACCTCGTCCTGTCGATCGATGGGCGCGAGGTGTTTGACGAACGCGGCCTGAAATTCCTGGCCGCCACGCGCTCGCCGGGTGAGGAGGCGAGGCTGGAGGTTCTGCGCAGCGGCGATCGGCGCTCGGTGGATATCCGCCTGACGCCGCCGCCCGGCGCGACCGAGGCCGAGCGTGTGCTGCTCAAGGGACGTCACCCCTTCTCCGGTGCCGAAGTTGCCGAATTGTCGCCCCGCCTGGCCGAGGAAATCGGCCGGGATCCGTTCGATGCCGGCGTCCTCGTCACGCGGATCCTTCGCGGCGCCTATGCCCGGCGGATCGTGCGGCCCGGTGACGTGATCGTGTCCGTGAATGGCGAAGCGACCGAGACGCTCGAGGATCTTGACGCGGCCCTCGATGACGGGGGCAGTCTCTGGCGGATCGAGCTGGAGCGCAATGGCCGGCGCGTGCAGGGGACAGTCCGTATCTGAGGGGTCTGCCTTCCAAGGCGTCTATGCGTTATCCTCTGTCCAGGAGGAAACGACAAATGGCACTCGACATAATCCCCAGCGGCGAAGCCTGCGGCGCGCAGATCCGCGGTATCGACCTGTCCCGGCCCCTGGACGAGCCCACAGTCCAGGCGATCCGGTCGGCATGGCTGGAACATCATGTGCTCGCCTTTCCGGGCCAGCAGCTGAGCGATGACGACCTGGAACGCTTTACCCTGTATTTCGGCCCTTTTGGCGAGGATCCCTATATCGCGCCGATACCGGGGCGCGACCATGTCATCGCCGTCCGGCGCGAGGCCGACGAGACCGGCCCGATTTTCGCCGAAACCTGGCACAGCGACTGGAGCTTCCTGTCACAGCCCCCGGCCGGCACCTGCCTGTATGCCATCACCATTCCGCCCCGCGGGGGCGATACGCTGTTCGCCAATCAGCACATGGCACTCGACGAGATGCCCACCGAGCTTCGCACGCGGCTGGAAGGCCGCCAGGCGATCCATTCGGCGCGTGGCGGCTATGGCCGCGCCGGTCTTTATGGCGAGGGCGACGAAGGGCGTTCGATGGATATCCGGCCGTCTGACGCGGCGCTTGCCACGCAGCTTCATCCGATCATCCGGCCGCATCCCGAGACAGGCCGCCCGGCACTGTTCTCGACACTGGGCTATATCATCGGCATCGATGGCATGCCCGAGGAGGAGGCCGGCCAACTCCTCGGCGAAATGTATCGCTGGCAGACCCGTCCGGAGTTCCAGTATCGTCACAAATGGTCCGAAGGCACACTGGTGATGTGGGACAACCGCTCCGTGCTGCACATGGCGAGCGGTGGTTACCAGGGCCATGCCCGCCTGCTTCATCGCACCACGATCGGCGCTCAACCGGCCTGAAGCCCTGGTCTTAACGCGCCGGGCGGGGTTCGGGGGATTGATCCCGGCCGGCGAATGGCCGACATCCCCCGGCAGACATGGCACGACCTCCGCTCCTGACCCTTTCCGGCATTGAACTCGGCTTCGGCGGCAAGCCGCTCTTCGAGGGCGTGGAGCTTGCGATCTCGAAGGGCGAGCGTGCGGCGCTGGTCGGCCGGAACGGGGCGGGCAAGTCGACACTGATGAAACTGGTCGCCGGGATGATCGATCCCGATGAGGGCGATGTCTGGATGCAACCGGGCAGTGTCGTGGCCTTTGTCGCCCAGGAGCCCGACTTTTCCCGCCATGCCACGCTGCTCGACTTCACCGCGCAGGGCATCGAGAATGTCCACCGCGCCGAGGCGGAACTTACCGAGGCCGGGCTCGACCCCGGCGCCGACCCGATGACACTGTCCGGCGGCCAGCAGCGCCGCGCAGCGATTGCTCGGGGATTTGCCCATGATCCCGACATTCTCCTCATGGACGAGCCGACAAACCATCTCGACATCCACGCCATCGAGCGGCTGGAGGGGCGGCTGAACGGGTTCAGGGGCGCGGTGCTGATCGTCAGTCATGACCGTCGTTTTCTGGAAAGGGTCTCGACCAACTCGCTGTGGCTGCGCCAGGGCAAGGTGCTGAAGAGCCCGACGGGCTATGCCGATTTCGAGGACTGGGCCGAGAAGGTCGAGGAGGAGGAGGCCAAGGCGCTGGCGCGCCTGCAGACCCAGCTCAAGGATGAAAAGCGCTGGCTGGCGCGCGGGGTGACGGCGCGGCGAAAGCGCAACCAGGGCCGTCTTGAACGCCTGCGGGAGATGCGCCGCGAACATGCCGAGCGCCGCGCGGCGCTGCTTGGCGCGCGAGCCGGGGCCGATCTTTCGGCGGCCGCCGGCGACAGCCAGTCCCGGAAAGTGATCGAGGCCCGACACGTATCGAAGGCTTTTGAGCGCGATGACGAGACGATCACGATCTGCCGTGACCTCACCATGCTGGTCCTGCGCGGCGACCGTATCGGCCTTGTCGGACCGAATGGTGTGGGCAAGACGACTCTGCTGAGGCTGCTACTGGGCGAAACGCAGGCCGATGAGGGGCGTGTCAAGGTCTCCAAGGCCGTCAGGATCGCCTATCTCGACCAGACACGCGAAAGTCTGCGCCCGAAGGATACGCTCTGGGAAACGCTGGCGCCCAATGGCGGGGACACCATCATGGTGCAGGGCCGGCCACGACATGTCGCAGGCTATGCCAAACAGTTCCTGTTCGACCCGAACCAGCTCCACCAGCCCGTTGCGGCGCTATCGGGAGGTGAGCGCAATCGCCTGACGCTCGCCGTTGCGCTTGCCGAAGCGTCCGATCTGCTCGTCCTCGACGAGCCGACCAATGATCTCGACATGCAAACCCTCGACATGCTCGAGGATATGCTGGCGAATTATGAGGGCACGCTCCTGCTGGTCAGCCATGACAGGGCCTTCCTTGACGCCACGGTGACCTCGTGTCTGGTTCCGCGTGGCAATGGCGAATGGGTGCAGACCGCCGGCGGGTGGAGCGATGCCGTCGAACAGGTGCCGGGGCTCGGCGAAGCCCGGGAAAAGCCTGCGCAGAAATCCGTGAAGACGCCGAAGCCTGCGCGCGCGAAACCCTCCTCGCCCGCGCGCAAGCTCTCCTTCAAGGACGCCCACAGGCTCAAGGAACTCGACAGCCAGTTGCCCGCCTTGCGCGCGAAGATCAGCGAACTTGAAGCCGAGATTTCCGACCCCGACGCTTATGCGCGCGATCCCGCCGAATTCAATGCCAAGGCCGAAGAGCTTGACCGGCTCAGGGACTCCCTGTCGGCGATGGAGGATGAATGGCTGGAAATCGAGGAACGCCGGGAAATGCTTGAAGGCTGACCGGCCCGGCAAAGTCTTTGTTAAGCCGACTGGGACAGGCTGGCCGGCAGAAACGGAGTCTGCCTCATGCGCCGGATACTGGTGACAGCCGCAATGATCTGCCTGTGCCTGCCTGCACAGGCGCAAACTGACGGCATGCAGCAGGAGGGGGCCTATCGCCTCGGCGGCACCTATCTCTGGGTCCGCGCGGGCGACGCGAATGCCTGTGCCAGGCGCTGTGAGAGCGAGGCGCGCTGCCAGGCCTGGAGCTTTGCCGATGCGGCCCTCGGCCACAGCCCGGCCTGCGAGATCAAGAGCTCGCCAGGGCGACTGATCGAGAGGCCGGGAATGGTGTCGGGGCTGTCGCCGCGCACCGAGCGCGCAGGCGCGCGGCGCGTGAAGGCCATCGCGGCAAAGCCCGAGCCGGCCAAAGCTTCACGGCCAGACCCGCGTGCGGCACACTCGCCGGTCAGCCGGGGGATGGAGGTGCCGGAGCTGGCCGGCAAGCCGACCGAAACTCCGGGGCGCGATTATTATCCCTTGGGCGGCAACACCGAGACAGCCGGGCAGGCGGCCTATTATCCGGGAAAGGACAGGCTCTCCCAGAAGTCGCAAGAGGGTTCCGGCGCGCGGGACGGGTCAGGCGATGACATCCGCCAGGTTCGCGGCCGCATCCTCGGCGGTGGCGGGCGCACGAGCCCCCGGCCCGAGTATTATTCTGGTTCAGGCGATCGCCGCCCGGCCGCAAGCCGCCCGCCACGCGAATTCCCCGACGAATAGGCGGCCCGCCTCGGAGCGCGGGCCTGGGCTGCAGGGGGGTTAGCCTTCATCCTCGCCGCCGCGCATGCCGCCGACGCGTTCGACCTCATCCTTTTCGCGCCGGGCCTTTTCCACTCCGGCGCTGCGCGCGGGCGGGGCCATGATCTCGGGCGCATCCTGCTGCTGCATGTAGATGGTGCGGCTGGGAAAGGCGAAGCTGGTGCCGGCCGCGGCGATGATGTCCATGACGGCGACCGCCAGTTCCTCCTTGATCGCCAGCCATTCGCCCCAGCTCTTGGTGTGGGTGAAGCAATAGATCATGAAATCGATCGAGGAGGCGTTGAAACTGTCCACCCGCACGAAAAGGGACGCCTCCGGTGGCCGGGCGAAGCGCTCGTCATTCCAGATCCAGGCCTCGATTTCGTCGCGGATATATTTCAGCTGGTCGACCGTGGAACGGTACTCCACGCCGACCACCCATTTGATCCGCCGGTGCGTCATGCGCGAGAAGTTTGTCACCGCGCCGTCGGACAGGAAGGAATTGGGCACATACATCGGGCTGCGGTCGAAACGCCGGACCAGGGTGGAACGGAAATTGATCTTTTCCACCGTGCCCTCGCAAACGCCCTCGGCCTGGATCCACTCGCCCGGCACGAAACGCTTCTCGGTAAGGATCAGGATGCCGGAAATCAGGTTCTTGAACAGGTCCTGCGCGCCGAGGCCCACGGCAATGCCGAAAATGCCGAGGCCGGCGAGCAGCGGCGCGATGGCGATGCCCCAGATCTCGGCGACGGCGCCGAAACCGAGAATGATCAGCGCAATCTGGAGCGCTTTCAGCATCCAGTCGACAATCGCCGGTGTCAGCGTATCGCGCAGCGAGGTGAACACGAACTCGAACGCGTTGACGGCCCGCGACAATGTCCAGAACACCGACAGGGCGATGAAGGACTGGACGACCTTGTTGGCGATTTCCTCGGTATCGGCCCCGATATCCACGACCTGCAGCGCGAAATAGACGCCGATGATCAGCGGCACCAGTTTCAACGGCGTCGAGATGATCTTGACCAGCGCATCGTCGATATTCGTTTCCGTGCCGGCCGCAGCGCGGGTGATGGCGCGAACGACGGTTCGCGCAAACAGGCCCCGGATGAGCAGCGCGATGACCAGGATGGCGACCACCATGGTGATCTCGCCATAGGTCAGGCCGAGGGCGCCCTGGTTCCAGATATCGGCCAGGTAATTCCAGGCATCGAGGGCCCATTGCGGCAGATTGTTCTCCGCCCAGCTCGGCAGAGCGGCCGCGGCGCCTGTCGTTTCGTCTTCCATTGTCCGGTTTCCCCTCCTCAACTGATCGGCCCGGTCAGACCGTGCGTTCCTTTGTGGCAGAAAAGCGGATGTCGGGATTCTTTTCCTGGGCGTAGCCGACATCCCAGGCATTCTTCGCCAGGTAGACGGGCGAACCGTCAAGATCGAAACCCGAGGCCGACTTGTTCTTGTCCATGAAGGCTTCGACCGTGTCGCGATCATCGCTGGCGATCCAGCGCGCGACATTATAGGGCGCAACCTCGAACTCGACATCGAGATTGTATTCCGCCGACAATCGCTCGCTCATCACCTCGAATTGCAGCTGGCCAACCGCGCCGACGATCATGTCGGACCCGATCTGCGGGCGGAAAAGCTGCGTCACGCCTTCCTCGGCGAGGCTTTCCAGCGCCTTGCGCAGATGCTTCTGCTTCATGGGATCCTTGATCCGCGCACGCCTGAGGATTTCCGGGGCGAAATTCGGGATGCCGGCAAAACGGATATTCCCGTTCGAGGACAGGCTGTCACCGACCCTCAGCGCGCCATGGTTGGGCACGCCAATGACATCGCCCGCATAGGCGTTTTCCATGATCTCGCGGTCCTGAGCCATGAACATGAGCGGGTTGTGGACATTCACCTGCCGGCCCTCCGCGGTCTTCAGGCGCATGCCCCTCCGGAACTCGCCCGAGCACAGGCGCAGAAAGGCGATCCTGTCGCGATGGTTCGGGTCCATATTGGCCTGGATCTTGAAGACAAAGCCGGCCACGTCCCGGCCACCGGGCTCCAGCTCTACCGATTGTCCGGCTTTCTCGGCCGGCTGGCGCCTCGGGCCTGGCGCGAATTCGGTGAGCGCGTCCAGAAGCTCGCCGACGCCGAAATGGCGCAGCGCGGAGCCGAAGACTACCGGTGTCATATGGCCTTCCAGAAAGGCGGTTTGATCGAATTGCGGAAGGGCCTCGCGGGCCAGCTCGGCGCCCTCGGCGAGTTCTTCACGGACCGTCTCGTCCATGTGTGCGGCCACCGAATTGCCCCCGGCAGGAATGCGGGGGGCCGGGCCGGGCCGGAGATCTTCATTGGCGGTCAGTTTCTCATAGACGCAGAACTCCTGGCGGCGCAGGTCCAGCATGCCGGAAAACCGGTTGCCGCTGGCGGCGGGCCAGTAGAGCGGAGCGGTATCCAGCTGCAGCTTGTCGGCGATCTCGTCGAGCAGTTCGAACGGGTCGAGCGCTTCACGGTCCATCTTGTTGACGAAGGTCACGATGGGAATATCGCGCATCCGGCAGACCTCGAAGAGTTTCAGTGTCTGCGGTTCGATGCCCTTGGCCGCGTCGAGCACCATGATCGCGCTGTCCGCCGCGGTCAGTGTGCGATAGGTGTCCTCGGAAAAATCCTCGTGTCCCGGCGTGTCGAGCAGGTTGAAGACAAGGTCTTCATATTCGAAGGTCATCACCGAGGAGGCCACGGAGATGCCGCGGTCTCGCTCGATCTTCATCCAGTCCGACTGGGTGCGCCTGCGTTCCCCGCGCGCAGCGACCTGCCCGGCAAGGCGGATCGCGCCGCCCGACAGGAGCAGGGCTTCTGTCAGCGTCGTCTTGCCCGCATCCGGGTGCGAGATGATGGCGAAGGTGCGCCGGCGCGCGGCTTCGACCTCGGCAGACATGGCGGTTCCGATCCCTGGTCGTTCCCAAGTTAGCCCGCCCGCCTAGCCCATTCGCGGCGCCGCATAAAGAGCCGGTCTGCCTGAATGGCGAAACCGATCGTGCCTCGTATACTGCAACCTCCTCGATAACTCGCCCAGCCCGCGGTTCTCAACAGGCCTAACGGAAAAGTCTCCGGAAACCGGCCGAGCTTTCTGACAAAAGAGTACCCGCAACCGGCAGCGCGCGTCAGGATCGGCGGTTGGCCTCATCTGCTGCGCCTTGCGATCGTGGCCCTCGGTCACGACTCGAATTTCACGCTTGGGCCCGTATTTCAGGAGCCGAGGCCGTCACGCCAGAGCATGGTCGGGCCGGTCAGCGTCAGCATCATTTCGGGATCGAGAAAGTTTGGCAGGTCGGCCAGGGCCGCGGCGCCTTGCTCGGATGCCAGTGCCTCCTGGAACGCGGCCAGGCTTTCCCACTCGAGGACCGCCATGCCGTCATAGGGCTGATCTTCGCCCTCCGCGCTCGGCGGGAAGTCGAAATACTCATATGTGATCAACCCAGGCAGTTTGTGGGAGAGCGGCGCATGGGTACCCAACTGGTGTTCGCGATATTGCTCGTGGGTCATATCTTCGCGGCGCTTGACCAGTGCCACTGATTTGAAGCTCTCGGTGAGCCCCGACCCGGCCGCCTCACCCGTGATCGTTTGCCTTTGTGTCATTTGCCGTCTCCCTTGAGCTCATTCATCTTCAGGAATAGCAGGGTTCCGTAACGCCAGGATGACAAAGACCTTCTGAAGGTCCCTCCGTGTCGATCGATGCGCAGCTCGGGCGCCAGGCCTGGCTGACGGGCGGCCCGGCAGTGATGGCGAACTCGCCCGCGACGGCGCCCTGTAAGGCGGGCGGTAACACCGATGCGAGCGGCCGGACAGTGAAGCGGGTCGAAGGCGCTGCCCGCGCCGGGCCCCATTGTTCGCCCGACATGGTGTGCCGGCGCGTGCGAGAATTGCAGAACTCTCAGATGACTTGGATGTCATGAAAAAGCCGCACTGTCATTCGCCGGTCGGCGCGCGGCCCGTTTCCTCTCTTCCCGGCGGGGCGGCCGCGATGATGGCTTCGGCGATCCGGTCCATGCCGTATATGCTGGCATGGTTCTGGTCGAAATAGAGCCCCGTCTCACCCTCGGCCGCGTAGCAGGTCGCCGCGTCGCAGAACAGCCCGGTCGGATCGACAATGATGACACCGCGGGGCACCTCGTCGAGCCGCGCCATCAGCCAGGCCCGGCGCGCTTCCCACCAGTCCCGGGACACGCCGGCGATGCGCCCCTCGCTGTCCGGAGTGCGCCGCATCATGTAATCCATCGGCGCCGGCAATTCGGGGGCCGACAGGACCAGCACGGTGCGTTTGCCGGCCGCCTGGAAATGTTCGAGCACACCAAGATAGGACGACCAGGCCGCCTCGCGCGCGGACGGGCTGCGCCGGTCGGGCAGGGCGGGATAGTCATGGCGGT
>JAAANZ010000122.1 GCA_009909065.1 Alphaproteobacteria bacterium | reverse complement strand
ATCGAGTTGCACGCAGTTTACACGCAAAATGTGAACGTATCAGGAACTCAGCGATCACGAGTGATCGCATGATCAATCGAACATATTGTATTTGTTGCAAAATATTTCGAGCGATCACCTGGCACCTTCATTGACATCGTAGGGGTCACTGGTTCGATCCCAGTACCGCCCACCATTTAACGCGCTGAATTTAAAGTATCCGGCTCGACCAAGACGGATAATTCAAAGGCGCTCATCCAGAGCGAAGGCGAAGGAAGAGCGCCGTCTTGCCGCTGACGCAAGCCGCTCGGGGTCAGGCTCATCCTTCGCCTTCGCTCTGGATGAGCCAGATGGAAAATCGCGGACAGCCAACATAATTGTTTGAAGCCAAACCGGCCACTTCTGGCGAATGGCAGTCGGCAGTCCGGGCATTTGTCTTGGCGCCGTGTAAAGATCGCCGCGCCATGATGGGAACATGGCCTTCCACCCCGGCCGTCAAGCCTACCATAGCTTCGACTTCATCAAAGCGCCAGGCGAACGGGTCGCAGAGATGCGCGGGCTGGCTGATCGAGAAAAGCCATTGCGGCCCATATACCGCGCCGGGCGCGCGCCCGCGCTCAGCCCCAGACGGGCGGCCTTTCGGTCTGCCAGGGATGGGCCTGCTCGAACTGGGCGGCGAGGCGGAACAGTGTCGCTTCGTCGCCATAGCGTCCGGCAAACATCATGCCGATCGGCAGGCCCCGGCTGTCGCGCCCCACCGGCAGAGACATGGCAGGCTGTCCGGTGAAATTCTGTGGCGGCGTGAACGGGAAGACCTCCGCCTGACGCCGGTCGACATCGCGCGGCGGCATGTTCACCGGGTCGATCTCGCCGATCTTCGGCACGCGCGCCCCAAGGACCGGCGACAGGATCACGTCATAAGTCTCGTGCAGGGCAAGGATTTCCCGGCCCATCGAACGCAGCGTGGACCAGCCGGCCATGGCCTCGGCCCCTGTGAGCTGTTTCGCACCGCGATAATTGCGCCAGGTCAGCGCTTCGAGCTCATCCTCGCGCGGCTCGCGGCCCTTGGCCCGGATCGCGGCCTCGAGCGTGGCGGCGAAATTGCTGCCCGAGACGGCGCGCTGGGCGCCATAGAGGCGGCGATAATCGATGCCGAGGCCGCGTTCCTCGACATGATGGCCAAGCGATTCAAGACGTTTCGCCGTCTCCTCGAGCGCGCCGCGAATCTCAGGATCGACAGGCTTGCCGTTCGGCGTTTCGCAGTGAAAGGCGATGCGCAGCGCGCCGGGCGGCGTGGCGATTTCCTCAAGATAGGCCCGCGCCTTTGGCGGTGTGGCGAAAGGCGCGCCGGGCTCGCCATAGCCTGTGGCGTCGAGAAGGCCCGCACTGTCGCGAACACTGCGCGAAACGACGTGTTCGACCGTCATGCCGATCGCCGCGGCCCTGTCATAGGAGGAGTTGGGGTTGCGGTCGCGCGTCGTTTTCATGCCGAACAGTCCGCAACAGGCGGCCGGGATACGGATCGATCCGAGCCCGTCACTGGCATGGGCCATCGGCACGATGCCCGCGGCCACCGCCGCCGCCGCCCCGCCCGAAGACCCGCCGGTGATATGCTCTGTGTTCCAGGGATTGCGGCAGGGCCCGTGAAGGGCGCCCTCGGTCGTTCCGGTGATGCCGAATTCCGGCGTGTTGGTCTTGCCGAAAAGCACCAGGCCGGCCTCGCGAAAGCGCCGGGTCAGCACCCCGTCCTCCGGGGCGATTTCATCGGCCAGGAAGCGCGACCCGCTGGTGTGCGGCCAGCCGGCAACCGGGCAGGCAATATCCTTGATAAGGAAGGGGACGCCGCCAAACGGGCCCTCGGCATGCCCGGCGCCGGCGGCCTCGCGGGCTTCGTCATAGGCCTTGTAGGTCAGCGCATTGAGCGCATCATTGTGCCGCTCGGCCCGGTCGATGGCCTCTTCAAGCAGTTCGGCCGGGCTGGTTTCTCCCTTCCGGACAAGCTCGGCCAGCGCTGTCGCATCATGCTCACTGTAGGATGGATCGGCCATGCTAGCCTCCCTCTTGCGCCCGCCCTGGGACCGGCAGGTCGCGTTTTTTCCAATCGTCTTGCCGGCACAGTGAGACAGAATTGCCGTCTTGCCTAGAGCCGGTTTGGGGCCATCGGGTCCGATTGCGAACGCCGGCTTGCGCAGACACGGGACGGTAAAGCCGCGCCCGGCGGTGAGGCGAACGACCTGCGCTTCAGGGATGCGGACGTGACATCTGCCCACGGGCTCTCGCCGGGCATGCCGGCCTTCCGGAGGGGCCCGCGCGCGCATGGTGGGCGGTGACGGGTTCGAACCGCCGACCTACTGGGTGTAAACCAGCCGCTCTTCCAACTGAGCTAACCGCCCCCTTGCGGACGAGAAGGTTTGGCGCGGAATGGCGGCCAAGGCAAGCCTCAACCGTCGGCCTCCAGAAGGGCATCCATCTCTTCGTCGGACCAGCCGAAATGATGGCCGAGCTCGTGAATGAAGACATGGGCGACCAGATCCTCCAGCGTGACATCGCCCCGCGCGCGCCACTCGGCCAGGATCGGCTGGCGGTAGAGAAAGATGAGCGCCCCTTCCGGCGAGGGCCAGGTGACGCTCTCATGGATGAGGGGGACACCCTGGTAAAGGCCGGTCAGCTGATGCGGGTCCCTTATGCCGAACTCGTCGAGAATGGCCGGCTCGGCGAATTCCTCCACACGCACCGAGACACGGGCGGCCGCCTCGCGCATGTGCACGGGCAGCGCGGCCAGCGTCGCCTCGGCCACGGCCATCATCGCTTCGGGGCTTTTCGGCAGGGTTTGCGACATGAGTGCCTTCAGACAGTTCTGTTTTCGATCGCTGTCATCTGGTGATGCGTATCACCGGCTGGCAAGGCGCACGCCGCACCAGCGAGGCGCGAAGTCATGCAGGCCTCGCCAGGGGGTTCAATCCGGGCGGAACCGGACCTGTGGCGCGTCCTGCCAGGTGCCGGCATCTTTCGCGACGCCGATCAGATGATCCTCGAGCCGTCGGCTCTGTTCGGCCAGGTTGAAGCCGGCGAGCGCGAACTCGCGACCCGCCTCGCCCATGGCGCGGGTGCGGCCGGGATCGGACAGGAGCCGGCGCAGGCGGTCGGCAAGGGCGACATGGTCGCCCTCTTCGACGAGATACCCGGTCTCGCCCTCCTTCACGCATTCCGGGATGCCGGCATGCAACGTGGCCGCCAGGGCGCAGCCGGAAAGCATCGCCTCGACACAGACCAGCGGCAGTCCCTCCGCATCGCCGGAACTGGCGCGTTTAGAAGGCACGCAGACAATGGCCGCCTCGGAGAAATGCTGCGGCATCTCGTCGGCCGGGATCCAGCCGGGCAGTTCCGCGCGGATGCCGGCGGCCTCGAGCTTCGCCACGAGGTCGGCCTTGAGCGGCCCATCCCCGAGCAGACGCACCCGCCAGCCGTCAAGCGCCTCGGGAATACGCTCCAGCGCCGCAATCAGCGTGTCGATGCCCTTCTTCTCGGTCCAGCGGCCGGCAAACACCAATATGTCCTGCTTTTCGCCGGGCCGGAACCTCTCCGGGTCGGCGGTGTTGTGATGCACCACCATTTTCGCCTCGGGCGCCCCCCTGGCGAGCAGTTCGCGGCGGATGAAATCCGAACAGGGCAGGATCAGGGCCGCTTCGTCCCACAGCGCGGCGCGGCGGCGATTATAGATACGGATGAAACTGTCCTTGGTATTGGCGGTCTTCGTGGCATCGCCGCCATAATAGGTCACGATCAGGGGCAGGCCGAGCCGGCGGGCCAGCGGCAGCGCATACGCCCCGGACTTGCCGAAACTGGCATGGATCGCCACCGGGTCGAGCGCTCGCAATGTGTCTTCAAGTTTCGCCGACACCGTACCGAGCTGCTTGAAGGCCGCCTCCCCGCCCGGCCCATGCAGGGGACCCATCTCGATCACTTCGGCGCCTTCGGGCACCGGGCCCTTGAGCTCATGGCCGATATAGACCGGCTTGAGGCGTTCGAACGCGCTGTAGCCGCGCGGAATGAAACTCTCCGAAGGGGTGAAGAGCTTGTCGCAATAGGCAAGGATGTTACGGGACATCTAACGTCCTGAATTCGCTTCTTTCTGGTGCCAGCCCCAGGCCGTGCTTATGATCGTGTCGATATCGGAATGGCGCGGCTGCCAGCCCAGCATCTCGCGGGCCTTGTCGGCCCCGGCGACCAGGGCCGGGGGGTCGCCCTCGCGCCGCGGGCCGATCGTGTGCTGCACGGGCCGGCCGGTCACGCGCGCGACCGCTTCGACAATCTCCATCACGGTCGTGCCCGTGCCGGTGCCGAGATTGAAGACCTCGGAGCCGCCGCCGCCCCGGAGATAATCGAGCGCGCGCGCATGGGCATCGGCCAGGTCGGTGACATGGACATAGTCGCGCACACAGGTGCCGTCGCGCGTGTCGAAATCATCTCCGAAGATTGTCAGGCCGAACCCGTCCCTGAGCTGGCCCTGGAGCGCGAGCGGGATCAGATGGGTTTCCGGCTCGTGGCGCTCGCCGGTTTCGCCGTTCGCATCGGCGCCGGCGGCATTGAAATAGCGCAGCTTGACCGATCGGATGCCATGGGCATGACCGTAATCATCGAGGATCTTCTCGACGAAGAGTTTCGACCAGCCATAGGGGTTGATCGGGCTTTGTGGCGTGTCTTCCGTCATCGGCATCCTGTCGGGGACGCCGTAGGTCGCACAGGTCGAGGAAAAGATCAGCTTGTCCACGCCGGCGGTCTTCATGGCGTCGAGTATGGCCATCGAGCCGAGCGTGTTGTTGCGATAATACAGACCCGGATCGTCAACGCTTTCGCCGACATAGGCGAGGGCGGCGAAATGGGCTACCGCATCGGGCTTCACATCGGCCATCGCCGAGGCCAGGCGCGCTTCATCCAGGATGTCTCCCTCGATCAGCTCGCCCCATCTGACGAGATCGCGCCAGCCGCGCGAGAGATTGTCATAGGTGACGACATTCCAGCCGGCCTGGTGAAAGGCCTTGCAGCAATGGCTGCCGACATAGCCGGCCCCGCCTGTGACAAAGACTGTTCCCGACACCTCGGTTTGCCCTTTCGATCGCGATCCCCTCACCCGGGCACTGTGCTAGTCGCGCGCGCCGGTCTTCGCAAGGCCGCGCGCAGCTTTTGCCTTGGCTAGGCGACACGGATTGCCCTAGAAGGCAGGGTTTCACGAATGAACGGATGCGACATGGCCGATTACCGCCTCTTCGGAGCCGACACTTCCCCCTATTCGCAGAAGGTGCGCGCCGCGCTGAGATACAAGGGCGCCGATTTCGAATGGGTGCCGCGTTCGGTCAGGACAGAAGCCGATTTCCGGGCCATGGCCGCGACGCCTACAGTGCCGCTGCTCATGGCGCCCGGCCGCCCGCCGAGCCAGGATTCCACGGCCATGCTGAACGCGCTCGAAGCCGACAAGGAGGAGCCGTCAACCGTGCCGGACGATCCGGCCTGCGCGGCGTTGGCCCTCATCCTGGAGGATTATGGCGACGAGTGGCTGAACAAGACGATGTTCAATGAACGCTGGTCGCAATCGCCGGACCGCGAGCAGGCGGCCCACAGGGTGATGCTCCAGCTGTTTGCCGGCGAGCCGCCGGAAAACCGCGCGCAGGCCGAGGCGGAGATCGCCGAGCGCATGGCCAGCCGGCTCGGACTTGTCGGCGCCGGCGGCAAGAATTCCCGGAAGCTGAAACAGAGTTTCCATCGCTTCGCCGAACGGCTCGACGCGCATCTCAAGGAAAACCTCTTCATCTTCGGGGGCCGGCCGAGCGCGGCGGATTTCTCGGTGGCGGCACAATTCCAGCAGATGCTGCTCGACCCGACCCCCGGGCAATGGCTGCGCGAGCGCACGCCCTTTGTCACCGAATGGTGCGAGTTCATGGAGACCCCGAATGCCGGCGCGCCCTTCAAGCCGCTCGCCGAACTCGAGGCGACCCTTCTGCCCGTCTTCAGCGACGAGGTCGCCAGGACCTATCTGCCCTGGGCCGTTGCCAATTCCGAGAACGCCTCGAAACGGCGCAAGAAACTCTCGGTGAAGATTGCCGGCGGGCAGTTCGACGAAACCACCCAGCGCTATGCCGCCAAGAGCTTCAAATCGCTGAAAAAGGCCGTGGGCAAGGCGAAAGAGGCCGAGGGGCTTGCCAGTTTCCTGAAAGCCGCAAAGGCCGAGGCGATCCTGCAATAGCGCGCCTTGCCCGCGATCACGAAACCGCGAATCCGGCGCCTCTTTTCCTCCACATTTCGGCGCTTATCTGAATGGGTCGCACGATGGTGGTCCATGTGCGGTTCAGAAAGGGACCCGCCGCCGCCGAAGGATTCGGGGCGGATCGATCGCGGTTCCGGTCATGTTGTCACGGAGCCTGATGCCGTCCTCGCGGGTTAGGCTTGCAAGCACAGACGGAGAATTGATCATGGCACAGGGCAATGCCCCCACCGGGGCTCTGACGCTGAGCCCGGAACAGGGAATGAGCCGGTATCTCAGCGAGATCCGCAAATTCCCGATGCTGGAAAAGCAGGAAGAATTCATGCTCGCCAAGCGCTGGCAGGAGCATGAGGATCCTGAAGCCGCCGAGAAGATGGTGACATCGCACCTGCGCCTCGTGGCGAAGATCGCCATGGGGTATCGCGGCTATGGCCTGCCGATGGCGGAGGTCATTTCCGAAGGCAATGTCGGCCTGATGCAGGCGGTCAAGAAATTCGATCCGGACAAGGGCTTCCGCCTGGCGACCTATGCGATGTGGTGGATCCGTGCGGCGATCCAGGAATACATCCTGCGCTCATGGAGCCTGGTCAAGCTCGGCACAACGGCCTCGCAAAAGAAGCTTTTCTTCAATCTGCGCCGCATCAAGGGCGAGATTGCGGCCCTGGAGGAGGGCGACCTGAAGCCCGAACAGGTCAGCGAGATCGCCGAGCGGCTGAACGTCTCCGAGAAGGACGTGATGTCCATGAATGGCCGCATGTCGGCCTCTGACGCCTCGCTCAATGTGCCGATGGGCAAGGATGGCGACATGGAATGGCAGGACTGGCTGGCCGACGAGGAACAGGGCCAGGCCGGAAGCTATGCCGACCAGCAGGAATTCGATGCGCGCATGGAACTGCTCACCGAGGCGATGGACGACCTCAACGAGCGCGAAAAGCATATCCTGACCGAGCGGCGCCTGTCGGACGAGCCCAAGACCTTGGAAGAGCTCAGCCAGGTCTACAATGTCTCGCGCGAACGCATCCGCCAGATCGAGGTGCGCGCCTTCGAGAAGCTGCAGAAGGCGATGAAGCGCATGGCGAAGGACCAGGGCCTGCCTGTCGGCGCCTGAATGACCGGCGGGCTTGCACCCCGGCGAGCCCGTCCACGCAACCCGAAAATCAGCCAGCCCCGCCGGCGATTGCGGGATATGGCCGTTCCGGGAGGAACCGGCCCTGGCATCACGCGACCTGGCTGCGACCAGACGCCTTCAGTGCGTAAAGTATGCCCAGCTGCGCAAGCAAAACGCACGCATAGATGCCAACGGTGAACCAGTCGAAGCTGAACCCGCCCTGTATGGTCCCGATGGAAGAGCCAAAGGCCCAGGTTATTGGGATCAAGACAAGCAGATTTCTAACCAGCCCGAATATTATTCCATAGAAGATACCGAAACCAAAAAGCATAAAGACCATATCGATCGGGAAAGATCCAAGGTGATAGGCCGCGAACGCCAAACCGGCAAGTATTGGCGCGAGGATATACCCAAACGCCTTTTCAAACCTCAGTTGAAGCCACCCGTAAACGAACAGCGGCTCCCACAGGGCGATGCCATTGAAGACGAAATGTGGCACAGGATCGCCATCGAATTCTTCAAGCGACTGAATGAGGCCGCTGAAGAACAGCGCCCCCAGAAGCACAGATATCAAAAGGGAAAGCAGCCGTTTTTCTCTTCTTATTCCAAGTCCGGACCAGCCTTCCTTGCAGATTCTGAAAACGACGAAGGCGGGTATTGCTGTATTGAGCAGTAAGTGTCCGAAGCCCAGGAACACGATGAAGAACACTGCGGGCTGCTCATATCCGAAATTTGAATTGAGGTAGTAGACGCCGATCATCAGCACGGCCGTTGCCACCGCAATCGCCGTGTCCCATCCCGGATTGAACGATACAGCCTGTCGCCGGGTTCGATCGCTGGTCATGCCCCCATCCGTGCAAAGTGGTTTGCATGACAAAGTAATGAGTTTGTGTCAATCGGGGGCTGGGACCGGACTGGCCCAATCGGGAGGATGGCGGCACGGATCGCCGGTTGAAGGACCCGTTCAGGCCAGATCGCGATCAAACTGAAACACCTGGCCGCCTGGAATTGTCCTCAGCGCCGACAGAGGACCCGCGCCGGGGTGAGGGTCCTGGCGCGAAAGGCGCGCGGCCCAGAGG
>JAAANZ010000064.1 GCA_009909065.1 Alphaproteobacteria bacterium | reverse complement strand
GCAGGCCGCGCCGCGGCCAGGCTTTCGAGCGCGGCAAAACCCCTTTCGATCCAGCCATGATACCAGCGCGTCACCGCCGCGCGGTCCGCCCCGAAATCCTCACGCAGGGTGGTGAGAACCGAAAGATTGTTGAGCGGGTGGATGTCACAGGCGATCGTGTCGGCAAAGGCCCGGCAGCGCGCCCGCTCGACAGGGTCGGACGGAAGGAGCGCCGGCGCAGGATGCGTCTCCTCCAGATAGTCGATAATCGCCATGGACTGGGTCAGGATCTCGCCCGAGGCCAGTTCCAGGGCGGGCACGCGCATTTGCGGGTTCACCTCAGCATAGACGCGCGCCCATTGTTCGTCCGCTCCCGGCGCAATATTGACGGCCACACTCTCGAAGTTCAGGCCCTTGAGTGCCAGCGCGATGCGCACGCGATAAGCCGCCGAAGAGCGCCAATAGGTATAGAGCTTCATCGGTCAGTCATCCTCCGTAAGGTAGAGATCCGCGCCGGTTTCGGCGTGCAGTCCGAGCTGGTCGAGTATCGCCCGGTGCGCGGTAAGGGCTTCGGCGGCAAAATCGGGATCGGCCAGGTCGGCCGGGGCGAGACGGTCGCGATAATGGGTGCGCACGATGTCCTGTAGCGCATCGATCGCGGACGCGTCGAGCAGCACGCCCGGATGGATGAGCTCGAGTTCCTCGCGCGTCAGCACGACCCGCAGGCGCAGGCAGGCCGGCCCGCCGCCATTTTTCATCGACTGGCGCACATCGACATATTCCACCCGCCCGATCGGCCCGTTCCCCGCGACCATCTCCTCACAGAAGCGGCGCGCCGTCCCGGTCTCCTCGGTCTCTTTCGGGGCAATCAGCACAAGGCGGTCCTCGCCGGGCAGGGAAAGGAGCTGGGAATTGAACAGGTAGGAGGAAATCGCATCGCCCAGCGGAACCTGCGCGTCGGGCACCATGACCGTCTTCAGATCGAACAGCCCGTCGCCGGCGCGTCGGATGGCCCCCAGCGTGGCCTCCGTGTCCTCAAAGGCATGTTCATGAAAGAACAGCGTGTCGCGCGTGCCGACACAGACAACGTCATTATGGAAGGCGCCGGCCTCGATCGCCCGCCGGGACTGACGGGCAAACACGGTGCGGGCCGGGTCGAGACCGTGGCTGCGCGCAAGGCTCTCGCTGGCCAGGCGCGACTGGCGCGCGGGAAATCCGACAGTGCTTTCGCCGGCCTCGCGGCCATAGACGAATATCTCGACACCGCGGGCGCCATGGCTCTCGCAAAGACGCACATGATTGGCCGCGCCCTCATCGGCGAAGTCGGGATGGCCCGGCAGCGCCTCATTGACCATGAAATGCGCGCCGCGCGCCTCGTGCGACCACTCGCCGAAAAAATCCTCTCCGAATATCTCGTCCAGGATCATGAAGGTCTGGGGAGCCTCGATTGCGCGGTGCAGCATGGTCGAGAGATTGGCCGGGGTCATGTGGACACGGCCGTCTTCGGTATCGGCCGACGGCGAAACGGTTGCGGCATTGGCCGTCCACATGGCGCTGGCCGAGAACGCCGTCTTGAGCAGCTGCGGCGCCTGCCGCGCGGCCCGCGCGATCACCTCGTCAAGCTCGCCGCGAAACCCGGCCTGATAAAGCAAGCCGGCAAAGGGCCGCTCCTGCGGGGGCAACACACCCTGGACCAGCCCGGCGTGCAACATCATCCGCATCTTTTCCAGTCCCTGGAGCGCCGCTTCGCGGGGATTGGACACCGCGCCGGCATTTCGCGCGCTGGCAAGATTGCCGTCCGACAGGCCGCCATAATTATGGGTCGGCCCGATCAGGCCGTCGAAATTGACCTCAATCGCGTCGCTCATGACGGAAAACCCTCTGCACTGAGGCGCACGGCCAGGTCGGCTACCTGACTCGCCTGCGGCCAGGCACTGTAATCGGCGGCATACCAGGCGCCGGGACGGTAATTGCCCGAAAGCCCCGGCCCGCCAAAGGGCATCGCCCCGCTCGCGCCGACCGTGGGCCTGTTGCGATTGAGAAGGCCGGCCCGCATCTCATCGCTCGCCGTGACCCAGCGGGCATCATCATCACACACCAGCCCGCCGGAAAGCCCGTAGCGCGTGTCATTGGCCCGCGCGATCGCGTCACCGAAGCTCTTCACGCGAATGACCTGCATGAGCGGGCCGAAAAGCTCCTCGTCGGGCAGATTGTTCGCTCCGGTCACGTCGATCACGCCGGGCGACACGAACCCTCCCCCGCGTTCCAGACGCTGCAGCGCCCGCAGCGGCTTGCCGCCCCTCTCCTGCAGCATGGCCTGGAAGTCCAGCGCGGCCTGCGCCGCATCGGACGAGACCAGCGGACCCATGAAAATGCCCGCCTCGTCCCAGGCGCCGATCCCCAGCCCGTCAGCGCGCGCAATGATCGCCTCGATGACGGCGTCACCGAATCCTCCTTCCGGCAGGATCACGCGCCGAGCACAGGAACAGCGCTGGCCGGTGGTGAGGAAAGCCGACTGCGCGGCGATATCGGCGGCCGCCTCCATATCGGCCGGATCCCAGACGATCAGCGGATTGTTTCCGCCCATCTCCAGCGCCAGGATGACATCCGGCCGGCCCCCGAAATGCTTGTGGAAGAAGCATCCCGTCTTCGCCGAACCGGTAAACAGGAGGCCGTTGATCTCCTCCTCGATCAGGGCCGCCCCCGTATCGCGCCCGCCCTGGACGATATTGAGGCAGCCCTCGGGCAGCCCCGCCTCGGCCAGGCATTCGGCCATGATCGCGGCCACGGAAGGCGCAAGCTCGGACGGCTTGAACACGCAGGTATTGCCCGCCAGCAGGGCCGGAATGATATGCCCGTTCGGCAGGTGGCCGGGGAAATTGAATGGCCCGAACACGGCCATCACCCCGTGCGGGCGATGGGTCAGGTGCATCGAGCCGAAACCCGCCTGCATCGCCTTCGAGCCGGCCCGCTCGACCTGTGCGGCGATGGACACGGCGATCTTGGCCGCCATGGCCCCGGCCTCGCCCCTCGCGTCCCAGAGCGCCTTGCCCATATCGCGCGAGATCGCAACGGCAATGTCCTCGCTGCGGCGCTTCAGCGCTTCGCCATAGGCTTCCAGAACCCGCGTGCGGTCATTCTGGGGGCGCCGCGACCAGTCGCCAAAGGCCCTGCGCGCGCTTTCGACGGCTGCGGCGACCTGTTTGCTGTCAGCCGCGCGGCCGGACCAGACCGCTTCGCCCGTGGCCGGGCACAGACTCTCGAAGGCCTCGCCCTTGCCCGCCTGCCACCTGCCGTCGATCCAGACATGCTGGCTCGCCATCAATTCCTCCTTGTCCAGATTCGCACGGGCCGGCCCGGGCGGATCTGCAGCCGCTCGAACACATCGCCCCCAACTGCCGCGCGCCCGTCCCCGGTCCGGGCAATATGCGCTTGGGTCACGCGGAAATCGGGAAGCCGGTCGGTGGCCACCAGTCCGCGCGGCGAATCGGCCTGCACATCGCCGGGCTCCAGTGTAACGGTCTCGCTCTCCGCGATCGTGCGGATCTTGGAGCGTTCGCAGGTCACCAGAGGGCCGCCATCGAAAATGTCGACCACACGCTCGAAGCGAAACCCTTCCCATTCGAGAAGTTTCAGCGCGCCGACACCTGCCGAATGCACCCGGCCGATCACCTCGCGCGCTTCGGGCGGCAACAGGTCCACATAGACCGGATATTTCGGCATGAGATCGAGGATGAACTGGTTGTCGGAAACGGCCGAGAGAAAGTCAGCCTCAGTAAAGCTCATCCGGAAGAAATGCGCCCCGAGACAATCCCAGAAGGGTGTGTTTCCCGCCTCGTCGACCACGCCGCGCAGCTCGGCGAGAACCCGTTCGCCGAAATGCTGCGGCGAGGCGGCCATGAGGAGATAACGCGCCTGTGCGGCCAGGCGCCCCGCCCCGCCGCCGCGGAAATTCTCCTTCAGGAAAAGCGTGCCGACCTCGGTAAAGCCGACAAACTCGTTGGTCAGGATCAGCGCATCCATGTCGAAGCGCCGGTCGGCGGCCTGGCTCGCCTGGGCCAGCGTGATGATGCGGTAATTGAAGAAGGGATAATCGATTCCCACCCCGGCCTTCACGGCCGAACAGCCGCCGATCTCGCCGGTTTCGGCATCCTCCATCATCATCAGATACTTGCCCGATTGCGGGTGCTCCAGGTCGCCGGCAAAGGCGCGAGCCGACAGGTCGAGACGCCTTGCCATGAGTTCGTCATTGACCGGCAGGCTGGTGAAACCGGGTCCCGAAAGCTCGGCAAGGGTCATCAGGGCATCCAGATCATCGCGCCGCGAGGGCCGCATGATGAAGGCCGGCATCGCACTCATCCCATCAGCGCCTTGATCTTTGCGCCATCGATGCGGCCATCGGCCAGCCGGTTGAGGATGAAAGCCGACAAGGCCGCGCGTTCGGCAAAGCTGGAGGTCACGACATATTCCTCTGCCGAATGGATGCGCCCGCCAACCACGCCCAGCGTATCCACATTGGGCACGCCGGCGGCGAAGATATTGTTGCCCTCGCACACTCCGCCCGTGTCCTGGAATTCCAGCGACAGGCCCAGCGCACGCCCCGTGCCGGCGACGGCCTCGAACAGGGCCTGCTGGGCGCCATTGCGCGGCTTGGGCGGGCGATAGAAACCGCCATGCAGATGGCCGGTGATGCCGTCACGCTCAAGCGCGCGGGCCATGAGCCGCTCGACCTCGCCCTGCGCCCAGCGCGCCGCTTGCGCATCGGGGGCCCGCGCGCCAAAGCGCACAACGGCAATATCCGGCACGATATTCACCGCGCCGCCGCCATCGATCCTGCCGACATTGAACGACACGCCTTCACGGGCGCCATTGAGGGTTTCCAGGCCGAGCGCCAGTTCCGCAGCCGCTGCGATCGCGCTGCGCCCCTCCTCCTTGGCGCGCCCGGCATGGGCCGCGCGGCCGTGCAGGACAATATCATAAACCGCAGAGCCCTTGCGCCCGCCGGACATGGCCCCGCTTTCCATGGCCGGTTCGTAGGTCATGCCGATCTGGGCGCCGCTCTGCGCGGCGTCCTTCAGGGCATGGGCACTGGCGAAATTGCCGATTTCCTCATCCGGCGTGACGACGATCCGGTAGCCGATACGGTCTTTCAGCGCGCTCGCCTCGAAGGCTTTCAGCGCCTCCAGCATGACGACGAGGCCGCCCTTCATGTCGGCCACGCCCGGTCCATTGATGCGCCCTTCGCCGAGATCCTTGATATCCTCGAAGGTGCCCGGCGGGAAAACGGTGTCGTAATGACCGCTCATAACCACCTGGACCGGCGCCTGCGGCCGTGCGGCGACGCGCAGAATGGGCCCGGTCTCGATCTCGTGGCTGTGGCCCTTGGCATCGACGGTCTCGATCGGCGCCGGCGGGTCGAGCCGGATATCGGCTTCAAGTTCCGCGAAAGCGTCGGCCAGGCCGGGTGCAAAGCCCTTTATCCCGTCGGTGTTCCAGCTTCCCGTATTCATGCGTGCCCAGCCGAGCGTGCGCTCCAGCATGGCCTCGGCGCGCGCGTCGAGCCGCTCACGCGCCGCGCGGTCTTCCGGCGTATGTTCCTCAAGTGCAATCATGGCAATTTCGTTTCATGTCCTTGCGGCAAGGGCAAGGCCGGAGTGTTGCTGCACCGCCACATCGAGAGGCGGGGTGCAGAACGGACATTTTCCGTTCACGCAAAGCCGGCCAAGACCACGCCGAAAGAAAAAAGCATCTTGGAGCCCGATCAATGAAGCATGTCCTCTCAGTCTGCGCCGCCTGTGCCATGAGTGTCGTCCCGGCCGCTGCGCAGGACGCCCAATGGCTCGGGGAAGGTTCGCTCTCGGCCGGCTATACCACCGGAAACACCGAGACCACCGATCTCGGCCTCGGTCTCGATCTTGCCCGTGAGACCCAGGTCTGGAAAACGAGCCTCGAAGCGGTTGCCGACTTCGGCGAGACAGACGGGGTGGAAACGCGCAACCGTTGGTTCCTGGCCGGTCAGCTGGATCGCCAGATCAATGACCGCCTTTATGGCTTCGTGCGCGCCTCGCATGAGCGCGACCAGTTTTCCGGCTTCGATTCGCGCAGTTTTCTCGGCGGCGGACTCGGCTATGAGATTCTTGCCGGCGAACCGACAAGCTGGTCAGTCGAAGCTGGCCCCGGCCTCAAGATCGACGAGGTCAAGCGCCGGGTCACCACCGATGAGGATGGCAACGCCCGGATTGTATCGGCCACCACGCAAGAGAGTTTTTCGGTCGTCGGCGCCTCGAATTTCGCGCATGAGTTCAACGAAAATGTCGGCTTCACCAATGAGACGAGCCTACTCTATGCCGAGGAATCGACGCAGCTCGGCAATATTGCGGCCGTGACGGCCGATCTGACAGATGCCCTGTCAGCGCGCGTCTCTTTCGAAGTGCGCCATGACACCGATCCGCCCGCGAATTTCGAGGCCACCGACACGGCCACGCGAGTCTCTCTGGTCTATACGTTCCAGTAGCCGCCCTGCGCCGCCTCCTGTTCGGCGCCCTGTGCAAATCTGAACTTGCTCTTCATGCCGGTTCACGAGGAGGCTGCGCAGCGGCGTCAGACCGCGGCCAGCGCCTGTTCCAGATCCGCGACGAGGTCATCGCCATCCTCGATCCCGACTGACAGGCGCACCAGCCCCTCGGTAAAGCCGATGCGTTCGCGCACTTCAGGATCGACCCCGGAATGCGTTGTCGATCCGGGATGGCAGGCAAGGCTTTCGGTGCCGCCAAGGCTGACCGCGAGCTTGACCAGTTGCAGACTGTCTAGAAAGCGGAACGCACCCTCCTTGCCGCCGGCCACGTCGAACGAGAAGGTTGAACCGGCGGCCTTGCACTGTGCGTCATAGATGCGGCGCTGCTCGCTGCCCGGTTCAAACAGAGCCGGAAACCGGACATTCGATACCTTGTCGTGACCCGACAGGAATTGCGCGCATACCCGGGCATTATCGAAGGCGCGCTGCATCCGCAGGCCAAGCGTCTCCACCGAACGCGTCAGCAGCCAGCAGGTATGGCTGTCGAGCGTGGTGCCCAGAAAATTGCGCATCCTGCGCACCCGCGCGATGATTTCCTCGCGGCCGACGGCGCCGCCCGCGATCAGGTCGGAGTGGCCGCCGATATATTTGGTCAGGGAATACACGACGAGGTCAGCACCATGCCCGAGCGGGGTAAATCCAACCGGCCCCATCATCGTGTTGTCACACATCAGCACGGCGCGATGACCGGTTTCCCGGGCCAGCCTGTCACGCACCCGCGCGGCCGCTTCCATGTCCACCAGCGTATTGGTCGGGTTGGCCGGCGATTCCGTATAGATGACACTCACCGGTCCCGTCTCGGCCGCCTTGCTTGCTGCTGCGTAAAGCGTGTCCTCGTCCGACCAGGCATCGACCTCGAAGGAGCGAATGCCGAATTCGGGCATCATGTTGCGAATGAATACTTCGGACGCCCCATAAAGCGGGCTGGTGTGCAGCAGGGTCGTTCCCGGCGAGCACAGGGCCAGCAGAGCCGTCGTGATCGCGCCCATCCCTGAAGAAAAGACCAGCGCATCCTCTCCGTCATCGAATAGCGTCAGGCGATCTTCCAGCACTTCCATGTTGGGGTTGTTGAAGCGGGTATAGATAAGGCCGGGATCTTCCGGGTCGCCTTCCTGCTGGCGTCCGGCCAGGCGCCGGAACAGCGCCTCCCCTTCGGCCGCCGAGCGAAAGGCGAAAGTTGATGTCATGAAAACAGGCGGCTTGATGGCGCCCTCGGACATGGCCGGATCATAGCCGTAGCTCATGGCCATGGATTCCGGCTTCAGCACATGCCCGCCGAGTGCACGCTTGCGGTAAGATTTTTCTGGTTTCGCCATAGCCGGAGCACTCCTCGTTCGACTCTATCGCAGGATGAAGCTTTCAGTTTCATGAAACCGTCAATGCACGAAACCCGCAACCCTTGAAACCCGTGATGACCAGAGTCGAAGGCCCCGAATCAATGCGGCCCGGTCGAAACCGGGCCGCAAAGCAGTCATGTCATGTCGATCGATACGCCTAGCGCACGATAATCGACACTTCCGAGCGACGGTTGAGCGGTTCGCGCACACCATCGCGGGTTTCCTTAGCGAGATCGTCTTCGCCACGCGCATCCGTCGAGATAATCGATGACGGGATGCCCCGCGAGGAGAGCGAATTCGCGACAACCGTTGCGCGCTGCTGGGACAGGCGCTGGTTGTAGGCCTGATTGCCCGATGTGTCCGTGTGGCCGACGACCGAAACGGAACTCGGAGAGCAATCCTCGCGGCTGCGGATATTCGCCACAGCCTGATCCACGACGGCTGCCGCCTGGCTCGTCAGATCGGAACTGTCCCACTCGAAATAGACAACGAAGGACTGGTTCAGTGACGAACACGCTTCAACCGTGCGTTCCTGCTGCTGCGTTGGCGGCGGCGGAGGCGGCGGCGGAGGCGGGGGTGGTGGTGGCGGCGGCGGCGGAGGCGGAGGC
>JAAANZ010000117.1 GCA_009909065.1 Alphaproteobacteria bacterium | reverse complement strand
GGAAATCTTCACCGCATCCCCGGTGCTCTCGATCAGGCCCATATGGCCGGGCACGGTGTTGACGCCGGCTTCGGCGGCGAGCTTCTTGGAACTGATCTTGTCGCCCATCGCCTCGATGGCTCCGGGATTTGGGCCGATGAACGTGATCTCTTCCTCGGCCAGCCGCCTGGCGAATGCCGGGTTTTCAGACAGAAAGCCGAATCCCGGATGGACGGCCTGCGCGCCGGTCTGGCGCACCGCATCGATGATCTTGTCCATGACAAGATAGCTTTCGCCCGCCGGTGACGGACCGATATGCACCGCCTCGTCGGCCATTTCCACCGCCATGGAGCCGGCATCGGCATCGGAATACACCACGACCGTCTTCACGCCGATCCGGCGGCAGGTCTTGATGATCCGCACGGCGA
Organism: Alphaproteobacteria bacterium; assembly: GCA_009909065.1. Classification (GTDB taxonomy): domain Bacteria; phylum Pseudomonadota; class Alphaproteobacteria; order Caulobacterales; family Hyphomonadaceae; genus UBA5336. The sequence continues at coordinate 8,095 of JAAANZ010000117.1, read as the reverse complement.
TCTCGCCGCGATTGGCGATGAGGATTTTCTCGAACATTCCGGCCCCTGTCCCTTGCTCTCTTGAATTCAGCGCCCGGAATTAAACACGCCTTGACGCATTGTCCATCTCTGCACTCGCGTCACCCCTCGCGCGCCTCGTCCTCACCCTCGATCGCCTCGGCAATCTCGGCCTGGAAGGCCCTGACTTTCGCCGAAACGGAGACGAGGAAGGCCGTGGACCAGCCGATCAGGAGGAAACCATTGGCGGATTCGGCCGCCGACAGCATGCGCCAGGGCCGGTCAAGATAGACATCACCAAACCCGACCGTGGTGAAAGTGGAGGTCGAGAAATAAAGTGCGCTCTCCATGTCGCCGAACTGTCCGAGCCACAGATAGACAAGCGCATAAAGCCAGATTTCCGCAGCATGCAGCAGGAACAGCATCACCACGATAAAGATGATCGACAGCCCCTGCCCGGTCATGGTGGTCAGGTTGGCCGGATGCACCCCGCGCCGGCGAAGCAGAACACTCAGGCCGACAAGCCTGCCAAGATGTATCAGGCTCGTGGCCACGAACAGCGCCAGGGCGAGCATCAGGTTCGCGATCAACACGGCATGAAGCCTCCGCGCCATACACCGCTTCGACCATGCAGCCCGGCGGCTGTTTGTCGAGATTTCAACGGGCCGCGAGGCCGTTGACAAAGCCCGGCGCCTCCTCGCGCAGGAAGGTGATCAGCGCGCGTTCGGCCGGGGAAATCGACTTGTCGAACCCCAGGCGCCGCATCAGCCAGTCGCCTTCGCCGTCCGAGACTTCGGCCCCGGCTTTTGCGGCCGCCTCACGGGCCGCCTCGCGCGCCCTCGCCGCCTTTTTCGGGTCGTACATGACGCGTTCGAACCAGGAGCCTTCGCTGATCCGCCGGGTCAGCCGGGCGAGGACATCGCCCATGTCGCTGGATGTGTCCTTCAGCCAGGCTTCGCGGTCGAACGCCTCTTCGATCGTGTCCGGCGCCGGATGCGCGGCCGAAAGGAGATGATTGGCCACGGCCCGCGCGAACAGGCTGCTCCATTCCGGCGCATTGCGCGCAAAGGCCACCGAGTCATTGGTGGCGAAGAGGATATTCGCCTCATGACGTGTCACGGCGGTGCGCCCCTCCCCGGACGAGGCATAGATCGCGCGGCGCATGCGTTCGACATCCTCGCTGTCGGCGCGCGCGCGATGGCAGATTCGCGCGCTCACGGCGCCCAGGGTGAAGCGGGACAGGCGTATCGGCGCGCCCTCGGCCCGGCGCAGGAGGACCAGGAGCAGGTCAATGTCTGTTTCCGAGCAGACGCCGCGATCGGGCCTGATCCGGTTGATCAGCCAATCGGCCTCCTCGTCCGTGATCCAGCCCTCGGGCGCCTCGCGCGTCAGGAGGAAATCACAGATCGCCTCGATGAAACGGGCATCCCAGACCCGGTCCTCGCCTGTCAGGCGCTGGTTGAGGTCGAACAGCGCCTCGGCCTCGGGCCGCGTGACAACACCGTCCTCATAGATGCGGGCGATCAGGCGCGCAGCTTCCGCCTTGCTCGCCTCTCCCAGCCGTTCGATCCGGCCAAGCAGCGAAACGCCTTCGCTGATCGCCATCCTGCGCCTCCCGCCAATATTGCTGCTTGGTGCTGTCAGGCCTGACTGTGTAGGCAGCGAGGGTTGAGAAGCATTTAATCGGTGCCTCGAAACGCCATGACACAGGCGCGTGAAGACGCTGGCCTGCCGGGTCATTCGTCGATACCCGAACATAAAACGACTTGCGAAAGGGCTGCGTCATGACGCGACAGGTCTTGAAATGGATATCCCTCTTCGCGGCGCTCGCGCTTGCCGGTCTGGTCGTCTCCAATGCCGCGATGCTCGGGCTCAATTATGCGAGCCTGGAGACGGCGAACAAGACCGCCCCGAAACCCGCCATCGAGGCGGCCAGCGTCGAAGACTGGTCCGGCCGGAAAGCCGCGCTGCGGCAGGCCTTCGAAGAGCATGTTTACGGCCCCTGGCCGGACGGGCTGGCTGTGGCAAGGGTATCGCGGCGCCTGGTCGATGCGGATTATGCCGGCGGGCGCGGAAGGCTCGAGGAAATCGTCATAAGGGTCGGTCGCGGCGATGGCGCCCGCCGCTTTCATCTCGGCCTTGCCGTTCCGGAGGGCGAAGGCCCGTTTCCCGTGATCATCGGGCAGACATTCGCGCCCAATTGCTATGTCTTCGCCTCGCCAGGGCTGACCGCCTCGGATGGCGACCCCTGCGAAAGCACGCAAGTGCCGTTCATCTTCAGATACATCTTCGGGGAATACATCGCCCGCGCCCCGGTCCGCTCATTTTTCGAGCGCGGCTTTGCCTATGCGAGCTTTCATGCCTCGCAATTCGTGCCCGACGCGCGCGGCCGGGCGGCGCCCGTGCTTGACGGCCTGCGGCCCGAAGGCGGCGAGGCGCCACGCGGCACGCTTTCGGCCTGGGCCTATGGCTACAGCGCGGTTATCGATGCCCTGGCACGGGAAAACTGGCTGGACGAAAAGCGCATCGCCGTGTTCGGACATTCGCGCCATGGCAAGGCGGCGCTGGTCGCCGCCGCACAGGACAAGCGAATCCAAGCCGTGATCTCCCATCAGTCGGGCTTCGGCGGGGCGGCGCTGTCGCGTTCGCGCACGGGCGAAACTGTCGCGCGGATCACTTCGAACTATCCGCACTGGTTCGATCCGGCCTATGGCAGATCCGGCCTCGGCCCGGACGCGCTGCCCGTCGACCAGCACCAGCTCCTTGCGCTCATCGCTCCGCGCGCCCTCTTCCTCGGCAATGCGCGGCGCGACGTCTGGTCTGATCCCAATTCCACCTATCGCGCCGCTGAAGCGGCCAGCCCGGTCTGGGAATTGTTCGGGGCCGGAGGCCTGGAGCAGAACGGAATGGCGGACTGGCAGCCGGACGCCCGGCTGGCCTATTGGCTGCGCAGTGGCGGGCATGGCACGGACCAGCGCGACATCGACGCGATACTGGAATTCCTGGACGCGCATTTCGCAGGCCGTCAGGCCGTTGCCTGCCGGGAGCTTGAAACCGCATCCATGGATGACGAAAACTGCTGAAACGTCCGGGCCGCCCGGGTGACTGGCACGTTCCATAGCCGGCGCCGGGCCGTGATCGGCCGGCCCATTCCGCGAATGCCAGGCTCCGGCGCTTCCCAAGCCCTGCCTCGGCGACTAAATGGGAGCGATGGCGAAGATCCCGCATTCCAGGCTCGCACAGGTGATCGAGCGTTTCGATGAAGTCGAGGCGCGCATGGGCGCGGCGACAGAGCCCGATGAAATCGTCGCCCTGTCTAAGGAGCATGCCGAGCTCCGCGACGTCGCAGCGAAGGCACGCGAACTTTCCGGATTGCGCGAGGAGCTTGCGGAAGCCGAGGCGATGATGTCCGGTGAGGATAGCGAGATGGCCGAGCTCGCGCGTGAGGAATACCATGCGCTGAAACAGAAGGTTCCTCAGCTTGAACAGGATGTGCAGCTGATGCTGCTGCCCCGCGACCGCGATGACAGCGCCAATGTCATACTCGAGGTGCGCGCGGGCACGGGCGGTGACGAGGCCGCGCTCTTTGCGGGCGATCTCTTCCGCATGTATCAGCGCCACGCCCAGCTCATGGGCTGGAGCGTGGAAATCGTGTCGCTCTCGCCAGGCGATGCCGGCGGTTACAAGGAGATCATCGCCGAAATCTCCGGAACCGACGTCTTCGGCCATATGAAATATGAAAGCGGGGTTCATCGCGTTCAGCGGGTGCCGGAGACGGAAAGCGGCGGGCGCATCCATACCTCCGCGGCGACCGTTGCCGTGCTGCCCGCGCCCGACGATATCGAAATCGAGATCCGCCAGGAAGATCTTCGCATTGACACGATGCGCGCCTCCGGCGCCGGCGGCCAGCATGTCAACACGACCGACAGCGCCGTGCGCGTGACCCATTTGCCGACCGGGATCGTCACCACGAGTTCCGAGAAATCCCAGCATGTGAACCGGGAAAAGGCGCTCGACATGCTCAAGGTCCGCCTGTATGAGCGCGAACGCGAGGAGGCCGACACGGCCCGCGCCGATACGCGCAAGTCCCAGGTCGGCTCCGGCGACCGGTCCGAGAAGATCCGTACCTATAATTTCCCCCAGGGGCGCGTCTCCGATCACCGCATCAACCTGACCCTTTACAGTCTGGACAAGATCCTGGCCGGCGACGCTCTGGGCGAGGTGGTCGATGCCCTGCGCGCCGAGGAACAGGCGCTGAAGCTCGCTGCCATGGAAGGCGAGGCGTGAGTGAAACACTCGGCGCGGCGCTGAAGCGGACGGCCGCTGCGCTGGCCGCGGCCGGAATCGATGAGGCGCGCTCCGAAGCCCGCCGCCTTATCGGCTGGGCGACAGGGCTCGATGCGGCCGGACTGATTGCGCGTGAGGGCGAGCGGCTTGACCCTGACGGAGCCAGACGTCTTGATGCCGCGCTCGGCCACCGCCTGAACCGCCGCCCATTGGCCCATCTGGAAGGTTGGACGGAATTTCATGGCCTGGCCCTGCGCACCGATGCGCGTGCTCTTATCCCGCGCAGCGACAGCGAATGCGTCGTCGATCTGGCGCAGGACCATCTGCGCGATGATGAACCGGCCTTGATCGCCGATCTCGGCACCGGGAGCGGCTGCCTCCTGCTGGCCCTGCTCAGCCGGTTCCCGCTCTTGCAAGGTGTCGGAATTGATGAAAGCGCGGACGCGCTGGCGCTGGCGCGCGACAACGCGGCAGGGCTCGGGCTGGTGGCACGCGCCTCCTTCACCTGCGCGCGCTGGAGCGACTGGCAGGGCTGGAAGGATTGCGATCTCATCGTGTCGAACCCGCCTTATATCGCCACCGATGAGATCGCGGCGCTGCAACCGGAAGTGCGCGATCACGAGCCCCGCCTGGCGCTGGATGGCGGGCCGGACGGCCTTGGAGCCTATCGCGAGATCGTGGCGATTGCCGGACAGGCCATGAAGACAGGGGCCGTTCTGGTCCTCGAGATCGGGCATGATCAGCGACGCGCCGTGACAGAGCTGCTCGAATCGCTCGGCTTTGCCGATATCGTCCTTCGCCGCGATCTGGAGGGGCGGGACCGCGCGATTTCGGCGCTTAAACCCTGAAAAGGCAGAAATCTGAGCATAGGGCTTGGCGTTTGCGCCGAGGCGCGATACATAGGCATGAAGTCAGCTGGGCCGATGGGCTTGCCGGCTGGGTTTGAAACCGCGCAAAGTTTTTATTGACGGGGCCCGATCGGGGGGCCGGCGCGGGAATGATCTGCCCTCGAGGCGGAAAGTGAACCAGGGAAGTTTTCATGAAACGCCAACGCGGGCGAAGCCGCCGCTCAAGCGGCGGGAATAATAACCCCAACCGCCATTTCGAAAGCAACGGGCCGGACGTGAAGATCCGCGGCTCGGCGCAACAGGTGCTCGACAAGTATCTGCAATATGCCCGAGATGCGCAGACCGCCGGCGACCGCGTCATGTCCGAAGCCTATTTTCAGCATGCCGAACACTATCAGCGGCTCCTGTCAGCGATGCAGCCGGCCAACAAACCGCGACGCGAGCGCGACACGGACCGCGACGAGGGCGATACCCCTGACGAGTCCGAGAAGGGGGAAAAGTCTGAAGCTTCCGAGAAGAGCGATCAGAAGGACAAGTCCGGCGAACGCACCGAACAGGAACACAAGGCCGACAAGCCCGCCCGCCGCCCGCGCCGCAAATCCGATCAGGACTCGGCTGAGGGAGATCCCCTGAAAGTCATCGATTCCGACGCCTCCGAGCCGGATACCGAGGCGGCTGGCGGCAATGACACCGCCGCGCAGGACAAGCCCAAGCGTCGACGCAGCTACAAGAAGCGCACGACAAAAGCCGACGAGAGCGGAGAAAGCCCGGAGAAGGCCGCCGGCGATGACAGCGGCGAAGAAGGTGTCATGAAGACGCTTTCACGGGGCGGCTCCTCAGCCAGGTCCAGCGCCAAGAGCGAAGAATCAACTCAAGAAGACGACACGACCCATTCGGAAACGGCTGCGGAATAGCGCGCGGCCGGGCTGGGGAAGTTGTCGGTCCCGCGCGCTATCCGTCGGGGCGCCTGGCCTTGGCATTCAAAGTCCGGACAAGCGGCTTGTCAATGTTGCCCGTGACGGAAAGGCCTTTGGCCTCCTGGAAACGGCGGATCGCGTCGCGCGTGGACGGACCTATGACGCCATCGGCCGGGCCGGCTTCGAATCCGAGAGCATTGAGCGCAACCTGAACGGCCGTCACGCGCGGCGCCGAGGAGTCGGCCCAGGCGCGCGAGGAAATATCCCCGTTCGAAATCGGGTCCGGCGTTTTCGCGTTCCATGACGCGGCGCGGCGCTCGGCATTGCGTGCCTCGTCGAGAGAAACGCGCGAGCGCAGCGACTGGATCATCTCATCGGCGCCAGGATCACCCTGACGGTCGGCGACCGAGAACCAGAACAGGGCCTCTGCGGGATCGGGGGAAATGCCAAGGCCCTGCTCATAAAGAACGCCCAGATTGTACTGGCTGTCGACAACGCCGTATTGCGAGGCCTTGCCGAACCATTCCACGGCCCCGGCATAGCTTTGCGGGCCGCCCTCGCCTTCGGCGAGATAGACGGCGAAATCGTGCATCGCCTTGATATTTCCGCCTTTCGCCGCCATCTCGGTCCATCTTCGCGCTTCGCTCAGATCACGCGCCACGCCGAGGCCCTTTTCGTGCAGTTTGCCCAGCCGATACTGCGCGGCCGCAAGGCCCTGCTCGGCCGACTTGCGAACAAGACTTGCGCCCATCGCGAAATCGCCCGCATCGAGCCGGTCGCGCCCGAGCTGGAACTGCGCCAGGCGGTCACCGGCTTCGGCCGCCTGTTCGAGACTGGGTTTCTGCGGAATCGGGTCGAAACCGACCGGCCCCGTGGCGGGGGCCCGCTGCGGACTGTCCGAATCGGCCCCTGAAGCGCTTGCCGAAGGGGTGGAGGATGGCTCGACCTCATCGCCGGACTTCCCGTCGGCGCGATTGTTCGCGACCGGCTCGGGATCAAAGAGATCATCTTCCCCCGCGGTCGTGAAAGGCGCTCCGTCATCGAGGCTGAAGGGCTCCTCGGGCGCGCTCTTCGCCTTGCGCTCTGACCGCGGTTGCAGGCTGGCAATCTGCCCGGATGGCTCTGCGCCGGGGGGCGATACACCGTCAGCCTCGGCCTGAACCCGGGTTTGTTCCGCCGGCTGCTTTCCGCGCAGCGTTAGATATCCTGCGCCGGCAGCCGCCACCACGATCACCGAAGCGGCGGCATAGAGCGGCAGGCGCCCGGGGCCGGATCTCTGCCGCGCCGGCTTTTCGCCCGCACCGGCACGGCCGCCATCCGAAGCGGCGGCAATCGCCGCAGCCCGGGCACGCGCAATATAATCCGAAGCATCCGTGTCCTCGACAAGCCGTGGGGCGGGCGGCTGGCGCTCGGCGGCCGTGTGCGGGCCCGATTCGTCGCCGCTATAGACCTCATCGCGCTCCTCGAAAGCATCATCGAAAATATCGCTGTCACGAGTCTCGCCGTCGCCATCCTCAAGGAAATCGAGCTCATCGAAATCCGCTTCGCCCGGACGGGCCGCCTCGGGGGCATCGCTCGCCGAGCCGGGGGCATAGTCATCATCGCTGACGGCCTCCCAATCGGGCAGGCCGGGCTCGAACGCCTCTTCATCACCGCCCTGAAGGGCCGCAGGAGCGGCGTCCTCGGCGTTGGGCAGTTCCTCGAGCGGTGAAGCGGCCGGCTCTTTGCCATGCTCGATCGTGTCGAGACGGCTGGCGAGGGAAGCGATGGCGCGTTGAACAGGCGAGACTTTCGAGTCGGCTTCCTCCCGGAGGCGCTCAAACCGTTCCGAGACATTCGAAAGCACGTCCGACAGCCGCGCCTCCTGGCGCTGCTCGCTCGCATCCAGGCGCTCGGAGATCTCGCGCATCGACTGTTCCTGGCGGCTCTGGATGCGCTGGGCGACGCCGGCCACCTGTTCGCCGACCTGTTCGATGGCGCGCGCGCTTCGTGATTCGCTATCCTGAACGCGTTCTTCCAGGCGCGTGGCCAGCTTGGTCATCTCGT
>JAAANZ010000125.1 GCA_009909065.1 Alphaproteobacteria bacterium | reverse complement strand
CCTGTTAGCTCGTGGTTTCGGCCATGCCGGCCTCTGACGCACCATCGGTACGCCGCGAGACAATGTCCTGGACCTTGAGACCCCGCTTGGACGCAACGGAGCGCGGGCTCGACTGGTTCTTGAGCGCGTCAAAGGTCGCACGGACCATGTTGTAGGGGTTCGATGTGCCCACGGACTTGCCCACGACATCCTGAACGCCGAGCACTTCCATCACCGCGCGCATCGGACCGCCCGCAATCACGCCGGTGCCGGGCGGGGCCGCGCGCAGCACGATCCGGCCCGCGCCATGGCGCCCGCGCGCATCGTGATGCAGCGTGCGGCCCTCGCGCAGCGGCACACGCACCATGTTGCGCTTGGCTTCCTCGGTCGCCTTGCGGATCGCTTCGGGAACTTCCCGCGCCTTGCCCTTGCCGAAACCGGCCCGGCCCTTCCCGTCGCCGACCACGACAAGCGCGGCAAAACCGAAATTCTTGCCGCCCTTCACCGTCTTGGCGACACGGTTGATGCCGACGAGTTTGTCGGTGAATTCACTCTGCTCTTCGTCGCGGTCCCGGCGCTTGTCGCGGCCGCCGCCTCTACGCTGCTGTTCCGCCATGACGCGTCTCCTAGAATTTCAGGCCGCCCTCGCGGGCCGCCTCCGCCAGGGCTTTCACCCGGCCATGAAACATGTAGCCGCCGCGGTCGAAGACGACTTCATCGACACCGGCCTTCTTCGCCCGTTCGGCCAGAAGCTCTCCCACCCGGGCCGCCGCGGCCGTGTCCCCGCCCGTGGTCAGCGCATCTCGCAGGTCCGCCTCCAGGGTCGACGCGGCCGCCAGCGTCACGCCCTTTTCATCGTCGATGACCTGGGCGGAGATATTCTTGTGGCTGCGCGCCACCGAAAGGCGCGGGCGCTCGCCCGAAAGCTTTTTCAGGCGGGAACGGTTGCGCTGGGCGCGGCGATTGAGTTTGACGCGTGCGGTTTTCATCGGACTACTTCTTCTTGCCTTCCTTGCGACGCACATATTCGCCGGCATAACGCACACCCTTGCCCTTGTAGGGTTCCGGCGGGCGGTAGGCCCGGATTTCTGCGGCGACCTGCCCCACCACCTGCTTGTCGATGCCGGAGACGACGACCTCTGTCGGCTTTGGCGCCTTTATCTCGATCCCTTCGGGCGCGGCGAACACGACATCATGGGAAAAACCGACCGACAGTTTCAGGTCCGAGCCCTGCATCTGGGCACGATAACCCACCCCCTGGATCTCGAGCGATTTCTGAAATCCCTCCGTGACGCCATGGACCATGTTCGCGATCCGCGCGCGGGCCGTGCCCCATTGCGTACGGGCATTCGGCTCGAGCGCCTCGGCGAAGGTCGGCTCGCGCTTGCCCCTGGCCTTGAGCGCCTCGCGATAGGAATTCGCCCGGGCAACGAGATCCTCGCGCGGCATGACAGAGACGACCCCGTCCTCCAGGCTGGGCGTGACCAGCTCGGACAGGGTCAGCGACAGTTCGCCCTTCGGCCCCTTGGCGCTGACATTCTGGCCGTCCACCTCGACAGTGGTGCCCTTGGGAATCTCGATCGGAAGTTTGCCGATACGTGACATGGTTTCGTTCCTCTTTCCTGTCCGGCCCTTAGAAGACCCGGCAGAGAATTTCGCCGCCCACATTCTGCTCGCGCGCCATATTGTCGGACAGAACGCCCCTGGAAGTTGACAGGATGGAAATCCCGAGACCGTTGCGCACCAGCGGAATATCCGTCACCGACGAATACACGCGCCGGCCCGGGGTCGAGACGCGCTTGAGTTCGGAGATGACCGGCGAGCCGTCGAAATATTTCAGCTCGATCTCGATGGATTTGTGCCCATCCTTTTCGATTTCGACATATCCGCGGATAAAGCCCTCGGCCTGCAGCACCTCCAGCACGCGCGCGCGCAGCTTCGAAGCCGGCGTGACCACCTTGGACTGGTTGCGCAACTGGGCGTTACGGATACGGGTGAGCATGTCACCGAGGGGATCGGAAAGGTTCATGATGTCTCCTCCTTTCCTACCAGCTTGATTTCACGAGACCGGGCACCATGCCCTTGGCGCCAAGGTCACGCATCGCGATCCGCGACATCTTCATCTTGCGGTAATAGCCGCGCGGGCGCCCGGTCACCTCGCAACGGTTACGGATGCGGTTCGGCGCGGAATTGCGCGGCAGTTCCGCCAGCTTGAGGCGCGCCTTGAAACGCTCTTCCAGCGGAAGCTCCTCATCCATGGCAATCGCCTTCAGCTTCGCCCGGCGCGCGGCATATTTCGCCGCCATGCGCTGGCGCTTCTTGTTCTTCTCGATCGCGCTTTTCTTGGCCATCTGTCTTCAAGTCCTCTGGCGCTAGTTCCGGAAGGGGAAGCCGCATTCGGCGAGCAGCGCCTTGGCTTCCTCGTCGGTCGGGGCCGTCGTGCAGACAATGATGTCGAGCCCGCGCATCGTCTCGACCTTGTCATAATTGATCTCGGGAAACACGATGTGTTCCTTCACGCCCATGGCATAGTTCCCGCGGCCATCGAAGCTCTTGCCGTTCAGCCCGCGGAAATCCTTCACCCGCGGCAGGGCGATCGTGGTCAGCCGGTCGAGGAACTCGAACATGCGCTCGCGCCTCAGCGTGACCTTGACTCCGATCGGCATGCCCTCACGCACCTTGAATCCGGCGATCGACTTGCGGGCCTTCGTCGTCACCGGTTTCTGGCCGGCGATCAGCATCATTTCCTCATAGGCCTGCTTGATCTTCTTGGAGTCGGAGACCGCATCGCCCACGCCCATATTGAGCACGACCTTGTCGAGCTTGGGAACCTGCATCGGGTTGGAGTAGCTGAACTTCTCCTGCATCTTTGCGCGGATCTGCTCGCGATATTTCGCCTTCAAACGGGGTTCGTAACTGTCAGACATCGATCGACTCCCCTGAACGCTTGGCATAGCGCGTCTTGCGGCCATGCTCGTCGAAACGGAAACCGACCCGTGTCGGCTTGTTATCGCGCGGGTCGACATGCGCCACGTTCGACACATGGATCGGCGCCTCGAACCGCTTGATCCCGCCGGGATCCATCTGGTTGGGACGCTGGTGGCGCTTGACCACATTCACGCCCTGGACCACCACCCGCTCTTCTTTCGGGATCACGCGAAGCACCTCGCCCGTGGCGCCCTTGTAGCGCCCGGCCAGAACGACGACGCGGTCCCCCTTCCTTATCCTCGCAGCCATGTCAGAGCACCTCCGGGGCGAGCGAAATGATCTTCATATGGTTCTTCGCGCGCAGCTCGCGCGGCACCGGGCCGAAAATCCGCGTGCCGATCGGCTCGCTGTTATTGTTCACCAGCACCGCTGCATTCGTGTCGAAACGGATAACCGACCCGTCACGGCGCTTGATGTCCTTGGACACGCGCACCACGACAGCGCGCCGCACCTCGCCTTTCTTCACGCGGCCGGTCGGAATGGCTTCCTTGACCGAGACCACGATAATGTCGCCGACGGACGCATAGCGCCGGCCGGCCCCGCCCAGCACCTTGATACACTGGACGCGGCGCGCGCCGGAATTGTCGGCCACGCGGAGATTGGACTGCATCTGGATCATGAATCGCCTCCGCCCGCAGCCTCGGCGGCTGCCTTCTGGGCCTCGGCCTCGGCCTGGCGACGCGCCTCGGCCGCCTCGTCCAGCGCCTCGGGCGAGACGATCTCCCAGGTCTTCAGACGCGAATGCGGCTTGCACTCACGAATGGCCACGCGTTCACCGACCGCGGCAGAGTTGGCCGCGTCATGGGCGTGATAATGCTTCGTGCGACGCACGATCTTCTTGTAGAGCCCGTGCGTGAAGGTCCGCTCGACCCGCACGACGGCGGTCTTGTCCTGCTTAGCAGAGACGACCACGCCTTCCAGTACTCTCTTCGGCATGTCCTGACCTCTCCTTACGCGCCCTGGCGGGCCTTTTCGCGCATCACCGTCTTGATGCGGGCGATGTCTCGGCGGACCTCACCGGCGCGGTGCGTCTTTTCCAGCTGTCCGGTGGCGGTCTGGAAGCGCAGGTTGAACTGTTCCTTTTTCAGCTTCGCGAGATCCTCGCGCAGCTGGTCTTCGCTCCTGGAACGCAGATCATCGGCGGTCATGGCTCAAATCCCCTCGATACGCTTGACGATCTTGGTGCGCACCGGAAGCTTCGCCGCCCCCAGGCGCAGCGCCTCGACCGCGACCTCTTCCGGTACACCGTCAATCTCGAACATGATCCGGCCGGGAGCCACACGCGCGACCCAGCGGTCCACGGAACCCTTGCCCTTGCCCATGCGCACCTCGATCGGCTTGGCCGAGACGGGCAGGTCGGGAAAGACACGGATCCACACCTTGCCCTGACGCTTCATGTGGCGCGTCACGGCCCGGCGGGTCGCCTCGATCTGGCGGGCCGTCACCCGTTCCGGCTCCAGGGCCTTGAGCCCGTACGAGCCGAAATTCAGGCTGGTCCCGCCCTTGGCGGTGCCCTTGATGCGACCCTTGAAGGCCTTACGGTATTTCGTGCGCTTGGGCTGCCGCATCAGCTTGCTCCACCAGCTTGCTGGCCGGAGGCCGGCCCACGCTGATTGCCCGAACGGGCGCGCGCCTGGCCGGTGCTTTCCAGCTTCTTGTCCTGGGCCATGGGATCATGCTCCATGATCTCGCCCTTGTAGATCCAGACCTTGATACCGATGATGCCATAGGTCGTATCCGCCTCGGCCGTCCCGAAATCGATATCGGCGCGCAGAGTATGCAGCGGAACAGACCCCTCCGCATACTGTTCGGTCCGGGCAATCTCGGCGCCGCCGAGCCGGCCCGACACCATCACGCGCACACCCAGCGCCCCCAGGCGCATGGACGACTGGATGGAGCGCTTCATCGCGCGGCGGAAGGAGGCGCGCCGCTCAAGTTGGCGGGCAATATCATCAGCCACGAGCTTGGCGTCGATCTCCGGCTTGCGCACCTCGACCAGGTTCACGCGCACCTCATCCTCGACAATCTTCGACAGCGACTTGCGCAAATTCTCGATGTCGGCGCCCTTTTTGCCGATCACCAGCCCCGGACGCGCGGTATGAATCGTCACCAGGCATTTCTTGTGCGGACGCTCGATCACGATCCGCGAAATGCCGGCCTGTTTCAGCCGTGAACGGATATGCTTGCGAACAGCCCGATCTTCGTGCAACAGGCGCCCGAAATCGGCCGTGTCGGCATACCAGCGGCTTTCCGATGTGCGATTGATTCCGAGACGGAAACCGACCGGATTGATCTTCTGTCCCATCAGGCGGCCTCCGATTCCGCGTCCATGGCAGCATCCATGGAGGTGTCACGCAGAACGATCGTGATCTGCGAGAAGGGTTTCATGATCCGTGATGCGCGACCGCGGGCACGTGCCCGGATGCGTTTCATCACGAGGTTCTTGCCGACATGCGCCTCGGCGATGACAAGACTGTCGATGTCGAGGTCGTGATTGTTCTCCGCGTTCGCGATCGCGCTCTGCAGGCACTTGCGAACCTGTTCGGCGGACCGCTTGCGCGAGAAGGAAAGCTCGTTGAGCGCGCGCTCGGCCGTCAGGCCGCGGATCTGCTGGGCCAGCAGGTTGAGCTTCTGCGGACTCGAGCGATGCATTCGCAGCACGGCGCGCGCCTCGTTCGGCGCCTGCCTTGGAGGATTCTTCGCCTTGCCCATGGCTTATCTCCTCTTTGCTTTCTTGTCCGCGCCATGACCATGATAGGTCCGCGTCGGGGCGAACTCGCCGAGCTTGTGCCCGACCATCTCCTCATTGATCAGGACCGGGACGAACTTGTTGCCATTGTGAACCTGGAAGTTCAGGCCCACGAATTGCGGCATGATCGTGGAGCGGCGCGACCAGGTCTTGATGACCGTGCGCTTTTCGGACTCCTGCGCGGCAGCGGCCTTCTTCAGAAGGTAGCTGTCGACGAACGGGCCTTTCCAGACAGAACGGGACATGTCGCCGGCTCCCTAGCGTTTCGCGTTGCGCCGGCGGATAATCAGCCGGTCGGTTGACTTGTTCGTCCGGGTCTTGGGACCGCGGGTCTTCTTGCCCCAGGGCGTCACCGGATGGCGCCCGCCCGAGGACTTGCCCTCACCGCCGCCATGCGGGTGATCGAACGGGTTCATCACCACGCCGCGGACCGAGGGGCGCTTGCCCTTGTGGCGGCTGCGGCCGGCCTTGCCGAGCACCGTATTCATATTGTCGGGGTTCGACACCGCGCCGACAGTGGCAATGCACCCCTCCGGCACCCGCCGAAGCTCGCCGGACGCCAGCTTGACCTGCGCATAACCGGCCTCGCGGCCCACAAGCTGGGCATAGGTGCCGGCCGAACGCACCATCTGTGCGCCTTTCTGGGGCTTCATCTCGATATTGTGGATGATGGTGCCCACCGGAATATTCTTCAGCGGAAGCGCATTGCCCGGCTTGATATCCGCTTTCGCCGAAGTGATGACCGTGTCGCCCACATCAAGGCGTTGCGGCGCAACAATATAGGCCAGCTCCCCATCCTCATACCGGATCAGCGCGATGAAGGCGGTCCGGTTGGGATCATACTCGATCCGCTCGACCCGGGCGGGAACGTCCCGTTTGGCGCGCTTGAAATCTATCCGGCGATAGAGCGTCTTGGCGCCGCCGCCCATCCGACGCGAGGTGATCCGGCCAGTATTGTTGCGCCCGCCGGACTTGGTGAGGCCTTCCGTCAGGCTCTTCTCCGGGCGCCCCTTGTGCAGGCCGGAACGGTTGACCAGAACAAGCTGGCGGCGACCGGACGATGTCGGATTGAATGTCTTGAGTGCCATGTCCTGCCTCTTTCGCCCTTAAAGCCCGGTCGTGACATCGACGGACTGGCCGTCCTGGAGTGTCACGATCGCCTTTTTCCAATCGGGACGGCGCCCGACAATCCCGCGAAACCGCTTCGTCTTGCCCTTCACGCGGATCGTGTTGACCTTCGTCACGTCCACCTTGAACAGGTTTTCGACCGCCTGCTTGATCTCCAATTTCGTCGCCGCCAGCGGCACCTCGAAGATGATCTTGTTGTCCTCGGCCACCAGCGTCGCCTTCTCGGTGATGACCGGGGCGAGGATGGTGTCATAGTCGCGCAGATTGACCTCGGCCATGGCTTAGTTCCCCTCCTCGGAAGCCGCGCCGCTGAAACGCGCCCGGATCGCTTCCAGCGCATCACGGGTCACGACCAGCTGGTCACGCCGCAGGATGTCATAGACATTCAGGCCCGCCACGGGCAGCACATCGACATCCGGAATGTTGCGCGCGGCCCGCGCAAAGGCCTCGTCCACGCCGGCCCCGCTGAGAATAAGCGCATTTCCGATGCCGAGCCCGGAAAGCTTGGCCGACAATTCCTTCGTCTTCGCGCTATCCAGCTTCGCCTCGTCAATCACGACCAGCGCCTCGTCCTGCACCTTTGACGACAGGGCATGCGCCAGGGCGAGCCTGCGGATACGCTTGGGCAGCTTGTGGGCGTGACTGCGCACGCGCGGACCATGCGCCACCGAACCGCCGACAAAGATCGGCGCATTCCGAGCACCGTGACGCGCACCGCCGGTGCCCTTCTGGCGATACATCTTCTGGGTGGTGCGGGAAACCTCGCTGCGCGACTGCGTCTTGTGGGTTCCGGCCTGGCGCCGGGCCAGCTGCCAGCGCACGACACGGTGCAGGATGTCGGCGCGAACCTCCTCGATCCCGAAGATCGCCTCGTCCAGCTCGGCCTTTCCTGCTGACTTTCCATCCAGGGTCCTGACTGCAAGTTCCATTACTCAGCCCCCTCCTCGGCAGACGCCTCTTCGGCTCCAGCAGCGCGGAACGCGCCGGCTGCCGGGGCCTCGTCCGGGCGCGCCTTCTTCACGGCGTCGCGCACTTCGACCCAGCTGCCCTCATGGCCGGGGATGGCGCCGCGCACGAGGATGAGGCCGCGCTCACTGTCGGTGCGGACAATCTCGAGATTCTGCACGGTGCGCCGCGCCTGGCCGTAATGACCGGCCATTTTCTTGCCCTTGAACACCTTGCCCGGATCCTGGCACTGGCCGGTGGAGCCATGGGCACGGTGCGCCACCGAAACGCCGTGAGAGGCCCGCAGGCCGCCGAAATTCCAGCGCTTCATGGCTCCGGCAAAGCCCCGGCCGATCGTGATGCCGGCCACATCGACGCGCTGGCCGGCCACGAAATGATCCGCAATCACCTCGGCGCCGATCTCGGGCATGTCGCCATTGACACGGAACTCGACCAGCTTGCGTTTGGGCGCGACACCATTCTTTGCAAAACTGCCGCGCTGGGCCTTGGCGGTGCGCTTGGCCTTGGCCTCGCCCGCGCCCATGACGACGGCGCTGTAACCATCATTGCGCGTCTCGGTCTTTGCATCCTTCTTGCGGCCGCGATTGACATTGATCTCGCGGTCCTCCTCGGTACGCAGCGCCACGACTTGGCAACCCTCGAGACCGAGCACCGTCACAGGGATGTGACGGCCTTCCTCGTCGAAGACACGGGTCATGCCAAGCTTGCGGGCAATCACGCCCGTGCGGTCAGCGGGAAGCGCCATCAGCGGCCTCCTTCGAGCTTGATCTCGATGCCCACGCCGGCCGACAGGTCCAGCTTCATCAAGGCGTCCACGGTCTGCGGGGTGGGATCGACAATGTCGAGAATCCGCTTGTGCGTGCGAATCTCGAACTGTTCGCGGCTCTTCTTGTTCACATGCGGCGAGCGGTTGACGGTAAACCGCTCCTTGCGGGTCGGCAGCGGGATCGGGCCGCGCACATCCGCGCCGGTGCGCTTTGCCGTGGAGACGATCTCGCGCGCCGACATGTCCAGCGTGCGGTGATCGAAGGCCTTGAGCCTGATCCGGATATTCTGTCGTTCCATCTCGTCCTGCCTGTCAGGGCGCTGCGACAGCAACACCCGCACGAAAAACCGGAAGACAGCCCCGCGCGCCGCCTCTTCGGGGCGCACCCGGCCGCCATGCGGCAAACTGATTGTCTCGTTTCGAAAGGGAAGCGTTTACGCTGAAATCACGTACGGCCGACCCGGCGAAAACGCGCTTTTATGGGACGGGCGCGCCCGCGTCAACAGGGCATGTGGAGGAAATGTGAAGGTGGGGGCCGGCGGGCCATAGCGCAGGCTCCAGAACAGAAAAAAGGCCGCCCGTTGCGGGGCGGCCTTCTCGTGTGTGTGTCGAAATCCGGCGACGCCCGACCCGGGAAAGAAGTCATTCCCGCCCCTGCCGGGGCATTGATCTGCTATTTTCGCTCCCCCGGAGCGAAAATTCGGCTTCGCAGACCGCAGATCAATCCTTGATCGCGGCCACGACGCCGGCGCCGACGGTGCGCCCGCCTTCGCGGATGGCAAAGCGCAGGCCTTCATCCATGGCGATGGGCTGGATCAGTTCGACATCCATTTTCACATTGTCGCCCGGCAGCACCATCTCCTTGTCCGCCGGCAGCGTGACGACGCCCGTCACGTCGGTGGTGCGGAAATAGAATTGCGGACGGTAGTTGGTGAAGAACGGGGTGTGGCGCCCGCCCTCTTCCTTGGTCAGGATATAGGCCTCCGCCTCGAACTTGGTGTGCGGGGTGATCGAGCCGGGCTTGCACAGCACCTGGCCGCGCTCGACCCCGTCACGATCGACACCGCGGATCAGCGCGCCGATATTGTCGCCCGCCTGGCCCTGGTCGAGCAGCTTGCGGAACATTTCCACGCCCGTCACCGTCGTCTTCTTGGTGTCGCGGATGCCGACAATCTCGACCTCCTCGCCGACCTTGACGATGCCCTGCTCGACCCGGCCGGTCACCACCGTGCCGCGCCCGGAAATCGAGAAGACATCCTCGATCGGCATCAGGAAGGGCCGGTCCACCGGACGCTCGGGGGTGGGGATCGCCTCGTCGACCGCGGCCATGAGTTCGAGGATCTTGTTCTTGCCGATCTCGTCATCGCGCCCCTCGACCGCCGCCAGCGCCGAGCCGGCCACGACCGGGATATCGTCGCCCGGGAAATCATATTCCGACAGGAGCTCGCGCACTTCCATCTCGACCAGTTCGAGAAGCTCCTCGTCATCGACCTGGTCGACCTTGTTGAGAAACACCACCAGGCCCGGAACGCCGACCTGGCGCGCCAGGAGCAGGTGCTCGCGCGTCTGCGGCATGGGGCCGTCCGCGGCATTGACCACCAGGATCGCGCCGTCCATCTGCGCCGCGCCCGTGATCATGTTCTTCACATAGTCGGCATGGCCCGGGCAGTCGACATGCGCATAATGGCGCGCCTCGGTCTCATACTCGACATGGGCGGTGTTGATGGTGATGCCGCGCGCCTTCTCCTCGGGCGCATTGTCGATATCCTCATAGGACTGCGTCTTGCCGCCATACTCCGCCAGCGTCATCGTGATCGCCGCCGTCAGCGTCGTCTTGCCATGATCCACATGCCCGATCGTGCCGATATTCACATGCGGCTTGGAACGCTCGAACTTCTCCTTGGCCATCAGGGCCTCCTCATCTCGTGCCGCCCGCGACTGCCCCGGGCTTTCTGTTGCATTGAAACTGGGCCAGGAACGCCCGTTGACCGCGCGACATACAACCCCGCGAGGCGGCTTTCAAGCGTCAAGAGACGGCTGGTTCGCTGACCCCTTGTGATAATTCGCGCTTGTCGGCGCGCGCGCAAGCGGGCAAAGCAGCAGTGCACCCAGCCGCAAACGCGAACAGGACGCCGTTTGAAGCCATGCTGCCCGACGCGCTATTCCCGCACGCCCGCCGTCTTGCCACAGCCTCCCTGAAGCCGCTCGCCGCGGAGCGGTGCGACACGGCCAGCCTCGAAGCCCCCCGCTGGACACTGGACCTGTCGCGCCAGCGCCTCGACGCGCCGGCCGAAACAGCCCTTCTGGAGCACGGCCGGGCCGCCGGACTCGAAGCCGCTCTGGCGGACCTGTTTTCGGCCCGAACGGTCAATCCGTCGGAAGACCGCCCGGCGCTTCACTGGGCCTTGCGGGCAGGGACCTCTCTGGAGGCGCCCGAATGCGAGGCCGTGCGCCAGTCGGCCCGGCCGGCCGATGCTTTCGCCGGCGCGGTTCATGCCGGAACGGTCGTGGCCGGCGATGGCGCGCCCTTCGAGGCCATTCTTCATATCGGCATCGGCGGTTCGGATTTCGGCCCGCGGCTTGTCGATGAGGCCCTGATCGGGCCCAAGACGAGCAAGACACTGCGGTTTTGCGCCAATCTCGACCCGGCCGATTTCGACCTGGCGATTGAGGGCCTCGATCCGGCGCGCACGCTCGTCGTCGGAGTGTCGAAATCCTTCGGCACAGAGGAGACGCTCTATAATCTCTCGCGGGCGCGCGAATGGCTGCGCCGCGCGATCGGCGAACGCTGGATCGATCATGTGGCCCTGGTGACGGCCAATCGCGATCGCGCGCGAGCCTGGCTCGGCGCCGATGGGGGGCGCGTGTTTGACCTTCCCGTGAGTGTCGGCGGGCGATTCTCCATCTGGTCGGCCGCGAGCCTGGCCTGCGCCTGCGCTGCCGGGCCGGGGACACTCGCAAGCTTCCGCGCCGGCGCGGCTCGCATGGACGCTCATGTCCTCAAGGCCCCGTTTGAGGAGAATGCAGCCATCCGAATGGCGCTCATCGATTTCTGGAACACGTCCGTTCTGGGTTATCCCATGCGGGCGGTCCTGGCCTATGCAAGGCGCCTGCGCCTGCTTCCGGCCTATCTCCAGCAGCTGGAGATGGAATCGAACGGCAAGTCGGTCCGCCCGGACGGCACGTCGGTCAGCACCGCGACCGCCCCGGCGCTCTGGGGCGGGGAAGGCTCCATCGGCCAGCATTCCTATCATCAGTGGCTGCACCAGGGCACCCATGTCATCCCGGCGGAATTCATCCTCGCCCTCGACCCGGACGCGGACCCCGAAGGCTCGCGCGCCCTGACAGCGCATGCCCTGGCCCAGGCGGAAGTCCTGGCCAATGGCCGCAGTGCTGATGAAATCCGCGCCGATGAACCCGGCCTGGCACCGGCCGTCGCCGCCCAGAAAGTGCACGCGGGCGGGCGTCCGTCGAGCTTCCTGGCCTGCCGGCGCTTCGATGCTGAAGCGCTCGGCGCGCTCATCGCACTCTATGAGCACCGCACCTATCTGGCCGGGCGGCTATGGGGGGTCAATTCCTTCGACCAGTGGGGCGTCGAGCGCGGCAAGACCATGGCCGGGCGCATCAATACGGTCCTGTCGGAGGGGAGCGGGGCCGATGACCCGGTCACGCAGGCTCTGGCCCGCCGGCTCGGCGACATTTTCAGGGACTGAGCGCGCCGGTCAGCGGCTCGAAAGCGCAGAAATCGGCGCTGATGCGGCAATCGCGTCCTCCCGCCTCGCCACAGGCCAGCACAGCATCGACGCGCGCGGCATCATCGCGGGCCGCCTCGGCCGTTGCGACTATGCCCGCTTGCCCGGATGCATAGGCGAAGCAGCCCTCGAAACTCGCCACGAGCCGGCAGGCCTCGCCGCCTGCGTCCCGACAGGCCTGGCGAGCCGTGGCCTCGGCTGCGGCCGGCGTTTCCCGCAGGCTGGCGCGTCCCGCCACGCCATCGGCCTGCGACACCGCGAAAGCGCCCCAGGCGCCGGACCAGCGTTCCACCTTCTCGATGGCGCAATGGGGGTAAAGCGCATCCCGGGCGGCCTGGTCATCCCAGGTGAGGCCGCGGATCCAGCGGCCCGCCCCCTGGACATTGCGGCCAATCGCGGCCGCTGCGCCATCAAGATTCAACGACACTGACAGGCCGCGCGCCGGGTTTCGGCAGTCGATCGCGATCGGATTGCCCGGCCTGTCATCGCTGTCGAGATTGTATTGCGGCGCATCATCCGGGTGGGCGATTCCCAAAGCATGACCGATTTCATGGAGCGCTACGGACGGAAAATGCAGGCAGTGCGCGCGCGCGGCTTCGAGCGCTATATAATAGCAGCGCGAAGCATTGAAACGCACATCGGCGCTCTCGATCCGGGCGACGCCGCGCCGGCGGGTCCCATTGGTCATCTCGAGCCCGCCCGAGCGGCGTTCATAGAAGATCGTATAACCGGTGACCTGCCGTGCACGGAACGGAGGGAACCTCTTCGGCCCGGCGGCGAAAAAGTCGATCTCGGCCCCCTGCCCTCTTTCGCCCGTCGCCGCCAGCGGAAAGGCCGGCGTAATCCTGCCGGTGACATCCGTGAAGGCAAGCGCGGGATGGCCCGCCGCCCACTGGCCGAGCGCGCCGGACAGCACGCGGCGGATATCCGAACAATCACTCCCGTCCACGAATTCGAGCTCGCAAAGGCTTGAATCGACGGCATACTCCAGGCCGCCGCCGAGGCCGCGCTCCCCGCTGGAGGCGAGACTGGCTTTGCCCGCGCTCCAGCGCGGCGAATTTTCCAGGCGGGTGATGGCATCGCCCGAGCCGCCTCTCGGGCCTTCAACAGAAAATCCGCAAAGGGCCAGAAGGCTCAAGGCCGCCAGGAAGGCGCGATAACGCAGCATACCCGTTATTCTAGCCGGATAAGGACGGCGATGCAGTGGCCTATTGCAGATTGTTGCCATTCGACTCGCGGCGGACCAGCTCGCGGATCGAGAAGGCGTGGTCGTTGCGCTCATTGGCCGGGAATTCCGTCCGGTGCACTTCCTCGAATTCGTTCTCGTCGAATGGCGGCATCAGGACATCGCCGGACGGGCGGGCCGCTACCTCAGTCAGGTGGATACAATCGGCCATGGGCAGTGCGGTCTCGTAGACATGCGCCCCGCCGATGATGAAGACATCGCTTTTGCACTGGCGCCGGGCGATGGCGCGTGCCGCCTGTAGCGCCGGTGTCAGGCTGGAGTAAACGCGAGCTTCTTCGGCCGCGTAGGTCCAGTCCCGCGTCATGATGATATTGGTGCGCCCCGGAAGGGGGCGCCTGGGAAGGCTTTCCCAGGTGCGCCGTCCCATGATGACCGGTGCGCCGAGGGTCAGGCTCTTGAAGTGGGCAAGATCGTCGCGCAGTTTCCAGGGCAAGCTGCCCGACCGCCCGATGACACCATTCTCAGCCCGTGCCACGACAAGACATACGCGTACATTATTCATGGATCGACATCCTGATCGCCCTATCACTGTTGATCGAATCCCAAACTTCGCCACTGCCGCGAGAAACATGAGCTCAATCGCGACACCCCTCAACACAATTCGCGAAATTCAAGCTACGAATCACCAAAGAGGTTACGATGATAAGCAGCTTATCTACCTACTTAGATCAAGTTGTTTTGCAGTTTACAACCCTCATTACCGCGGGGAGAACTGATGATTTATTTCTGGTCGTAATCGGACTTACCACAACTCTATACATCATATACCGTGAAGGCGGACGGGCTTGGGCCTTTGTTTACTTCCTGACGATTCCTTTTCTCAACTGGTCTTTCGGCGTTCTACCGAATATTCAGATCCTGCCAGCCGGGCCGGGTTTTTCCCAGGGCGTTTCGCTGCACCCGCTGACGCTTGTGACCGGGCTTGTTTTCGTCTTTCGCGATTTCGTCCAGAGGCAAATGGGCCAGAGAGTGCTGATTGTCATGGCGCTCGCCATCGCCTGGTCATTTTATTATGCATGGCCGGTGATCGCCCTGGCTTCGGGGCTGGCCTTCGCGATCTCGGAGATGGCCGACTGGCTGCTCTTCACCTTCACGCGGTATCGTCTGTCGACCCGCATTCTCCTGTCGAGCGCGTTCGCCGCGCCGCTTGATACCACCGTCTTTCTCTATGGCGCCGATCTTGCCGTGCAGATGCGCCTTGATGAACCGGCCGGCACGATGTTGCACACCGCCAACTGGGTCGTTTTCGTGATCGGCAAGATGGTTGGAGCCGTGGTGGTCTCCTGGGCCATGCGCCGGCGTGAAGAGCGCGGACTCGTCGATCCGGCCTCGGCATAACGGCCGGCTCGATTGTCGCGCGGCGGATTGCCGGCTCGGTTTGGTTGCGTCAGAAATGTTGTGTGTCGGGGACAAGTCGTCCGACACCGGGCCGCGCAGTCAAAAGGAGGCGTCATCATGGCAGGCAGTGCTAAGGATTTCGAAGCGATCACGGCCAGCATCAATGCGGGCATGGCCGGACTGCGGGAACCTGCCGGAGAGACACTCAAGGCGTTCTCCGGCCTTGCGAGCGCGGCAACGGCCGATGGCGCCCTGGACAAGAAGATGAAGGAACTCATCGCCCTTGCCATAGGCGTGTCCAAGCAGTGCGACGGTTGCATCGGATTTCACGTCAAGGCGCTTGCAAAACTCGGCGCCACGGATGAGGAGGTCGCCGATGCGCTCTCGATGACGGTCTATATGGGCGGCGGGCCCTCACTGATGTATGCCGCCGATGCCTGGACCGCCTGGCAGCAAGCCCGAACGGGCTGAGGGGCCGGGGGCAGATGGTTCCGGACCGGTCTCAGACGGCGACCGGGGCCTTGATATGCGGATGCGGGTCATATCCGACCAGCTCGAAATCCTCATATTCCCAGGAGAACAGGTCCTGCTTGTCCGGATTGAGAATCATTTGCGGGAGCGACCGCGGCGTGCGTTCGAGCTGTCTTTGTGCCTGCTCGAAATGGTTCGAGTAGAGATGCGCATCGCCAAATGTGTGGATGAACTCCCCGGCAACGAGCCCGGTCGAGCGCGCCATCATCAGGGTGAGCAGGGCATAGGAAGCGATGTTGAAGGGCACGCCCAGAAAGATGTCGGCCGACCTTTGATAGAGCTGGCAGTTGAGCTTGCCGCCCATGACATTGAACTGGAACAGGCAGTGGCAGGGCGGCAGCGCCATGTCCCCGAGATCGGCCGGGTTCCATGCGCTGACCACGAGGCGGCGTGACTGGGGGTTGCGGACAATCTCGTCGCGCACCCAGGCGATCTGGTCGATCGTGCGGCCATCCGGGGCCGGCCAGCTGCGCCACTGGCGGCCATAGACCGGGCCGAGTTCCCCGTCCGCATCGGCCCAGGCGTCCCAGATGCTCACCCCGCGATCCTGCAACCAGCGCACATTGGTTTCCCCGCGAAGGAACCAGAGAAGCTCGATTATGATCGAACGAAGATGCAGCTTCTTCGTGGTCACCAGCGGAAACCCTTCCGACAAATCGAAGCGTAGCTGGCGACCGAATACGGCGCGTGTCCCGGTCCCGGTGCGATCGTCACGATCGTCACCGTTTTTCAGGATATCGCTGAGAAGATCGAGATAGGACTGCAAGACAGCTCTCCGCGGAATCATCGTCGCCGGCGGGAAGAATGACGCGCATGCCCCGCCCTGCCTAGCCCCATGGTGAATGCCGCATTGACGCGGGCGGTGAAACTGGCGGGCCGTCCTCAACAAAGCCTGAGCATTTATGGACTAGGCCGTGTGCAAGAATGAACACGAGTCCAAGGGGCACATGATGATGCTGCGCACAGTCCTGCGGAAGACCCGCAACTACCTGTCGGAGACAGGGGCCAATGTCGCCCCGATCTTCGCGGTCACCGCCCTCCCGATCATCGGACTGATCGGGGTCGCCGTCGACCTCAACATTGCAACCAGTTCGAAGAGCCGCGCCGTCGAAGCAATTGACGCCGCTGTTCTGGCCGCCGCACGCGAGCGCGTGGCCGGCGGCGATGAACAGGCTGTCGAAGCCCAGCTCGAGGAGTATTTCAACGCGCTGATCGAGTCCCAGCCGGGCAATTTGAACTGTACCGCTCCGCAAGTCTCCTCAGGCGCCAACGGGCTCGACATGATTGCCAGCTCGACCTGCACCACCAAGACCGTGATCGCGGGCACGGTGGGACGCGAGGAAGTCAGCTTCGATGTCGAATCGACTGTCACCTTCGGTGTTGGCAAGCTCGACATTGCCATGGTGTTCGATGTGTCCGGATCGATGAACTGGTCTTCCGGCGACAATGAGTATGCCTCGCGCCTTGAAGCGCTCAAGGCGGCGGCCAAGAAGGGCGTTGGCGATCTGCTGACCTACAACTCCTCCGACAAGGATGATGTGCGCATTGCGCTGGTCAGCTATAACAGCGCGGTCAATGCCGGCGACCTGTTCGAATATGCGACCGGCCAGCCGGCCACGCGCACCTACGAAGCGGAAGTGACCGGCGGGCGCTGGGAACGACAGTGCTGGGGCTGGCGTTGCTACTGGAACTGGGTCAGCCATTCTGAGACAGTGGAACACACGGTGACCAACACCTGCGCCTATGAACGCAATTCCAGCGAATGGGACGCGGCCAGCAAGCCTCGCAGCGGCCATTATCTCACCGCAGAGGACGCCTATTATAACAGCTCGAATGGCAGCTGGTCCAATCCCAATGGCTGCAGCAGTGCCACGCCGGTCCCCCTGACCACGGACGAAACCGTTCTCGACGATTATATCGACAGCCTGAGCGCCGGTGGCGGCACGGCCGGCCATCTCGGCCTGTCCTGGGGACGCTACCTGCTGTCGCCCGACTGGAAGGATGGTTTCGAAACGGACAGCGAGCCCCTGCCCTGGCAGAAGCCCGACACTCAGAAGATCATCATCATGATGACCGATGGCGAGTTCAACAGCACTTATCACGGAAATCTCGGCAGTTCCTTCGAACAGGCCCAGGCGCAGTGCGACGACGCCAAGGACAATGATGAAGTCCTGATCTATACCGTTGCCTTCAACGCGCCCCAGGCCGGCCGGGACATCCTCGACTACTGCGCCACCGGTCCGGAATTCCGCTTCGATGCCAATAATGGCCAGGACCTGCTCGACGCCTATACGGCCATCGCTGCGTCCATCTCGGACCTGCGGCTTGCCCCGGATGCCGAGCCGGCCAGCTGACAGTTCGCACGGCGCCGGGGGTGGCCCCTTCCCCCGGCAGGGGATTTCATCATTGAACCTCAGGCCGCAGCCGCCCGCTGCGGCCTTTTTTCTCGTCGATGCCGACCGTTTGCCGCCAAACGATTGCAAACATGAAAAAGGGGCACCGCGGCAGCGATGCCCCTTCCCACGGATCCGTTCCGGGACCTAAATTCCGGGTTTCGCGTTCAGCCCTCGCCCTCGCTGTCGGCAAAACAGCTCTCGAAGAGCGGATCGACACTCTCCGGGAATTCGGCGTTCTCACCATCGCTGCGGCGGTCGAGCACGTCGATCATGTCGGCGACCTGCGCATCGCTCGCCTCGGCAGCGATGCAGCCGCAGGCTGGCGCGAGATCCTCGAACGTGGTTTCCGGCGGCAGGGGCGATTCCTGCAGATCAGCAAGGCAAGCCGCTTCGATCCGGTCATTCGCCATCGCCGGCCCGGCGGCAATGCCGAGCGCCAGCAGGCTGGCAGTCAGGTATTTCATGACAGTCTCCATTTCATCACTTCACCGCCCGGTCAGATACAGAGTGTCCGGGCGAGCGCGTGGCGAAAAACTAGACGCCAAACATCAACGCGTTCTGAATGCGGCCTGGCGATTTGCAAAGGCTCTGACCCTGCGCGGCGCACGCGGCGAGCCGCGTTAAGGGCGAGGCTCGACCCCTCGGGCCGTCAGAACCGCAAGACCTTCACATAACGCACATGTTCGAGCGCATTCAGCCGCTCCAGCAGGTCTGCCGGCGGTTCGGCATCAATGCCGATCAGGGCGACGGCCTCGCCCCCGGCCTCGGTGCGGCCGAGATGGAAGGTGGCGATGTTCACATTCGCCTCGCCGAGCATCTGGCCAAGGGCGCCGATAAAGCCCGGTGCGTCATGATTGTTCACATAGAGCATGACCTCGGCGAAATCGCCCTCCAGCGCCATTTCCTTGATCTCGACAATGCGCGGGCGGCCGGCCGAGATCGTCCCCGCCAGGCTGCGCCAGCCGCCATTCACCAGGGTGCTGATGCGCATCAGGCTGTCATAGACGGGGCTGTCCTCGGTTTTCGTCTCCGAGAGTTTCACGCCGCTATCGTGCAGGATGGATGGCGCGGACACCATGTTCACATCCCCGCGCGAGGCGCGCAGCAGGCCCGCCAGGGCCGCCGCGGTGAGCGGCTTGCGATTGAGTTCGGAAATCTCGCCCTCATACTCGATCACGACCTCGCTGTAGCCGGCATCGGAAATCTGCCCGGCGAAGCTGCCCAGTTTTTCCGCCAGCGCGGCGAAAGGCTTCAGGCGCGGGGCTTCCTCGGCCGTGATCGACGGCATATTGAGGGCATTGGTCACCGCACCGGTCAGCAGATAATCGCTCATCTGCTCGGCCACCTGCAGGGCGACATTCTCCTGGGCTTCCGCCGTCGCCGCACCCAGGTGCGGCGTGGCGACGAAATTCGGCGCGCCGAACAGGACATTCTCCCTTGCCGGCTCCTCGGCGAACACATCGAAGGCCGCCGCGCCGATATGGCCGCTGTCGAGAAGCTCGCGCACGGCCTGTTCATCGACCAGCCCGCCGCGCGCGCAATTGACGAGAATGAGGCCCGGTTTGGTCTTGTTGAGGTTTTCGCGCGAGAGGATGTTGCGCGTCTGGTCGGTCAGAGGCGTGTGTAGTGTCATCATGTCGGCACGCGCCAACAGCGTGTCCAGGTCTACCTTCTCGACGCCCAGTTCGACCGCACGCTCCTCTGTCAGGAACGGATCGAAGGCGACCACCCGCATGCGCAGGCCCTGGGCCCTTTCGGCCACGCGCGAGCCGATGTTCCCGCAACCGATGAGACCCAGGGTCTTGAAGGACAATTCACGGCCCATGAAGGCCTTTTTCGGCCACTCGCCGGCCTGCGTGCCCCTGTCAGCCGCCGGGATCTGGCGTGCCGCGGCGAACATCATCGCAATGGCGTGCTCGGCTGTGGTGATGGCGTTGCCGAAGGGGGTGTTCATCACCGCGATGCCCTTCGAGGTGGCGGCCCTGACATCGATATTGTCGACGCCGATGCCGGCCCGGCCGATGACCTTGAGCCGCGTCGCGGCTGCGATCACGTCAGAGTCGGGCTTGCAGGCCGAACGCACGGCGAGCCCGTCATAATCGGGGATCATGGCGATCAGCTCGTCTTTCGACAGGCCGGTCTTCACATCGACCTCGAGGCCGCGCTGGCGGAAGATGTCGACGGCGGCAGGGCTGAGATTGTCGGCGATAAGGACTTTGGGTGTGGTCATTGGATGTCTCCTGGCGCCGGTGGGCGCAGTTGAGATCAAGAAGGTTCGTGTGTTTCGTTGGCTCGCGACCCGCTCTGCGCCGGGCCCTGAGCGCCCGGAAGCGGGGAGGGATTTGCCTAGGCGCGCGCCGCGATCGTCTCGGCGAAGGCCCAGTCGAGCCAGGGCGTGAGTTTCGCCACGTCGGAGGGCTCGACCGTCGCGCCGCACCAGATGCGCAGGCCCGGCGGGGCGTCGCGATAGCCATTGGCATCGAACGCCACGGATTCCGCTTCCAGAAGGCCGGTCATCTGCTTCATGAACGCCTTCTGCGCGTCGGGATCGAGCGCTGTGAATCGCGGATCGGTGAGCTTCAGCGTCACGCCCGTATTTGAACGCACGGACGGGTCGGCACAGAGGAAATCGACCCATTCGGTGCGCGAAACCCAGTCTTCCAGGATCGACAGGCTTTCATCCGAACGCGCCTTCAGCGCCCGCCAGCCGCCAAGCCCCTCGGCCCAGCGCAGGGCCTGGATATAATCCTCGGTCGCCATCAGGGACGGGGTGTTGATCGTGGCGCCCTCGAAGATGCCGGAGATCAGCTTGCCCTTCTTGGTCAGGCGGAAGATTTTCGGCAGCGGACGCGGCGGCGTGTAGCGCTCCAGCCGGGCCACGGCGGCCGGCGAGAGGATCAGCATGCCATGGGCCGCTTCCCCGCCGATCACTTTCTGCCAGGAATAGGTCACGACATCGCATTTGGCCCAGTCGATCTCCTGGGCGAAACAGGCACTGGTCGCATCATTGATCACGACCCGGTCGGGATTGTCCGTGATCCAGTCGGCATCGGGCACGCGCACGCCGGACGTGGTGCCGTTCCAGGTGAAGATGATATCGGCGTCGTCACGCGCTTTCGAGAAATCCGGCAAGGCGCCATAGTCAGCGGTATGCACGGCCGCGTCGACATCGCTCAGCTGCTCAAGTGTATCAGTGACCCAGTCCTTGCCGAAACTTTCCCAGGCGAACACGTCGACCGGGCGCTCGCCCAGCATGCACCACATGGCCATTTCAACCGCGCCGGTGTCGGACGCCGGCACGATCCCGACGAGATAGTCATCGGGCACTTCCAGGACGCTTCGTGTGAGGTCGATGGCCTCTTTCAGCTTCGCCTTCGCATCCTTCGAGCGATGCGAGCGGCCGAGGGCGGCACCTCTGAGCTGATCATACGAAAAATTCGGGCGTTTCGCGGTCGGCCCGGATGAAAAATGCGGACACGCAGGACGCGTCTCCGGCTTGGGAGCGATGCTCATCTGTTTGTCTCCTATCCTTACAGATAGGCTGGCCCTCGTTGGGGAAGGCTGGCCCACATTCTGTGTGTCAGACTTTCCCTTGCGTGACAAATGACATTTTCGCGTCGCTGGGGCAGACTGGACGGATAAAGGGTCAATAGGGAGCCCGCGAATGCTGGAATTGAAGAGCCGCCGTCTGTGTGTGCTTGACGCGGATGTCGATGCGCCCTGGATGACCGGAGCCGGTCCCTGGGGGACGCGGGCGATTGCCAATATCTCCGGCGGCACTGTCGAGGGCGAACGCCTGGCCGGCGAGGTGCTGCGCTCGGGCGCGGACTGGTTCATCCAGCGCGCCGACGGCGTGATGGCGCTGGATGTGCGCGCGGCGATAAAGACCCATGACGGCGCGCTGATCTATGTCACTTATGAAGGCCGCATTCATGCCGCGCCCGACGTCGCGGCCCGGCTGTTCGATCCCGACCAGCAGGAAAGCGTCGATCCGTCCGAATATTATTTCCGCACCAATCCACTCTTCGAGACGGGCGATGAGCGTTATCACTGGCTGAATGGCATCATCGCGGTCGGCGTCGGACGGCTGCGGCCTGGAGGGGTGAATTATACGATCCACGAGATCATCTGAGGCAGGTGAACGCCCGTTGACGGGCCGCCATGGGAGGAAACGAGATGGGCTATAAATCGATCGAGGTCAGGAAACTCGCCGGCGCGCTCGGCGCGGAGATTTTCGGCGCTGACCTTCGCGCCGATATCGACAATGAGACGATGGACGACATCCACCAGGCCTTCCTCGACCATCAGGTGATTGTCCTGCGCGGCCAGACCGGCCTCAGCCCGGAGCGCCAGAAGGCTTTTGCCCGCCATTTCGGCAGCTTCAACATCCACCCCTATGTGAAACCGATGGAGGGCCATCCGGAGATCCTGGAGATCATCAAGGAGCCGGAAGACAAGCTCAATTTCGGCGGCGGCTGGCATTCGGACATGTCCTTTCTTGAAGAGCCCGCTCTCGGCTCGGTCCTGCATGCGGTGGACGTGCCCGAATGGGGCGGCGACACGCTGTTTGCCAGCCAGACGGCGGCCTATGAGGCGCTATCGGACGGCATGAAGGCGATGCTTGAGCCGCTGAAGGGCGTGCATTCGGCCGCGCGCGAATATGGCGCAAAGGGACTTTCAGCGCAGAGCCGCAAGTCGATGCAGTCCGAGCGCGCCGCAGACGAGGTGCCCGAATACGACCATCCCGTGATACGCACCCACCCTGAGACCGGGCGCAAGGGCCTCTATGTCAATCCGGCCTTCACGGTGCGCATCGCCGGCATGACATCGCGCGAGAGCAAGCCTCTCCTCAATTTCCTGTTCGAGCATTCGCGCGAGGAGCGCTTCACCTGCCGGCTGCGCTGGAATGCCGGCGATGTGGCCTTCTGGGACAATCGCTGCGTCTGGCATTATGCCTTGAACGACTATCCCGGACAGCGCCGCCATATGCGCCGCGTGACGATCAATGGCGACCGGCCGCATTGAAGCGCTTCCAGGCGACGTGGGGACCGGTTCGCCGTCCGGAAGCGCGTAAAAAAAAGAGGACTTGAAGCGGCGCGTTGATTCCAATTGACACCGCGCGCAGCTTCAGGGCTTGCGCAGCCGCGCGCAATTTGAAGAACCTGTAACACCACACTGTGAGAGGCCGGTCCGGGCGCGTCCTCAGCTATACGAACAGCGCCCGGATGATGGCCGTGCCATGCGCCTCCATCGAAAAATCTGTCCCGGTCGTGCCGGAGCGGGGCTGCAGGAACAGGTTTCGCACGACTGACTGGCCAAGTGTCATGCTGAGGATCTGAGCGTCGAGGCGGCTGATCGTGCCACGCGGGCGCTTGAGCGCACCCAGGATGTCCATCGAGGCCTCGCCCATCCGGGCGATCAGGGCCTGCGCAATCGGTCGCATCTCGTCACTCTGGGAGGCAGAAAGGATGAGACCATGCATCGCGGCGAAAGCGGCCGCGTTCTCGCGCGTATCGGCATGGTTTTGCGAGGTGATTTCCCCGAAAAGCCTGTCAGCCTCCAGCGTGCCGACTGGCAGCTCGTTGCGCAGCGTGCGCTCGCGGGCAGAGCTGTAAATGGCGCGGTAGGCCGCAAGAAGCAGCGTCTGCCGGGAGCCGAAGAAATGCTGCACCGACGAGGCCGAAAGACCGGCGCGTGCCGCCACGGATCGATGGGTCACGCTCGCGACCCCCTGCGACATGATCAGGTCAGTCGTCGCCTTGATGACCCGCCGGGCGGTGTCGTGATCGGGAATGGTCGGGGCGTTTTCAAGGCCGGCTTGCGCCTCGGCATGCCGGCGCCAGGCCGAATCGCCGCCCGATGCGGGCGAATTCCCGAGCGCCCTGTCGGCAAACCGGGTGACCAGCGCGAAGGCCCAGGCGTCGGAGGCTTCGGGTGTTTCAAAGATCATCCAGGCGAAGCGAACCGCCAGGGCAAAACACTGCATGACCTGTGGCGGCAAGCGCGTGATCCCGCAACCCTCCAGCAGCTTGCCCCAGAAAACGTCTTCAGCTTCAAACCCGTTGGCGCTGGCCGGCCCGCGCGCAGCGCGGCAACCGGCAATGACCTCGTTCCAGAAGAGGATCTCCTCGCCACGGCAGTTCACAACATGGTCACGAAGCGCACTGTAAACGCCCGGACCGAAATCCTCCGGACGAAGTGACAGCGCGTCGAGACGCGCGGCGCGCGATTGCCATGCCGCCTCCCGGGTCAGGTCGGCGACAAGCCCGGCCTGCGAAATCAGGCCTTCGAGGGAGCCGTAGCGGTAATTGATCGCCGAAGGCGCCACGCCCGCAAATTCTCCGATGGTGCGCGAACTCAGTGCCGAGGCACCGTGTAAGGCCGCTATTCGGATCGTGGCGGCGATCAAGGGTTCGTTCTCGTCGTGATCCGCTATGAAGGACTGGTGCATTCCTGCGTTTCTATCGCCGATTATATGCATGACAAGTTCGCAACCCATTCTGGTGCAAGTGTTTCAATTTTTCTTATTTTAAGACAGAATTATGACAGTGATCATGCGCTTATAAACGTATATAAGCGGCA
Source organism: Alphaproteobacteria bacterium (assembly GCA_009909065.1). Classification (GTDB taxonomy): domain Bacteria; phylum Pseudomonadota; class Alphaproteobacteria; order Caulobacterales; family Hyphomonadaceae; genus UBA5336. Next base: position 8,818 of record JAAANZ010000125.1, on the reverse strand, counting down.
TTTGTCATGAATACTTCATTTGGTACATTTGTTCTAAAAACCTAAAGGACCTTCACGGCAAGCACCGAAGAGGGGTCCCCAATGTCTGCAAAGTTCCGAAAACTGAATATCCTTATGGCGAGCACCATGCTGGCCGCGCCGGTCGCGGTGGCGCAGGACACAGAGAAAGCCGCTGTGCAGGAAACGGTCATCGTGAGCGGAACACCGATCCGAGACAGCCAGGCTGCGGCCATCGAGGCCAAGCGCGAAGCGCCGAATGTCGTCGATATCATCTCGGCGGACACGATCGGGCGGTTTCCCGACCAGAACCTGGCCGATTCGCTGGGCCGCCTGCCGGGTCTCGCCATTGAGCGCGACCAGGGCCAGGCGCGCTATATCAATTTCCGCGGCGCCCCCTTCCGCTTCACGGCCATCGCCTTTGACGGGATAGACGTCCCCGGTGCGCAGAATGGCCGGATTCCGCGTTTCGACAGTTTTCCTTCGGTCATCACCTCGGCCGTCGAGGCCAACAAGGCCATCACCCCGGACATGCCCGGCGAGGCCGTTTCCGGTTTCATCAATATCAGGACATTCAGCCCGTTTGACGCCGAGGGCTTCAGCGTATCGGCCGAGGCGGGCTATGGCGAGCAGGATCTCGGTGGCGGCCCGGTCAACAAGTATAATGGCCGTGTGAGCTGGTCGAACGACACGCTCGGCTGGGTGGTCTTCGGCTCCCATAACCGGCGTGTCCAGAACACGGACAATCGCGAGCTTGACCTGGAGCTCGATGATGCCGGCGAGCTCATCGTCAATGAGCTCGATTTCCGCTCCTATTTCGTCGAGCGCGAGGACAGCGCCTTTGGCGGGCGGCTGGAAGCACGCCCGGACGGCCGGTTCGATCGACTCTTCGTGTCGACGCTGTTCACCGAATTCGTCGATGAGGAAGAGCGCAACCAGTATGTGTTCGACATTGCGGGCGGCGCGGAGGCGATCGGCGGCGCCGTGGTCCCGGGCGCAACCGGCTACCAGCCCCTCGTCCTCGTCAATCGTCTCCTGGAAGACGGCAAGTATGACAATTCGACCTGGACGACGACGCTGGGCGCCGATTTCGATCTTGGCGGCTGGTTTGTCGAAGGCCGGCTGAACTATACCGAGACCGAGGACAACACCTTCCTGCCGATCCCGTTCAATGCCGGCGCCTCGGTGGCGGCCGGCTATGACCTGACCAATGTGAATGCGCCCGATGTCACCGTGTTCGAGGCGTTCACCGAGACACCGCGCAGCATCAACGGCCTTGAATATGCGGCCAATCTCGGCCTGCTGATCGATGCGGGACTGGAAAACGAAGCCGTCAAGCTGAAGCTGGACGCAGAACGCGACATGGATCTGTTCGGCCGCGCCACGACGGTCAAGACCGGTGTCCAGTACGACACGCGTGAGGCGACCGGCAACAGCTTCGCCCAGGATGTGGGTGGCTTCCCACCGGAGGTGAACATTGATGACTTCGCGACAGGCGTGGAATGGTATTCCGATTTCAACAATTCGATCGGCGCCACCTATTATCGAAATGATGCGGTGCGCAGCGCCTGGTCTGATGCGGTTGGCGGGCTGGATGCCAATATCGGCGATGATCTGCTCATTTCGATCGAGGAAGACATTCTTGCCGCCTATGCCATGGCCACGACGCAATTCGACGGCGGCAATCTCGTCTATGGCGCGCGGGTCGAGGCGACGGACTACACGTCGGATGGCCCGGCCATCAATGTCGCCGTCAGCGATGACTATGTGAATGTCCTGCCGAGCGCGCACCTGAATTTCGATCTGCGCGAGAGTGTCAAGCTGCGCTTTTCGGCCTCCACCGGCGTGTCACGGCCGACTTATAACGAGCTTCGCGCGTCGGCCTCGGTCGATCCGACCAATCAGACCGTGACCGGCGGCAACCCCACGCTTGATGCGGAGACGACCTGGGGCGGCGATGTCTCGCTGGAATGGTATTATGCCCCGGCCAGCCTGGTTTCCGTGGGCGCTTTCTACCGGAATATCGAGGATGTGATCTATGCCGACTCGACCACGATCGATGGCGGCCTCTATCTCGACAGCGCAGCGGGAGAGGAGTGGACGCTGGTCGGTTTCGTCAACGGCCAGGGCGGGCATCTTTCGGGCCTGGAAGCGAACTTTCTCGGCACCGCGGAAGACTTTCTGCCCGAGCCGTTTGACGGCCTCGGCGCGAGCGCCAACCTGACCCTGCTCGACAGCGAGTTCGAAACCAATTCCGGCACGAGTTTCTCCCTGCCGGGCACTTCGGACATGGTCTGGAATGCCTCGCTCTTCTACGAGAAATTCGGCCTGTCCGCGCGCATCAATTACCAGTACCGGGACGCCTGGCTGTCAACGACGGAGAATGACAGCCTCGGCGAGTTCTGGGACGAGCAGGAGCGCGTGGATGCCTCCCTGCGCTACAACCTGCCCTGGGAGTTTGGCGGTTCACGTTTCACGGTCTTTGCCAATGCGAACAATCTGACCGATGAGACGGATGTGCGCTTTATCGATACGCCGGCGACGCCCAATCAGGTCGAGGGATATGGCCGGCGCTGGCTTTTCGGGCTGCGCGTCGATTACTAGGCATCGAACGCCGCTGTAGCGCGGCGCCGGCCCGCTCCCCGGACCGGCGCCGCATCACACTCCATCAGGACCCAAGGAGATACCATGTCCCTTTTCAACCGAGCCAGCACGCTGGCCCTTCTCTTCATTGTCTCCGCCTGCAGTGCAGGCCAGGAGAGTGGCGAGACCGAGGTCAAAGAGTCCGAAACCGCGCCCATGACCGAGGTGGAGACCGTATCGGTCTCGCTTGAGCGTTCCAGCGGGCGCTACAGCCTGGACTGGTCGCTCAGCGATGCCGGGACGCCGGTGGATATTTTCGTCGCCACATCGCCCGACGGGGCCAAGGGCGAACCCATTGGCGATGACATCACGGCCACGAGCTTCACCTGGACGCATGATGATGACCTGACGCGGCATTATTTCACCCTCGTTCCTGAAAACGGCGAGCCGCGCATGGTATCCACGCGCGTCCTGCCCCTGGAGGGCGGGCGCAATTTCCGCGATCTCGGCGGTTACGAAACCACGGACGGCCAGCGCGTGAAATGGGGCACGGTTTATCGCTCGGGCGTCATGGATGGGCTGACCGATGCCGATTATGATTACCTGTCGGACCTCGGAATCAGCGTCGTCTGCGATTTCCGCGCCTCCGATGAACGCGAGGAAGAGCCCACCGACTGGCGGGCCGGCGATATCGAATACATCACCTTCCCGGACCCGTCCGGAACTGAAGACATGTCAAACGCCTTCGCCGAAGTGCTCATGGATCCTGACGTGACCGGTGCGCAGGTGCGCAGCATGTTCATTGAATCCTATCGCAGCATGCACGAAACCTACGCCCCGGCCTATACGGAAATGTTCGACCAGCTGGCCAATGGCGACCTGCCCCTGACCTTCAACTGCTCGGCCGGCAAGGACCGCACGGGCGTGGCGGCAGCCCTGCTTCTCTCGGCGCTGGGCGTGCCGCGCGAGACGGTCGTCGCCGATTATGCGCTGTCCGAAAAGGTCGTTGATTTCATGGCGGAGTTCGAGGTGGGCCGCGAGGAAATCGATCCGGACAGCCCCTACGCCTTCTTCGCCCAGCTCCCGCCGGAGGTGATCGAACCGCTGATGCGCACCGAGCCTGCCTATATCGAGGCCACTTTCGAAGCGATCGAAGCGGAACATGACAGCGTCGTTGCCTTCATCCAGTCAGAGCTCGGCGTTGACGACACCGAACTCGCCCGGATGCGCAAGCGGCTGTTGAACTGAGCCGGCATCGCACGCGCCAGGCTGGGCCGGATATCACGATCCGGCCGTCAGGCGGGCGCGCGGCCCATGGGGCCCGGCATGGGTTCAGGAGAATTCATGCCGGCACCCGATTGTCGATATCTCCGTTGCGGAGCCATCAGAAGCGCTCCGGTCTCAAAACCTCGATCTCGGAGAGGTAGACGATCCCCGAATACTGCTTGAAAAAGCGCCCGGCAATGTCCCGGGCGATGTCGCGGGCCTGCTCGGCATCATTCACGATCACCTCGATACGTATGATCGAAAAGGCGCTCACCACGGCGGCGCGCTCTGCGGGACGGACGAAATGCTCGCCCTTCCCGCTTCCGTCGACAATCGTGTAGCCCTTCGCGCCGGCCGCTTCGACGATGCTTATGATCCCATCCTGCAAGAGGCGTTCGGCAATGATCGTGATCTTGGTCGCGGTGTGGAACATGGTGTTTCTCCAGTCAGTCTGATCGGTTTCAGGGGCCGAAGACGAGGCCGGCCAGCGCGATGAACAAGGGGATGCCCACGGCGATCGCGATCGGCGTTCCGAGACTGGTCGAGGCGCCGATATAGGCCGAGGGATTGGCTCCGGGTATGCCGGCGCGCAGTGTGGGCGGGCCGGAAATGTCCGAATTGGAAGCGGCAATCACGGCCAGGATGACCACGCCGCCGGGGCTGAGTCCCACGGCCTCATGGGCGATCCAGCCAAAGCCGAAACCCATGAGCCCATGCGTGATCGGCGCAGCGATCGCGTAGAGCATATACCAGTGGGCCACGCGGCGAAGCTCGGCCAGCCGTGTCCAGGCCTCCATCCCCATGATCAGAAGAAGGACCGAGAGAAGGCCGCGAAAGAGCGGGCTGTAGAATTCCTCATAGACCCGTTCGGGCCGGGCAAGCAGGCCGATCAGCAGGCCCAGGAGCAAGGCTGAAAGCGCCGAGCCGCGCAAACTGTCGGCAATGATGCGGCCCACGCGCACCTGTCCGTCATGGCCGTTGGCCTTGTGGGCATGAAGGCCGGCCAGGACGATGGCGAGAACCAGCGCCGGAATGTCCATGAAGGGATAGAGCGCCGGCGCCCAAGCCTCGAATACCATCCCCTGCTCTTCCAGAACGATCATCGCCGCCGCCAGGGTCGAGGCGCTGACGGCCCCGAAAAGCCCGGACGTGGCAAGCGCATCCTCTCGCCGGATCCCCGGCAGGCGGGCCAGGGTCAAAACTCCGATGAGAACCGACAGACATCCGACAATCGCGGCCAGAAGCGCCGGCAGCGCCAGCGCGGCGAGATTGGCCTCGCGGATCTCCATGCCGCCATGAAGCCCGATGCCCATCAGGAGGACAAAGACGATGAACCGGTAGATCGCATCGGGTATCGCGAGCTTGCTGCCCGTGGCCGCCAGCAGCATCCCGCCCATCAGGAATGCCAGTGTCGGCGATTGCAGTTGCGACAGGAAACTTCCTGCGAAGGATGCTGCCAGGTCCATGAATGCGCTCCGTTTGCCCTGTGTCTGCCGACCAGATGAGCGCAGCCTCTTACTGAGGTAAAATACAATATTGAGAGCTTATTGTTCGTTATTATCGAATTTATGGCCGGATTCCGCGTCTGTCTGCTCCAGGAGCTGGCGCACAGCCGGGGGCAGAAACCCGCTCTTGAGCGTGATCGCGGAAAACACTTCCGACACATCCGGCAGCCGGCAGGCCTCGACCAGGCGCCCGCTTTCCAGCTCGTCGCGCACCACCACGGGCGGCAGGACGGCCAGGCCGATATCCTCGCGCGCAAGCAGGCGCAGCATGGCCATGTCGTCGATTTCGGCAATGACCTGCATGGGCGTGTCGAGTTGTTCGGCGATGAGGTCGATCCCGTTGCGATAGCCACTGTCGGCGGTCGGCAGGATCAGCGGTTCGCTGGAGAGCAGGCGCCGATAATCGCTTCGCCCCTTCAGCCTGTGCGGCGAACCGATCAGGCTCACGGGCTGCTTGTCCAGAACCCGCGCCGTCCATGCCGTAGCCGAATCGCGCAGCGGCACCTGGTTGACCAGGACAAGATCCAGCCGGTGGGCCTTCAGCGAGGATAACAGCTCGGCCATGGTCCCGGACCTGACAACCACGCTGGTTTTCGCACTTGCCAGCAGGGGGCGGAGCAATTCGATCTGGAAATTGCGCGACAGGGTCGACAGCGCACCGACACGAAGCGTCGTGCGCCCCACCTGGTCATCGCTGAGCCGGCGCAGCATGGCCTCTCCGGTCGAGAAGATCGTCTCGCAATGATCCATGGCCAGCTGCCCGGCGGGCGTGAGCACCAGCCGTCGGCCGCGGCGCTCGAACAGGTCCAGCCCGAGGCGCTGTTCCAGCGTCCGGATCTGCGCCGAGAGCGCCGACTGCGACAGGTTCAGCTTCTCGGCCGCCCTTGTCAGGCGTCCCTCACGCCCGACCGTCCAGAAATATCTCAGATGATTATAATTCAGCATACTCTGTTCTTTCAAACCGAACAGATCAGGGCAACAGGTTGAGATTCCGTTGCAGATCAGACACAGATGAAATGGCGGCGCGCCATTCGCGAGGAAGCGCTTCCTTATGGCGCCCGAACAGGGCGCTGCGCGATCGGGGCCGGCAACATGCCGGGCGGGTTTGTGCGACTGCGGCCTTCCCCTGCCTCACGCGTCATCTTACTGTTGTCACAAACAGATGCGATTCTGTTGTTTACCGGCGGGTCGCGCCCTGAGTGACGATCCACACTCATGCGTTGCCCGACCGGACAAAAGACTGGGACCCTACATGGCCGAGACTGCAAAACGGCGTTTTTTCACCTGGAAACTGTTCAGGCGTCTTTTCATCTTCTTCACTATACTGGCAATCGTCGGGATCATCGCCATTGTCGCGGTGGTCGCAGCGCTCTCGCGCGACCTGCCGACGATTGCCACGCTGGAAGAATATGAACCGCCGATCACCTCGCGGGTCCATGCCGGCGACGGCACGCTGATTGCGGAATTCGCCGAGCAGCACAGGGTTTATGTGCCCTATGAATCCATTCCCGCGCACGTGATCCAGGCCTTTGTCTCCGCCGAGGACAAGAAATTCTTCGAACATGAGGGGCTCGATTTCGTCGGCATGACCCGCGGCGCCATCAACAGCGCGCGCAACAAGATCACCGGTGAGGGCGGCCTGCAGGGCGGCTCGACCATCACCCAGCAAGTGGTCAAGAACATGCTTCTGACCCGCGATCAGACCATAGTCCGCAAGATCAAGGAGGCTGTCCTCGCCCGCCGCTTGGAAAGCGCCTTCACCAAGGAACGGATCATGGAGCTCTACCTGAACGAGATCTATCTTGGCGGGCGGGCTTATGGCGTGGGCTCGGCAGCGCTGAACTATTTCGGCAAGTCACTGACCGAACTTAACCTTTCCGAGGCGGCGATACTCGCATCCCTGGCCAAGGCGCCGGGAACCGTTAATCCGTACCGCCGGCCCGAACGCCTGCTCGCGCGCCGTTCCTATGTGCTCGGCCGCATGGTGGAAGACGGCTATATCTCGCCCGATGAGGCCGAGACGGCCCGCGAGCGCCCGCTCAACACGGTCAAGCGCCTGCGCGGCGCCGAATATGAGGCGGCCACCTATTTCGTCCAGGAACTGCGCCGCGATCTTATCGACGAATATGGCGAGACGACGCTCGAACAGGGCGGCTTGTCGATCCGCTCGACCATCGATTCGAAACTGCAACTGGCCGCGCAGAATGCTCTCCAGGCGGGCCTGGTGCGTTATGACCGTCGCCACGATTATCGCGGGCCACTCACCTCGATCGCGCTCGATGGCGATGCGGTGGACAAGCTGGGTGATCTCGACCTGCCCGCCGGCCATGGCGACTGGGAGGCCGCGCTCGTCACCGAACTGCGCCGTGACGGGGCCGCCGCCTTGCGCCTGGCGGACAATTCCGAGATCACACTGGTCAAGGAAGATGTCGAATGGGCCGCAGAAACCTACCAGCGCGAGAACGGCGAGACGGGCCTTGCGCCCGGCGATGTCGTCCTCGCCGCGTTCCGGCGTGAAACAGCGGACACACCACCGGAAACAGGCCGCAATGACGAGGGCGACGCCTCCGAAACACCCGGCCGGCCCATCGGCACGGCCGCCCTGCGCCAGGTACCCGAGGTCGAAGGCTCGCTGCTCGCGCTCGACCCCCATACCGGGCGTGTCCTCGCCATGTCCGGGGGCTACTCGTTCTGGAAAAGCGCGTTCAACCGCGTCACCCAGGCCGAACGCCAGCCCGGATCGAGTTTCAAGCCCTTCGTTTACGCCGCCGCGCTTGAAAACGGCTACACGCCGGCAACGAAGGTGCTCGACGCGCCCTTTGTCGAGTTCGATGTCGAGGCAAACGATTTCTGGTCTCCGGGCAATTATGCCGAGGGGCGCTTCTACGGCCTGTCCACGATCCGGCTCGGGCTGGAAAAATCCCGGAACCTGATGACCGTGCGCATGGCCCAGGATATCGGCATGGAGGCGGTCACCGATCTCGCCACAAGGCTGGGCATCTATGAAGAGCTCGACCCCTATCTGGCCATGGCGCTCGGCGCCGGTGAAACCTCGCCCTGGAACATGGCCAAGGGCTATGCGGCGCTGGTCAATGGCGGCAAGCGCGTCACGCCCACATTGCTGGACCGGGTTCAGGACCGGCATGGCAACACGCTTTACACCAACGACCCGCGTGAATGCACCGGCTGCAATGCCGAGGCCTGGGACGGAGGCCCGCCGCCCGAACTGGACGACCCTCGCGCCCAGGTGCTCGACCCCATCGTGGCCTACCAGACCGTGCACATGCTCGAAGGCGTGATCGAGCGCGGGACAGGGCGCGTCGCGCGCCGCGTCGGCAAGCCACTGGCAGGCAAGACCGGCACCACGAATGACTACAAGGATGCGCTGTTCTTCGGTTTCTCGCCAGACCTTGTGGTCGGCATCTGGGTGGGTTTCGACTCCCCGCGAACACTCGGCGAAGGCGAAG